>NZ_JBEZLM010000012.1:0-306880 GCF_040652095.1 Streptomyces sp. NPDC048290
CAGCGCGTACCCGTAGAACGGGCCGATCGTGTGCGACGGCGTCGGCAGCACCTGGTCCGGGCGGCCGGTGTCCTAAAGAAGCGGCGTTGCGACGGCCCCTGCTTTTAGGGGCGCGGGGAACTGCGCGGCCAGCCCCCACCCACCCGCACCCGACATACGACCGTGCCGTTTTGCTAGGGGCGCGGGGAACTGTGTGAACGGCCGCGGCGCAGCCGCACCCGGAACACCGCCCGGCCGCGCTCGAGACACAACCCGGTGGGGGTCACACCACCTGGTGGAGCCAGCGGACCGGCGCGCCCTCGCCCGCGTAGCGGAAGGGTTCGAGTTCGTCGTCCCAGGGCTTGCCGAGGAGACGGGCCAGTTCCGACGGCAGGTCGGTCTCCTCGCGCGCGCTGCGCTGGAGCGCCGCCCGCAGCCGGTCCTCGGGGATCAGGATGTCGCCGTGGATGCCCGTGACGGCGTGGAAGATGCCCAGGTCGGGAGTGCAGCTGTAGCGTTCGCCCTCCGCCGTGGCGCACGGCTCGGCCGTGACCTCGAAGCGCAGCAGCTGCCAGCCCCGCAGCGCCGAGGCGAGTTTGGAGGCCGTACCGACCTGGCCCTTCCAGGAGAACTCCGAGCGCCAGGTGCCGGGCGCGGCGGGCTGCCGGGTCCAGTCGAGGCTGACGCGGGTGCCCAGTACTCCGGCGACGGCCCACTCGACGTGTGGGCACAGCGCGCGCGGAGCGGAGTGCACGTACAGAACTCCACGTGTCGTCACCGGGACCTCCGGGCTGAGCGGGACAATATGTGCGGCGGCTGAGCGGCGGTGGCCGGCAGCCACGTTTGATGGCGAGGCTACCGTGCGGCGGCGCAAGGAGTGTGACGTACCGTCGGTCCTGGTGCCGGGAAACCGTCGCCATTCACCCGGCAGGACGCCTGTGCGGGCGGATGGCGTTCCGTGTCAGGTACCGGGAACCCTCGCGCGTTCTTATGAGGTGGGGACGGTGACCGCGCGAGGAGGGCTTTGTGGGGATCGGGCAGGGTTTGCGGCGGCGTCCGGGCGCGTTGGCGGTGCTCGCCGCCGTGACGGCGGCCGTCGTCGGGCTGGCGGGCTGTGACGCGGTGGGCGGGGACGGGGGCGCGCCGGAGGTGGAGCGCAAGGCGCAGCCCGCGCCGAAGCCGACCCCGCGGTGGGATGTCAGTCCGGCGTCGGTGGCCGCCGTCGGGGACTCCATCACCCGCGGTTTCGACGCCTGTACGGTCCTGTCGGACTGCCCCGAGGTGTCCTGGGCGACGGGCAGCAGCCCGGAGGTCGACTCGCTCGCCGTCCGGCTGCTGGGCAGCGCGCGGGCGGCCACGCACAGCTGGAACTACGCGGAGACGGGCGCCCGGATGGCGGATCTCCCCGGCCAGATGGCCCAGGCGGCGAACCGGCGGCCGGAGTTGGTGACGGTGATGGCGGGTGCCAACGACGCCTGCCGGAAGTCGGTGGCGGACATGACGCCGGTCGTCGAGTTCCGGCAGGCGTTTAAGGACGCGCTGGCGGCGCTGCGGCGGGGCGCGCCGAGGGCGCAGCTGTATGTGGCGAGCGTGCCGGATCTGCTGCGGCTGTGGTCAGAGGGGCGGACGAACCCGCTGGGCAAGCAGGTGTGGAAGCTGGGCATCTGTCCGTCGATGCTGGGCGACGCGGACGCGCTGGACGCGGCGGCGACCGACCGCCGCCAGTCGGTGCAGGAGCGGGTGCGGGCGTACAACGAGGTGCTGCGGACGGTGTGCGAGGACGACGAGCGCTGCCGGTTCGACGGAGGCGCGGTGTTCGGGTACGACTTCGGCACGGACCAGCTGAGCCAGTGGGACTGGTTCCATCCCAGCAAGGACGGTCAGGCGCGGCTGGCGGAGCTGGCGTACCGGGAGGTCACCGCCGAGAAGGGGTGAGCGGGGGGACGGGCCCCGGTCCCGCGAAGCCCTAGTCTTCCGATCATGAGCGAACACTTCGGCACCCTTCCCGACGGCACCCGTGTGCGGCGCTGGACCCTGGAGCGGGCTGGCGTGCGGGTGCGGGTGCTGTCGTACGGCGGGATCGTGCAGTCCATCGAGGTGCCGGGCGGGGTCGATGTGGTGCTGGGGTTCGCGGATCTGGACGGCTATCTGGCGCACCCGGGGCCGTACTTCGGCGCGCTGGTGGGGCGGTACGCCAACCGGATCGCGGGCGGCCGGTTCCCGCTGGACGGGCTGACGTACGCCCTGGCCCGCAATCACGCGGGCAACGCGCTGCACGGCGGGGAGCGCGGCTTCGACAAGCGGGTGTGGGACGGCGAGCCGGTGCCGCACGGGGTACGGCTCAGCCGGGTGAGTCCGCATGGCGAGGAGGGCTATCCGGGGCGGCTGGAGATCGCGGTGACGTACTCGCTGGACGCGGACGGGGCGCTGCGGGTGGCGTACGAGGCGGTCACCGACGCGCCGACGCCGGTGAACCCGACCCAGCACAGCTACTTCAACCTTGCCGGTTCGGGCAGCGCGGGCGGGCACCGGCTGCGGGTCGCCGCCTCGCGCTATCTGCCGGTGGGCGCGGACCAGATCCCGACGGGCGTCGAGCCGGTCGACGGGACCCGGTTCGACTTTCGCGGGGGCCGGGAGACCGGCCCGGGGTACGACCACAATCTCGTCCTCGACAAGGGGGTCACGGACGAGCCGGTGGGGGTCGCGGAGCTGTCCGACCCGGTGTCCGGGCGGTTTCTGACGGTGGCGACGACGGAGCCGGGCATCCAGCTCTACACCGCCGACCACCTCGGTGAGCCGTTCGCGCCCGGCGCCGGGATCGCCCTGGAGACCCAGCACTTCCCGGACTCGCCGAACCGGCCGGAGTTCCCCGACACCGTGCTGCGTCCGGGCGAGGTGTTCCGCTCGGAGACGGTGTACGGCTTCGGCGCGCGCTGATCGCGAGGGGAGCAGAGGGGGCAGAGGGGAGCAGAGATGAGCCCCGGCCCGGGTGTCAGGTTCCGGGCCGGGGCTGCTCGGTGGGACGAATCGTCCTCGATCAGACAGTAGTCGTGACCGAGAGCATTCGGTCGGTGATCGAACGCCCGGCCTGGATCTCGTACGAACCCTTCACAAACGACCAGGCGGCGGTCCGCTCGTCCCAGCTCTCGAAGGCGCGGCGGGGTAGTGCGATCACCGCTTCGGCGGTGGCGCCGGGGGCGGCCTCGACGGTGGTGAAACCGGCCAGCCAGCGGGCCGGGCGGTCCGGGTCGGGGGCGGTGGGGGCGAGGTAGAGCTGGACGGTCTCACGGCCGGGGCGGTCGCCGGTGTTGCGGACCCGGACGGTGACCGTCCCGCCGTCGGTCTCGATCGTCTCGTACGCCCAGGTGGTGTAGCCGAGGCCGTGGCCGAAGGGGTAGACGGGGACGCGGTCGGCGCGTTCCCAGGCGCGGTAGCCGATGAAGACGCCCTCCGTGTAGGCGAGGGTGCCGTCGGTGGGGGTGACCTCGGTGACGGGGGCGTCGGCGAGGGCGCCCCAGGTGGTGGGGAGCCGGCCGCCGGGTTCCTGGGCGCCGGTGAGGACGTCGGCGAGGGCGGCGCCGCCCTCCTGGCCGGGGAACCAGGTCAGCAGGATCGCGGCCACCTCGTCGCGCCAGGGCAGTTCGACCGGGGACCCGGCGTTGACCACCACCACCGTGTTCGGGTTGGCGGCGGCGACCGCGCGGACCAGGTCGTCCTGGTGGCCGGGCAGGGCGAGGGAGGTGCGGTCGAAGCCCTCGGACTCGACCGCGTCGGTGGTGGCGACCACCACGACGGCGGTGTCGGCGGCGCGGGCCGCCGCCGCGGCCTCGGCGATCAGCTCGGCGGGGTCGCGCACCGGCTCCTGGTGGGTGAGGGAGAAGGTGATCAGCTTCACCGGGAGGTCGTCGGGCAGGGCGACGACCTGGGTGAGGGAGACCTCGACGGGGTCGCCCGCGGTGAGGGGGATCTCGGCGTGCGGCACCGGGGAGCCGAAGAACGCGGCGAAGGGGTCGCCCTCGCCGGGCGCCTGGACGTCGTCGAAGTACGTCCGGCCGCCGACGGTGAGGGTGAAGGCGCCCGCGCCGCGGATGCCGAAGGTGTGGGTGCCGCTCTCGCGCGGGCGGTAGGTGCCGGTGAGTTCGACGGTGTGCAGCCGCTCGTGGGTGACGCCCTCGGGCAGGTCGCCGTCCGTCCACTGGAGGTGGCCGCTGGGCGCTGAGGCGGTGGCGAGGATCTCGCCCCGGGCGTCGCGGCAGACGGCGCTGAGGGTGAAGCCGCGGTCGGCGACGCCCAGCTCGGTGCTGGGGTCGGCGCCGACGGCGTAGGTGAGGGCGCCCTCGGGGAGGGCCGCGGTGAGGCCGTCGAGCGGGGAGACGGTCCGGGACGGGAAGACGGTGGCGGAGCCGCCGCCGAGGATGCGGGCGTCACGGGCGGCGGCGCCGAGCAGGGCGACCGTGGTGCCGGGGCGCAGCGGCAGGGCGGGGCCGGACGGGCGGGGCTCGTTGCGGACCAGGACGAAGGAGCGGTGGGCGATCTCGCGGGCCAGTGCCTCGCCGTCGACGGGGGCGGGCGGCGCGGTGACGGCGGGTTCGGCACCGGCGAGGGCGCCGACGCGGGCGGCGAGCCGCAGGACATTGCGGACGGCGGCGTCGACGGCGGCCTCCGGTACCGCGCCGTCGCGCACGGCCTGGGCGAGGGCCGGGCCGTAGACGGTCTTCGGGCCGGGCATCGCGAGGTCCAGGCCGCCGGTGATGTCGGCGACGGTGTCGCGGGCGGCCGTCCAGTCGGAGACATTGACCCCGTCGAAGCCCCATTCGCCGCGCAGCACCTCCTGGACCAGGTGGTGGTGGGCGGTCATGGTGGGGCCGTTGACGGAGTTGTAGGCGGTCATGATGCCCCAGGGGCGGGCGTCCGTCACGATCGCCTCGAACGGGGCGAGGTACAGCTCGCGCAGGGCCCGTTCGCCGATCAGGTTGTTCACCGTGAAGCGGTCGGTCTCGGCGTCGTTGGCGACGAAGTGCTTGACGGTCGTGGCGACACCGCCGGACTGCACGCCCCGGACGTATCCGGTGCCGATCCGGCCGGTGAGGTGGGGGTCCTCGCTGTACGCCTCGAAGTGGCGTCCGCCGAGTGGTGAGCGGTGCAGGTTGACCGTCGGGGCGAGCAGCACGTGCACGCCCTTGCGGCGGGCCTCCTGGGCGAGCAGGGTCCCGGCGCGTTCGGCGAGGTCCGGGTCCCAGGTGGCGGCCAGCGCGGTCGGGGAGGGCAGGGCGACGGACGGGTCGTCGGCGCTCCAGCTCAGACCGCGTACGCCGATGGGGCCGTCGGACAGGACCAGCGGGGCGAGGCCGATCTCCGGGAGGGCGGGCAGCGTCCACATGTCGTGACCGGCCAGGAGCCGGGCCTTGGTGTCGAGGTCGAGCGCGGCGAGCGCGGCGCCCACGGCGGCTTCGCGGGCCTGGTCCGGGCCGGGCGCGGCGCCCGCGGCGCCCTGGTCCTCGCCGGTCCGTCCGGTTCCCTCGGTGGTCGTCGCCATGGGGCTGCCTCCTCGTCGCGTGTGTCTGGTCCTTCCATCGTGCATCCGTCACCTGTAGGTCGGTAGGTTTTGTTATATGGCTGTTATCTTCGGTCGGGTATGCCGTACGGTGACCGCATGAGTGCCAGGGTCAGGAGCGAGGAGCGGCGGGCGGAGATCGTCCGGGCCGCTCTGGAGGTGATCGCCGAGCGCGGTTACCGGGGCGCCAGCCTGGCCGCCGTCGCCGAGCGGGTGGGGCTCACCCAGCAGGGGCTGCTGCACTACTTCCCGACCAAGGACGCGCTGCTGGTCGCGGTGCTCAAGGAGCGGGACCAGTGGGACGCGCTGCCGGACAGCCGCTGGCGGATGGATCTGCTGACCGCGCTGGTCGAGTACAACGCGATGCGCCCCGGGATCATCCAGACCTTCAGCGCGCTGCTCGGCGAGAGCGTCACCGAGGGGCATCCGGCGCGCGCCTACTTCACCGGCCGCTACACCCGGGTGCGGGCCGCGATGGCGGCGGCGCTGCGCGCCGAGTACGGCGACCGGCTGCCCAACGGGCTGACGCCGGAGCGGACCGCGCCGCTGCTGGTGGCGGTGATGGACGGGCTCCAGTACCAGTGGCTGCTGGACCCGGAGTCGGTCGACATGCCGGGCGCGTTCCGGGACTTCCTGGCGCTGCTCGGCGAAGACCCCGGCCCCGGGCGGGAGTCGGCTGGGTAACGCCTCTGGCCAGGGTCGCTCCTGTCACGCGATACTGCGGCCTTCCGGTGCCTCGCACCCCACTGCGACGGAAGGACCGAAGTACCTTGAGATCCCTGGCTGTCCGCGGCGGCGCGCTCGCCGTCGTCCTGCTGGCCTCGCTCGCCGCTCCCACGCTCCCCGCCTCCGCCGCCGAACCCGCCGGGGCCGCCGCGCCGCCGACGGTGGAGGAACTCCGGCTGGACCGGGCGGTGCCGCAGGAGATCCTGCGCCGCTCCGGCTTCGACTCCGCCGCGCCCCGCCTGACCCGTGAGCTGTCCCGGGCGCGGTCGTACGCGCAGGCCGCGCGGATCGTCGTCCGGGAAGGGTCGGCTCTGTGGGAGCGGGCCGTGGACCGGGCGCAGGGGCGGGGACCGGCCGGCGGGGATCTGAGCCGGGCCGACGACCGACCGCTGTACTGGGCGCGGCTGTCGATGACCCGGGAAGTACGCGCCTGGACCCCGGAGTTCGCCCTGTCGGACGAGCGGCGGGAGCGGCTGCTGGGGCTCCTGGAGCGCGGCTCGCGCGGCCAGGACGATCTGCGGTACCCGAAGGGCGACAAGGTCAGGCGGGTGCTGGTGACCGGGTTCGACCCGTTCACGCTGGACCGGGACGTCCGGATCTCCAACCCGTCCGGGGCGGGCGCGCTGGCGCTGGACGGCACGGTGATCGAGACGGCGGCCGGACCCGCCCGGGTCGAGACGGCGGTGTTCCCGGTGCGCTGGGCGGACTTCGCCGACGGCATGGTGGAGCGGACCCTGCGACCGGTGCTCGGGAAGGTCGATCTGTTCGCCACGGTCAGCCAGGGCCGGATCGGACGGTTCGACATCGAGCGGACCAACGGGGCCTGGCGGGGCGGCACCGGCGACAACCTCAACACCGGGACGGCCGGACCGGTCCCGGTGACCGACCCCGGCTCACAGCCGCAGTGGACGTCGACGACCCTGCCGTACGCGGCGATCACGGCGGCCGGGACCGGGCGGTTCCCGGTGCTCGACAACACCTCGGTGACGGAGATACCGGCCGGGGAGAGCGCCCCCGTGGTGCGGCCCGGCGGTCCGACGCCGGGGTCGGCGGCCCGGTCGGGCGGCGGCGGGAACTACCTCTCCAATGAGATCGCCTACCGGGCGACGCTGCTGCGGGACCGGCTGGGCCTCGGCGCCACACTGCCGGGCGGACATGTGCACACCCCGGTGCTGGAGTTCGGGGCGGGGAACACCGCGGAGGTGACCGACCCGGTGTTCGAGCAGAACCGGGCGGACATCGTGGCGCAGGTGCGGGCGATCGTGGGGGTTGCGGTGGGGGCGGGGGGCTGAGCGCCGCGGGGGGAGCTATGGGGCGGGGGTGCGCTTGGCCGAGCGCTCGGCCGCCCCGTTCTCTTCGTCCCCCGCGTCCCCTTCGTCGTCCTTGAAGCCCTCCCCCAGCAGGTCCCGGGCCAGCATCGTGGCGCCGGCCACCGCGCCCGGCATCAGGAAGACCGCCACGAACGGGACCAGGAAGGCGAGGCCGAGCGGGGTGCCGAAGCCCCAGACCAGGCGCTTGCGGGAGCGGAGCAGGGTCAGGCGGGCGCGGAGGTCGACGCGGCGGCGCTGGAGGGCGACGGCGGCGAGTTCCTCGGTGAGGAAGAAGCCGGTGACGAAGAAGCCGACGACCGGGACCACGGTCTGCCCGACGACCGGGATGAAGCCGAGGGCGAAGAGCAGCATCGCCCAGATCAGCGCGCGGACCAGGATGCGCAGGCTGTCGCGGGCCGAGATCCACAGTTCGCGCCAGAGCGGGAGACCGGACTCGGGCGCCGTGCCGTCGGGTGAGACATCGCGGTCGACCCGCTCGGAGAGGCTCTCGTAGAAGGGCTGGCCGACCAGCAGGGTGACCGCGGTGAAGGTGAGGACCGCGAGCAGCAGGGCGAGGGCGAACAGGACCGCCGTCACAAAGCCGCGGAACAGTCCGAGCCAGGGGCTCGCCCAGTCGTCGGCGAACGGGGTGGCCCAGGCGACGAAGTCCGTGCCCCACAGCGCCAGCGCGACCAGCGCCGCCGCGTAGAGCACCAGGGTGACCAGGCCCGGGATCAGTCCGAAGCCGTAACTCCTGCCGTGTCCGGCCATCCAGCGCTGGCCCTTGATCAGATAGCCGAAACCCACCCCGAGATCATGCATGGGCGAAGCCTAACGGGGGCCGTGCGGAGGCGGCCGGGGCGGGCGGGTCGGTACCGCCCTCTTGTTGCGGCTGGTCCGAACGGGTAGATCTCGCCGTACCGATCTCAGGAAGACCGGAGGAGGTACTGCGTGCGCACCACGGAAAGCAGCCCCGCCAGACCCCGGCCCGGCAGGGCCGTACTGATCGCCGCCCTCGCCCTCGCGACGGGCGGTTCCCTGTTCCTGACCGGCCCGGCCGGGGCCGACTCGGCTCCGCCGCCGCCCCCCGTCCGGGACGGCGGCACCACCGACGAGGCGTTCGGCCGCTCCCCCGCCGACGCGGCCCGGCAGGCGCTCACCGCGCCGGTCGCCGAACTCGGCGGCTCCGCGCGCGGCTATCCCCGCGAACAGCGGCTCACGCCCGACCCGGTGAACCCGGACGACCGGTCGGTCAAGCTGGGGCTGATCCCGTACCACGGCATCGCGGAGCGGCTCAACGCGCTCCAGGAGATCGGGGACCGGGTGAGTGTGGAGGTGGCCGGGCGGTCGGCCGGGGGGCACCGGCTGTATCTGGTCACCGTGACCGCGCCGGAGAGCGCCCGGCAGACCCGGGAGCAGCAGCGGCTGCGGGAGCTGATCGAGCGGGAGCCCGCGCGGGCGGCGAAGGACAAGGCGGTCAGGTCGGCGTACAAGACGCCGGTCTTCCTCAACTCCAACATCCACGGCAACGAGTGGGAGGGCACGGACGCCTCCCTGAAGCTGATCGAGCGGCTCGCGCGGGCCAACGACGCCCGCACCGGGGAGCTGCTCGGCCGTTCCCGGCTGTACTTCAACATCACGGCCAACCCGGACGGCCGGATCGCGGGCACCCGGGCCAACGGCAACGGGTTCGACCTGAACCGGGACTTCGTGACGGCCTCGCAGCCGGAGACCCGGGCGATGCGGCAGATCATGCTGGAGAAGCAGCCGGCCGTGCTGCTGGATCTGCACGGCTATGTCAACGGCACGCTGATCGAGCCGACGACCCCGCCGCACGGCGAGAACTACGAGTACGACCTGTTCCTCAAGCACACCTACGCCAACGCGCTCGGCATGGAGTCCGCCGTCAACGGGCTCGGCTACACGGAGGGACGGGACGGGGTACGGCCCGCGCAGATACCGTTCCGCGACCAGGAGGAGGGCTGGGACGACTGGCCGCCGATCTTCACCCCGCAGTACGCGGCCTTCCACGGCGCGGTCGCCGCGCACACCGTGGAGATACCCCTCCAGGTCAACAACGCGGCGTACAACACGCTGCCGGTGGCGGAGCTGCGGCGCCGCTCCGCGGTCAACGTGGCCGTCGCCGGGGCCGCGCTGGACGCCACCCTGGAGTATGTGCGGGAGCGCCGGGCGTCCCTGATCGCCGATCAGATCGAGGTGTTCCGGCGCGGTGCCGCCGGGGCGGCGCAGGTGCCGGTGTCGGAGCGGACCGTGCCCGGGGTGCCGGGGATCGGGCCCGAGGACGTGTACACGGTCCGGTTCCCGGGCGCGTACATCGTCCCGGCGGGCGGCGCCCAGCGCTCCGCGACGGCCGCCGCCCGGCTGGTGGACCATCTCCTCGCCAACGGTGTCGAGGTCGAACGCGCCCGGCACTCCTTCCGCGCCGGGCGCACCACGTACCCCGCCGGGTCGTACGTCGTCGACATGCGGCAGCCCAAGCGGGGGCTGGTCAACGCGCTGCTCGCGGACGGCCGGGACATCAGCGGCAAGGTGTCGGCGATGTACGACATCTCCGGCTGGAGCCTCGGGCGGCTGTGGGGCGCGACCGTGACCCCGGCCGACCGGCCGCACGGCGGGTCGCCGCGGCCGGTGGACGCGGCGGCGCCGGTCGCCGCGGTGGGCCGGTACGGGAACCTGGAGCTGCGGCTGGACGATCCGCGGGAGGTCGCCGCGCTCAACGAGCTGCTGCGGCGGGGCGTCGAGGTGCGGCGCTCGCACGACGGCGGCGGCGCGGTCGTGCCGGGCTCGGCCCGGGAGCGGGTCCGCGCGGTGGCCGACGCCCACGGGGTGGTGTTCCGCTCCACCAAGGAGCGGGGCGGCGCGGTGCTGCGGCCGGTGCGGGTGGCCGCCGCGGTGGCCTCGGGCGAGCTGTTCGCGCTGCGTGAGATGGGCTTCGCGGTGACACCGGTGTCGACGGCCGTGCTGAACGCCGGGTTCGACTGGTCCTCGGTGGATGTGCTGTCGGTGTCGGCCGGGCTCGACCACGCCCGGCTGACGCCCGCCGCGCGGGACGCTTTGGGCGCCTTCCTCGCCGGGCACGGTCTGGTCGGGCGGGGCGGGGCCGGGGCCGCGCTCAACACGGCCGCCGGGCTGCTGCCGGTCACCCCGGTCGCGGCCGACGGGGACGCCAACGGAGTGGTGCGGGTGGTCAACTCGGGCCCGCTGACGGCCGGATCACCGGACCACGCCTTCGTGTACGGGCCGATGTGGTTCACCGGGCTGGGCGCCGGGGTGCGGGTGGAGCAGTCGTACGGCGGCGGCGCGCCGCTGGTGTCCGGGCACTGGCGGGCGCGGGCGGACGGCGGCGGCGGTCCGGGCGAGGCGGCCCAGAAGGCGTCCGTGGTCAGCGGGCGCGGTGCGGTGCTGTTCGGTACCGAGCCGCTGTTCCGGGACCACCCGAAGGGCGAGTTCGCGCAGGTGGGACGGGCGCTGTTCGCGATGGCGGGAGCGGGGGCGGGCGGTAGCTGACCGCCGGTCACCAGGAAGGAGAGGGGGCCGTGGCTGGTCGGCCGCGGCCCCCCCCTTTTTTCTGCTGCCGTCAGGTCAGGGTCACCGTGATGTCGCCCCGGGTCGCCTTCGAGTAGGGGCAGACCTGGTGGGCCTCCGCGAGGAGCGCCCTGGCGGTGTCGGGGTCGGTGTCCGGGACGCTGGCGGAGATCTCCACCAGGAGGCCGAATCCCTCGGCGTTCTTGCCGAAGCCGACCTTCGCGGTGACGGTCGAGCCGGAGACGTCCGCGCCGCGCTTGCGGGCGACGACGGCCAGCGCGCCCTGGAAGCAGGCGCTGTACCCGGCGGCGAACAGCTGCTCCGGGTTGGTGCCCGCGCCGCTGCCGCCGAGTTCCTCGGGCGGGTTGACGAGCACGTCGAGCCTGCCGTCGTCGGTGGCGACCCGGCCGTCACGGCCGTTCTGGGCGGTGGCGACGGCGGTGTAGAGGACGTCGGACTGCTGGATGGGCATACGGGTTCTTCCTCCTCGGGTCCGCCCGGGACTCGCGCCCACGATCCCGAGCGGTTTCGGAAAGAAGTTACCGGATACCGGAAATCCACAGAAGGGCAGCGGGGCTACAGCGCGACGATCATCTTCCCGGTGTTGTCGCCCCGCAGCACCCCGAGGAACGCCTCCAGGGTGTTCTCCACGCCCTCGACCACGGTCTCGCCGTACTTCAGGTCTCCCGAGGCGACCCAGGGGCCGACCTCCTGGACGAACCGCGGCTGGAGGTCGTAGTGGTCGCTGACGAGGAAGCCCTCGATCCGGCCGCGGATCTGGATCAGCCGGGCGAGGTTGCGCGGGCCGGGGGCGGGCTCGGTGGCGTTGTAGACGGAGATCGCGCCGCAGATCGCGATCCGCCCGCCCAGGTTGAGGGCGCCGATCGCGGCCTCCAGGTGGTCGCCGCCGACATTGTCGAAGTAGACGTCGATCCCGTCGGGGGCGGCGGCGGCGAGCTGCTCGGCGACCGGGCCGTTCTTGTAGTTGAAGGCGGCGTCGAAGCCGTACTCGTCCAGCAGCAGCTTCACCTTCTCGTCGGAGCCCGCCGAGCCGATGACCCGGCCGGCGCCCTTGAGCCGGGCGATCTGCCCGACCTGGCTGCCGACGGCCCCGGCCGCGCCCGAGACGAAGACGGTGTCCCCCTCCTGCATGTCCGCGACCCGCAGCAGCCCGGCGTAGGCGGTGAGCCCGGTCATGCCGAGGACACCGAGGTACGCCGGGAGCGGGGCGGCGGCCGGGTCGACCCGGACGGCACTGGTGGCGTCCACGGCCGCGTACTCGCGCCAGCCCTCGAAGTGCAGGACATGGTCGCCGACGGCGAGGCCCTCGGCACGGGAGGCGACGACCTCGCCGACCGCGCCGCCGAGCATCGGCTCACCGAGGGCGTAGGGGGGCGCGTAGGACTTGGCGGCGCTCATCCGGCCGCGCATGTACGGGTCGACGGAGAGATAGCGGTTGCGGACCAGCACCTGGCCCTCGCCGGGGGCCGGGACCGCCGCCTCCACCAGGGCGAAGTCCTCGGGCTTCGGCCAGCCGACGGGGCGGCTGAGCAGGTGCCATTCGCGGCTGGTGGCGGGGAGCGTGGGGGCGTTGTCGGTCATGGCTGGGCCTTCCGGGATCGCTGCCGTGCGGGACTAATACTTCAGGTGATGAAACAACAATGGGCTTTAATATTTCATGCTGTCAAGTAAAGCGCTACTCTGGACTCCATGGCCACACCGTCCGGCACCCCGTCCGCCACCCCGCACCGCGCCGACCCGCTGACCCTGGAGGTCGTCGAGCTGATCGCCGGTCTCGTGGCCCGCTACCACGAGGAGTACGAGGAGGCCGCCGCAGAGCACGCGCTGACCGGCGCCCAGGCCAAGCTGCTCAGCCTGCTGGCGCTGGAGCCGCTGCCGATGCGCCGGATCGCCCACCGGCTGAAGTGCGAGCCGTCGAACGTCACCGGGATAGTGGACCGGCTGGAGTCCCGGGGGCTGGCCGAGCGGCGCGCCGACCCCGCCGACCGCCGGGTGAAGCTGGCGGCGGCCACGGACGAGGGGCTGCGGGTGGCGCGCGGGCTGCGCGAGTCCCTCCGGTTCGCCCGGGAACCGCTGGCCGGGTTGAGCGCCGACGAGCGGCTGGTGTTGCGCGATCTGCTGCGGCGGATGGTGCCGTAGCCTCGCCGCATGGCGACCCTCTGGGACCTTCTGAAGGACTGCATCCCCGGCGACCACGCCCGTCAGGTGACCTCCCGCTACTACGTCGACCAGGTCATGGCCGCGCCCGGCGCCCCCCGCGCGGTGGTGGACCTGGGCTGCGGAAAGGGCGCGTCCGCCGCGCACTTCAAACGGCACGACCCGGCGGTCCGCTGGATCGGGGTGGACATCCGGGACTCCCCGGAGGCCCGGCAGCATCTGCCGGGCGGCGACCCGGTGGTGCACTACGACGGGGTCCGGCTGCCGTTCCGTACCGACAGCCTGCCGTTGATCTACTCCCACCAGGTGTTCGAGCATGTGGCCCGGCCGCGTGATCTGCTGGGCGAGATCGCCCGGGTGCTGCGGCCCGGCGGCACCTTCATCGGCTCCACCTCGCAGTTCGAGCCGTACCACTCCTTCAGCCTGTGGAACTACACGCCGTACGGGTTCCGGGTGCTGGTCGAGGAGGCCGGGCTCCGGCTGGCGGAGATCCGGCCCTCGCTGGACGGTGTGACGCTGATCATGCGGTCCTACCGCGCGGACGGGAAGTCCCGGTACGGGCGCTACTGGAGCGAGGAGTCGCCGATGAACTCCGAGATCGACGACTGGGGGCGGCGGACCGGACGGCAGACCGCGCTGGTCAATCTTCGCAAGCTGACGTACTGCGGGCAGTTCGCGTTCCGGGTCGTCAAGCCGGTGGACCCGGCCGGAGCGGTGACGGCTCCACCGGCCGGGTCCGTGGAACGCATCCCGGTCGACTAGACGGACGCCGGGGCGGACACCTGGCCGGTCAGCAGGAGGTCCGTCCACTGCCGGGCCACCCGGTCCAGCGAGAAGTGCTCCCGTACCTGGGTGCGGGCCTCCTGTCCGGCCGTCCGCCAGCCGTCGTCGCCGAGCCCCTCCAGGGCGTCCGCCATCGCCCGCGGGTCGGAGTGGATCCAGCGGCGGTCGTAGATCTCGTCCGCGCCCGGCCAGGGCAGCAGCGCGGGGACGGCGGCGGATGCCATGCCTTCGGCGGGGGCTAGGTGGAAGCTCTCGTCGTCGCTGGTGGACAGGACGTGGCCGACCCGGCGCAGCCAGCCCGCCACGTCCGCGCCGAAGCCGTCGAAGGTGACCGCGCCGGTCAGCAGCGGCGAGGTCTGCATCCGGCGCAGCACCGCGTCGAAGTGGGCGCGCTCCTCGGGCTTGTTCCAGATCCACCAGTACTCCCACGGCGGCTTGGACTTGATGGCGAGGTGCCAGCGGGGGTCGCGGGCGCGCAGCGCCTCCAGCACGTCCAGGCCCAGGTCCATCCGTTTGCGGCTGGGCGCGATCCCGATCATGCCGAGCCGGAAGCGGGCGCCGGGCGCCTTGGGCCGGTCGAGCTGGTCGGTGTCGACCCAGTTGGGCACCACGACGACCTTCGACTCGGGCCAGCCGGTGTGTTCCAGGGTGCGGCGGGCGTAGTAGGTGCTGACGCAGATCACCCGGTCCACGTGGTCGATGGCGACCTGGCGGGGCCAGGCGGCGTCCAGCTCGAAGCGGTGCAGACGGACGATCAGCCGGGAGCCGGGGCGCTTGTGGCGGCTGTACCAGACGGCGGCCGGGCCGCACCACTCCACGACCACCACATCGGCCCAGTCGGCGAGTTCCCTGCTGGCCACCGGGTCGTGCCGGGCGAGGGCGGGCCAGGCGTCGATCCGCAGCTCCAGACCGGGCACCGCGCGGAAATGGTCCAGGAGCCGGGTGAGGAACTTCAGGTCGTGGCCCGCGACGCCGATCCGCAGCGGACGGGGACGGTCGGCGAGCGCGCGGGGCGCGGGCGGGAACGCCCGCTCCAGGTGGCCGCGCCAGCGGTCGACGGCGGCGGTGAGGGTGTGGCGGTCGGCGGCCTCGCGGCAGCGTTCGGCGGCCAGCCGCCGGGCGGCGGGGTCCTGTGCCGCGTGGGCGATGGCGGTGGCGCAGTCGTCCAGGGTGGCGCGGCCGGGGACGTAGAGCGGATAGTCGACGCCGAGCAGGGCCTCGTGGGCGGGGGTGCGGTTGAGTACGACGGGCAGGCCGAGGGCGCCGAACTCCAGGACCTTGGTGGAGAGTTCGAGGCTGGCGTCCAGCGCGGAGGCGCGCCAGCCGAGGCCCAGGTCGCAGCCCGCGGCGATCTTCATGGCGGTCTCGCGGGGCTGTCCGCCGTGGTGTTCGACGCCGGGGGTGGTGTTCAGGGCGCGGGCCATGGCGGGCCGGAACTCGGGGTCCCCGGGGTCGTCGTGGATCTTGTCGCCGACGGTGTGCAGTTCGGCCCGGACGCCGTGCTCGGCCAGCAGGGCGGGCAGCCGGGTCATGGGGAGGGTGTTCCACAGCGGGGCGAACTTGCCGGTGTAGACCAGCCGGAAGGGGGTGTGCGGCTGGTCGTGGTCCGGGACCGGGAAGCCGGGGTCGGGGACGGCGGGCGGGCTGAGCACACACTTGCCGACCGCCTCCGGGACCCAGGTCTCCAGCAGACAGCGCAGTTCCTCGGTCTGGCACAGCAGCCGCTGGGCGGCCTCGGCGATCCGGGTCAGTTCGGCGCGGGCCTCCTCGGTCAGCTCGGCGGCGGACTGCGGGATGTCGGTGAGATAGGCCCAGATCCGGCCGTCGAAACGGCCGTCGGCGACCACCCGGCTGACCAGCCGACGGCCGCGCAGCACCAGCAGATCGCAGGGGTCGGTCTCGTCCAGCCGGGTCAGCAGCCGGGACGCCTGGACCGGGGAGAGCGGTTTGTCGGTGGCGCCGGGGACAAGTCCCTCGTCGTGCGGGCGGACCACGCGGACGCCGGGCAGCCCGGTCAGCGGGTCGATCAGCCGTCCGGTGCGGACCGGCGCCTTGAGCACCAGCCGGGTCCGGCAGCCGGTGCCGGACAGGGCCTGGACCGTGGACTGGGCCCAGACGGCGGAGCCGTCGATGAGGTTGAGGTCGACATCGCCGTAGACGAGGGCGTTCAGGGTCCGGGCCGGAACGGGCGCCGCGCCCTGGGGGCCGGGCGCGAATCTCTCCCGGCCTGTGCCGGATTCCTCCCGGCTGGCGCCGGTTTCCTCCCGGCCTGTGCCGACTTCCCCTCGGCCCGCACCCGGCTCCTCCCGGCCCGCGCCGGTTTCCTTCCGGCCCGCGCCGGACTCCTCCCGGCCCGCTCCGACTTCCCCTCGGCCCATGCCGGACTCCTCCCGGCCCGCTCCGACTTCCCCTCGGCCCGCGCCGGACTCCTTCCGGCCCGCGCCGGACTCCTCCCGGCCCGCTCCGACTTCCTCCCGGCCCAGGCCGGTCTCTTCCCGGCTCATGCCGGCTCCTTTCCGCAGCAGGCGAACAGTCGGTGGCCCCGGCGTGCCCACAGCTCGGGCGGGACGCCGGTGGCGAGCAGCGCCCGGGAGACCAGCAGGGGGCGCAGTTCGGGGACGAAGGTGTAGTCGTCGCCCGCGGGGGTGGAGCCGACGGCGTCGGCGCCGGAGTACTCCTGGGCGCACAGCAGATCGAGCAGCAGGGTGTCCGGGCGGTCCTCGGTGAGGTCGGTCCAGTCGGCGACCCAGGGGGCGCGGGGCTCGCCGGTACGGACGGTGACCCCGGCGGCGATGAGTTCGCCGAGCCCGGCGGGGTCGGGGACGACGACCTCGGCGGGCCGGTGGCGCTGGTCCAGCACCTGGGCGGTGAGCCGGGCGAGGTCGGCGCGGTCGCGCGGGTCGGCCAGCACGGCGACCTGGCGGGCGGCCAGCGGGTCGGGGGCGCCGACGCGGCGGGCGAGCGCGGCCAGCCGGACCCGGGTGCCGGTGCTGTGGAACACCTCGCGCAGCCGGTCACGGCCGTCGGCGGCCGGGTCGAGGGCGGTGAGGGGGGTGCCGGTGTCGGAGTCGAGGACGGCGTCCCAGGTGAACCGGGCGAGTCCCGGGGCGGCGGAGGCGGGGCCGTCGCGCCACAGCACACAGGCGCGGCCGGCCGTCCTGGCGGCGGCGAGGATCTGGGCGAGCCGCCGGTCGAGGTCGGGGGCGAAGCCGGTGCCGGTGTGCGCCCAGGGGCCGTACCCGGTGCAGGCGGTGAGCTGGACGAGCAGCGCGTCCGGGTCGGTGCGGGCGACGATCAGCTCACCGTCGTGCGGCAGCATCCGCTCGACGGCGGCGTCGGCGGCGAACGCGGTGGCGGTGGCGTCGGTGAGGACGCCCGCGAGGACCAGCCGGTCGCGGGGCGTGGAGGTGAACGCGCGGTGGGCGAGATGGAACCGCCCGTCCTGGACCTCCTCGGCGAGGGCGGCGGACCCGGTGGGGGCGGTGGGCGCCGGTTTCGCGGGGCCGGGTGTGGCTGTCCGGCCGCGCCACAGCCCGTACAGCTCCCTCGGCAGCCGGGTCGCGCCGCGCTTCGGTGAGCGGGCGGCGGAGACCAGGGCCTTGCCGACCCGCAGCGAGGTGGAGCCCTCCAGCATCGCCACCCGGGCCTGGAGCACATCGACCCGGTCGCGGGCGCCGCGCAGGGCGGCGGAGAGCCGGCCCTTCTCGCGTTCGGCGGCGGCGAGGCGTTCGGCGAGGGAGTCGCCGTGCCCGGTGGCCCCGGCGGCGGTCGCGAACTCCTCGGCGGCGCTCTCCAGGTCCAGGACCCGGGCGCGCAGGGAGCGGGAGACCAGGTCGGCGAGGACATACTCGTCGGCGATGCGCAGCGCGGTGGTGAAGCCCTCGGCGGGGACCGGGCGGCCGAACCAGTCGTCGGGCGGGAGCAGTGCGTCGGTGCGAGTGAAGACGGCGCCCGCGTGCAGATGGGTGTAGTCGAGGGGGGCGGCCCGCAGCACCTGGCAGTGGTGGGCGACCAGGGCGTCCAGCAGCCGGTGGTAGGGCAGGTCGGGGCCCCGGTGGCCGAGGACGAGCACGCCGCGTCCGCCGGGGCGCATCCGCTCCAGGACGGCGACGACATCGGACTCGGTGCCGTGCAGCCGGGTGTCGGGGCCGTAGGAGAGCAGGACGAGGGCGCCCTCGCCGACGGGCTGCGGCTCGCGGGTCAGGGTGACGCCGTCGGGAAGATGGAGGTAGGGCTCCAGGTCGAGGGCGCCGGGGGTGGCGTCCAGGACGGTGGTGACGCCGTCGAGATGGGGGCGCAGCAGATCGGTCAGACGCATCAGCGGGTCCTCGTGAAGACGTGGAAGCCGACCTCGTTCTCCCGGAAGCCGTACGGGGTGAAGCCGGTGTGGCGCAGGCCCAGGGGGGCGAGGACGGCGGTGTAGTCGGCGGCCGGGCGGTGGACGATGTACGTGCCGCGCGGGCGGCGGGCGGTGAGGTTCTCGTCGGTGACGATCAGCCGTCCGGTGATCCGGACCAGGGAGGCGAGGTTGCGCAGCGCGGCGGCCCACTCCGCGTCGTCCAGGACGTGGAAGAGGACGTCCACGCTGAGCACTGCGTCGTAGAGCCAGGGGGCGCGCCACTCGTCCAGGGCGGCTACGGAGTAGCGGGGGCCGCCGCCCTCGGCGCGGGCCAGGGCGATGGCCTGGGCGCTGGTGTCGAAGGCGTCCACCCGGTGTCCGCAGCGGGCCAGCGCGCGGGCGAAGTGGCCCTTGCCGCAGCCCGCGTCCAGCACGAACAGGGGGGCGGCCGGGTCGGCGAGGTCGCCGATCAGCGGCAGCAGGGCGCCGAGCCGCAGCGCGTAGAAGATCTCGTTGCCGGGGCGGTCGAGGCCGATGTGTCCGCCGGAGGCGAGGGTGTCGTGGTCGCGGTGGCGGGTGTTCCAGTAGGCGCGGTCGGCGGTGCTGTCGTGGGCGCCGGGGGGAGCGTGGTCGGGGTCGGCGGTGCTGTCGTGGGCGCCGGGGGGAGCGTCGGCGGCGGGCCGGGCGTGGGCGGCGGCGGGGGCGTCCTGGTGGGCGGCGGGGCGGGCGTCCTGGTGGGCGTCCCTGTGAGCCGTGGGCTCAGGCATGGTGGTCCAGCCAGCGGGTGACGATCCGTGCGATGCGCGGGCCCGCCTTGCCGTCCCACAGGGGCGGGCCCTCGCTGGGGCGGGTGTCCGGGGCGGTGTCGAGGGTCTTGCGCAGGGCGGGGACGAGTTCGCTCGGGCCGACCAGGCGGTTGGTGCCATGGGTGACGGTGACCGGGCGTTCGGTGGTGGTGCGCAGGGTCAGACAGGGGACGCCGAGGACGGTGGTCTCCTCCTGGACGCCCCCGGAGTCGGTGATCACGGCGGCGGCGCCGCGCACCAGGCTCATGAACTCGACGTAGCCGAGCGGATCCATGACGTGGACGCCGGGGGCACCGGTCAGGCCGGCCTCCCCGAGGACCGCCCGGCCGCGCGGGTGCAGCGGGACGGCGAGGTCGATCAGCCGGGCCGCCTCGGTGAGGGCGTGCACGGCGGCGCGGGCGGCCTCGGGGTCGTCGACGTTGGCGGGGCGGTGCAGGGTGACCACGGCGTAGCGCTCGGGCAGGGCGTGCGCGGCGCGGGCGGCGGCCGGGTCGAAGTGGTCGAGGTGGGTGAGCAGGGTGTCGATCATCGGGTTGCCGACCAGGTGGACGCGGTCGGCGGGGACGCCCTCGCGGGCGAGGTGGCCGATGGCCTCGGGGCTGGTGACGAGGAGCAGCTCGGCGAGCTGGTCGACCAGGCGCCGGTTGACCTCCTCCGGCATCGCCATGTCGAAGCTGCGCAGTCCGGCCTCCACATGGGCGACCGGGATCCCCAGTTTGGCGGCGGCGAGGGCGGCGGCCAGGGTCGAGTTCACATCGCCGTAGACGACGACCAGGGCCGGGTTCCGGGCGGTCAGCTCACCCTCCAGGGCGATCAGCAGCTCGGCCGTCTGGCGGGCGTGGCTGCCGGAGCCGACGCCGAGGTCGGTGTCCGGCCGGGGCAGGGCGAGCTGCCGGAAGAAGATGTCGGACATCCGCTCGTCGTAGTGCTGGCCGGTGTGCACCAGGACCTGGTCGCAGCCCGCGTCGCGCAGGGCGGCGACGACCGGTGCGGCCTTGACGAAGTTCGGCCGGGTGCCGACGACGTGGAGTACGCGCCCGTTCATGTCGTACGTTCTCCGCTCTTTCCGCCTACCGTGACGGCATGTCGAGTCATTTGCGTGGTTTCCGTCGCTTGGGGTATTTGCGCTTTTCGTCCCCTCGTGCGCTCAGTCTGGCCGCTTCCGTGGCGTGGGGCGAGTTGCGCCATGACCCCGCGCGTGCCGCGCTGCTCGGGGCGCGGCTGCTGCCGGGGGCGCCGGGCGGGCTGGAGCGGCGGCTCGCGGCACGGGCCGCCACGTCGGGTCCGGCGGCGGTGCCGGACGGGCGCCGGGTGCCCGCGCCGCCGCCCCGGGCGGTGGTGCGGCCGGTGCCGGGGCGGGTGCTGCATCTGGTGACCAACGCGCTGCCGGTCAAGCACGCCGGGTACACCGTGCGCACCCAGAAGATCGCCGAGGCGCAGCGGGCGGCGGGGCTCGATCCGCATGTGGTGACCCGGCTCGGCTTCCCGGTGGCGCAGGGGGCGCCGGACACCCGTGCGGTGGTGACGGTGGGCGGGGTGCCGCAGCACCGGCTGCTGCCGTGGTGGCTGCCGTACGGGCAGCGGGCGCTGCTGGCGCGGAACGCGGAGCTGGCCGGGCGGCTGGTGGAGCGGCTGCGCCCGGCGGTGCTGCATCCGGCGACCGACCACGGCAACGGCCGGGTGGCGCTGGCGCTCCGCGCGGCCTACGGGCTGCCGGTGGTGTACGAGGTGCGGGGCTTCCTGGAGGACACCTGGCTGACCCAGGCGCCCGGCCGCACCCGGGACGACCCCAGCTATCTGGCGCGCCGCGCGCTGGAGACGTCCTGTATGACCGAGGCCGATCTGGTGCTGACGCTGGGCGCGGCGATGAAGGCGGAGATCGTGGGGCGGGGAGTGGACCCGGAGCGGGTGCTGCTGGTGCCCAACGCGGTGGACGAGGCGTTCCTCGCGCCGCCGCCGGACGGACGGGCGCTGCGGGCGCGGCTGGGGATCGGGCCGGGGGAGTTCGTGGTGGGCGCGGTCGGCTCCATTGCGCCGCACGAGGGAATCGGGACGCTGCTCCATGCGGGTGCCGAGCTGCGGCTGCGCGGGGTGCCGGTGCGGCTGCTGATCGTGGGGGACGGTCCCGAGCGGGCGGCGCTGGAGAAGCTGGCCGGGGAGCTGGGGCTCGGTGACCGTACGGCGCTGTTCACCGGGCGGGTGCCGCACGCCCAAGTGCGGGAGTACTACGCGGCGTTGGACCTGTTCGCGGTGGCCCGTACCGATGCCCGGGTGAACCGGCTGGTGACCCCGCTGAAGCCGGTGGAGGCGATGGCGTGCGGGCTGCCGGTGGCGGCCAGCGACCTCCCGGCGCTCCGGGAACTCGTGGAGCCGGGCAGGACCGGCCTCCTCATCCCGCCCGATTCACCCCATTTGTGGGCAGAAGGTATTGAAAATATGTATTACCGTCTTAATCGACTGGATTGGGGAGCGGCGGCGCGCGAGTTGGTGGCCCGCGACCGCACCTGGACTCGGGTCGCCGAGACGACCCGTGCGGCGTACCGCGCCCTCGGCGCTGTCTGAGGCGCGGGCCCCGCACCGGTGACGCCACGCCTGACCGCCGGGTCCGGCACGGGACGGGGAGGAACGCCATGCAGGTCGCCCGGAGCACTCGGTCCCAGGACCCGGAACCCACCGCCGAACTCGCGGTGATCGGACTCGGCTATGTGGGACTGCCGCTGGCCCGCGAGGCGGCCACGGTCGGCCTGCGGGTCGTCGGCCTGGATCTGGACCCGGGGATCGTCGCCGCGCTGAACGCCGGACGCTCCCATGTGGACGACGTCACCGACGACGACATCGGACGGATGCTGGCCGCCGGGTTCTCCGCGCACACCGACCCCGACTGTCTGCGCCGGGCGCAGACCGTGGTGATCTGTGTGCCGACCCCGCTGACCACGGACGGCGGCCCGGACCTCAGCGCGGTCACCTCGGCCGCCGAGGCGGTCGCGGAACGGCTGCGCCCCGGAACGCTGGTGGTCCTGGAGTCCACCACCTACCCCGGCACCACCGAGGAGGTCGTCCGCCCGCTGCTGGAACGGATCTCCGGACTGCGCGCCGGGAGCGACTTCGCGCTCGCCTTCTCCCCCGAGCGCATCGACCCCGGCAACCCCGGCTTCGGACTGCGCGACACCCCGAAGGTGGTCGGCGGCTCCACCCCCGCCTGCGCCACCCGCGCGGTCGCCTTCTACGGCAAGCTCGTCGACGAGGTGGTGCAGGCCAAGGGCACCCGCGAGGCCGAGATGGCCAAGCTGCTGGAGAACACCTACCGGCATGTCAACATCGCCCTGGTCAACGAGCTGGCGGTGATCAGCCACGAGCTGGGCGTCGACCTCTGGGACGCCATCCGCTGCGCCAGCACCAAGCCGTTCGGGTTCCACGCCTTCCGGCCCGGCGCGGGCGTCGGCGGCCACTGCATCCCCATCGACCCCAACTACCTCTCCTACAAGGTGCGCTCCTCGCTCGGCTACGAGTTCCGGTTCGTGGAGCTGGCCCAGGAGATCAACCGCCGGATGCCCGAGTACGTCGTACGCCGGGCGCAGGACCTGCTCAACCATGCCGGACGGCCGCTGCACGGCTCCCGGGTGCTGCTGCTCGGGGTCACCTACAAGCCGGACATCGCCGACCAGCGGGAGAGCCCGGCGGTGCCGGTGGCCCGGCTGCTGCGGCGGCGCGAGGCGGAGGTGTACTTCCACGACCCGCATGTGGCCGAGTGGGCGATCGACGGGGTCCCGGTGCCCCGGGTGGACGACCCGGCGACCGCGGTCGCCGGACACGACCTGACCATCCTGCTCCAGGACCACTCCTCCTACGACCTGCCCGCCCTGTCCGACGCGGCCCGGCTGCTCTTCGACACCAAGGGGCGGATCTTCCGGCCCGGTGTCGAGGTGCTCTGACCCCCGTCCGCCCCGCCGGGAGCCGAAAGGTGCTGCTCTGATGCGGATACTCGTGGTCACCGTCGTCCACCATCCCGAGGACGCGCGCATCCTCCACCGCCAGATCGCCACCCTGCGCGAACACGGCCACCAGGTGCTGTACGCGGCCCCGTTCGCCGCCCGCCGGGCCGTCCCGCGCCCCGACGTCGAGGGCCTCGACCTGCCCCGGGCGGTGGGCCGGGACCGCCGCGCCGCGCTGCGCGCCGCCCGCACCCTGCTGGCCGACCGCGGCCCCGAGGTCGACGTGGTGCTGCTGCACGACCCCGAGCTGCTGCTAGCCCTGCCCGGCACCCTGCGCCGCTGGCGCCGCGCGGGCCGGGCCCCGGTGACGGTGTGGGACGTGCACGAGGACACCTCGGCCGCGCTGGCGATGAAACGCTGGGTCCCCGCGCTGCTGCGCCCCCCGCTCCGGGCGGCCGTCCGCACCGCGGAACGCCTCGCCGAACGGCACGTACGGCTGCTGCTCGCCGAGGACGCCTACCAGGAACGGTTCCGCGGGACCCACCCCGTGGTGCCCAACCTGCCCGTCGTGCCGCGCGCGCACCCGGCGCCGCCCGGCCCCGACCGGGCCGTCTACCTGGGCCATCTGTCCCGGGCGCGCGGGGCGCTCGACCTGATCGAGACGGCCCGGCTGCTGGCGCCCGAGGTCCGGGTGGAGGCCGTCGGCGCCGCCGACCCCGACGTGCGCGACGCGCTCACCGCCGCCGACCGCGAGGGCGTACTGCGCTGGCACGGCTACCAGTCCAACGACCGCGCCCTCGCCCTGCTCTCCGGCGCGCTGGCCGGGCTGTCCCTCCTCCACGACCAGCCGAACTACCGGCACTCCCGGCCCACCAAGGTCGTCGAGTACATGGCCCACGGCGTGCCCGTGGTCACCACCCCCAACCCGCTCGCCGCGGACCTGGTGGAACGCCACCGCTGCGGCCTGGTCGTCCCCTACGAGGACCCGGCCGCCGCCGCGATGGCGGTACGGCGGCTGCGCACCGACGCCGATCTGCGGCTCGGCTCGGCCGAACGCGGCCGGGACGCGGCGCTGGCCGAACTGGACTGGGCCGCACGCGGCGCGGACTTCGTGGACCGGCTGGAGCGGTGGGTGAAGGAGTCGGCGGACACGGTGGCGGTGTGATGTCGGGGCCCTGGTGGTCACCCAGGGGGGCGCGGACTACCTGAGCACGCGCGGACTCTACGACCGGGAGGACCGGGAGATCACCCTCGTGCGCGACGGCATCACCGCGGTCGCGCTGCAAGAGGCCAACGAGCAGGGCGACGGTCCGGGGACCGGACGTTCCTCGGTATGAGAAACGGCCCCCACAGCGCTTGAGTTCCAGCGGTCGCTGTGGGGGCCGTTCAGGGGCCGTCCGCCCCATCGGGGGGAGCCGATGCGGCATGGGGCGGACGGCGGTTGGCGCACCCTCCGCCAGGGTCCTTCCTGTCCACCGGGCGGAGGGGCGATCACAGGGCCGCTACCAGGGTCCCGGCGGACCGTCACCGGTCCGGCAGCGCGGGCACCGGCACGGCGGCCAGCGGCGGGTGCCGATCCCGCAGGGGCGCATCTCACCGGGCCGGTAGACGATCACCGGGGTGCGGTCGACGCGTTCGCCGTCCGGGCGGACCCGGTACGTCTCGATCGTCAGACGCGAGGCGCCCGGGGCGGGTGGCGTACCGGCGTTCACCGCGCCTCCACCTCCCCGCCGTCGTCGTCCCCGGACGGCTGCCGGGGGATGTGACGGGCCATCAATTTCTGCATCCGCCGGGCTGCGCGCCGGAACTCCGGATCGCTGGTGAGGGCGTCCTGTAGGGGGTCGGTGTACTCGAAGGTGTGGCACCCCCGGTGACCGGCGAACAGGCTGCACACCGTGTCCTGGGCGGTGGGCCCGGAGGGGGTGTTGCAGTCGGGGACGACACGGAACATGTCGGGTGGACAGCCCTTCGCCCACAGGGCCCACACCTCCCCGTCACCGGCGTCGTCCAGCTCCCACACCAAGGCGTGATGACGGCCCCCGGAATGCTCCTGAAGGCGGCACCGCAGGGAGGGCTGAACGGTGTCCGGGGCGCTGGAATCCCCGACCGACACGAACATGATCGCGATCAGGTCGACCGGCATCACGGCTCGCGCGCCGCACCTGTGGGGCGGGAGCACGGACCGGCCCGCCTTGATCAGCGAGACCACCGGCCACCCCCCGGCATCGTCTTGGGTGTGGACGCGTCCGCACATACTGCACGCACCGAGCCCTCAGCGGCCCTCCGCAGCGTGAACGCGAGCGCGTGCCGACGCCACCGTTCCCGCTCGCTGTCCTGCCAGTCACGGACCCGTTCCCGCTCCCGGGCACGGTCGTCCTCACCCGCCGGGTAGTACGGCCGCACCAGCACCGCCGTACCCGCGTCGCAGGCGATCCCGTCGTCCCCCTCGGGGCACGCCTCCCCGGGCGACCACGCACGCTCCCTCAGCGGCAGGAGGACAGTCACCGGAGCCGCCCCGGGCACTCCCGCGCCGGGCCGACCGGACACCTGCGGCCGGTCGGCCCGCCGACGCCCGGTAGGGGGCAGCAACAGCCGCAACAGCCACCCGAAGAACAGACCGGCACGCCGCGCGACCGCGCGACCGGACGGCGCGCTCACACCGTCCCCCGGTCCGCACCGACCACACGCCGGTCAAGGTCGACACCGAAGTCAGCAGCGAGTACCAGCGCCACACGGCGCCGGTACTGAACGCCCCGCTCCCGCTCCGCAGCGACCACATACGGCCGGACCAACGCCGTACCCGCCCCGTCGAGCGGCTTGTGGACCCCGTAGGGCGACCGGGGCACACGCCCCCGCGCAGCACCCGGACGGGATGTCCCCGGGTGCTGCGCGGGGGCCTTGGGAGCCGGACGAGCACCCGCCCGGCGCTTCCCCTCCCCGGGCGGTAAGACACCCAGCACCCATCGCACGATCGTATGGATAATGACCACTGTCATCAGCTCCCTTGAGGCTGCTGGCCACGCCCCCGGACGTTCAGCGCGTCGCGGGGGTCTTTGGTGGCAATTGGGTGCAACAACCCTAGGGAGCAATGGAGTTGGTCACACGAGCGGAAGGCGGTACTTCCTGCGCATCGGCGGCCAACGCTGCACGCCTCGCAGTAGTCACACCCGTCTGACGCTTCCGGCGGGGCGGAAACTACTGCGGAGCGCGGTAATTACGCGTCGACCATCAGGAGAGCGCTCAAGCGGCGCATGTCCCGGGTGAGCTTCCGCTTACGTCGCTGTACGACTGTCCGCACGATGTCCAGGGCGGGGCGTTGATGGGTCAGCCAATCGGCGTTTTTGTACTCGATCGCAACTAGCCGATCCATTGCGTTGTCGTGATCCCCGACCATTACGTAGGCGGACGCAACTGTCAGCCGATGCCGGTTCCACTCATTGTCGGTTTCAGGAACCTTGGCGAGCTTCATGGCGTGATCGGAGAGGAACGCCTTCCCGGTGGATTTCTCGATGACCTTGTACGGGTCCCCGTCCTTCTTGATCAGCTCGTCCTCCAGAGCCTTCATTTCCACGATGGTCGAATCGAACCTGCCACTCCGACCATGGCACGCGGTTTCGACAGACTGATTGCTCAGGGCGGACGCGGCAGAAGCAGCAATTCGGCGAATTTCCTCGGCTTCCTCCGGGCGGTTGTTCCGGACCGCCGCCGCGGCCCCGTGCAATGCCAGCCAACCCCACGAACACAGACGCTCAGATGTCGCCTGGGAGATGCGGGGCTCGATGCGTTCCGCTGTCTCGACCGCGAGGCGTTCGGCGTCGTCGAAACGGCCCTGACGTGTCATGAGCCAGGACATGATGCCGATGGAGACAGAAGCTGTGTCGGTGTCGTCCACGGCAAGCGCGTCACGGATCGCCCCGGAAAGCGCGCAGTACGCGAGGTCGAATTGACGCACGGCGGTCAGATACCGCCCAGACAGCAGCAGTGCTTCCGATCGGAGCAACAGGGCCCGCTCGGATTCAGGACCGTTGTCGAAGTGGGCGACTGCCGATGTCGAGTCTCTTATGATCTTGGGGAGGTGGGCGGCCACCGGTTCGAGCTTCAGCGCGGCATAGGATGACGCCCCCTGGCGGATCACTTCCCGGAGCGCTGTGAGGTCTGGAGTCTCTGAAATCTCAGACCTGGAATCGTCCAGCCCGACAGGGGGCGTCAAGGCATTCCGCAGCTCAACCAGTCCGACGGCTGAAGGCTCCCCGCCGAGGGCTCCGGGAGTCCCGGATGCCATCAGGTCAGACGTCTTCAGATGCAGAGCCCGCGCAAGTTTGTGCAGCGTCTCGATACGAACGCTCCCGCCCTGCTCCAGCTTGGCCACCGTGGACGGCGCGATGCCAGCGGCGTGCGCCAGTTCTTCCTGAGTCAGCCCAGCGGCCAAGCGCTTGTTACGGACGTTGTCACCGAGTGCGCTCATGCTTCCCGCCTTACGCGTGTGGTGGAAACTCCCCTACCACGGTACGCCGTTGATGCCCCCTTCTGGCGGTCCGGAACACCGCCCGCTCCGCGTCATGCGCGCGACCGCGGACAGAGTCCCGTACCACCCGAGCACCTCACCACCCGCCGTGATCGGCCGTCCATGCCGAGTTCGGCGAGGCTCAGTCCCCCGGCGTCCCCGGCGATCCGACCACCGCCCGTCTCACCGAGACCCGGCGGGTGTCGGGCGCCCCGATGGACCTGTACATCGAGGCCCCGGACGGTCTGCTGATCCTGGGCGCGCTGCTGGTCGGCTTCGGCTATGTGATGCGCAACGCGGTCGTCGGCCGCCATGTCTACGCCATCGGCGGCAACCTCCCGGCCGCCAAGCTGTCCGGGGTGAAGGACAAGAAGGTCACCTTCCTGGTCTTCCTCAACATGGGGATGCTGGCGGCGCTGGCCGGGCTGGTCTTCGCGGCCCGCTTCAACGCGGCCTCCCCGAAGGCGGGCCTCAACTTCGAACTGGAGGCCATCGCCGCGTCGTTCATCGGCGGCGCGTCGATGAGCGGCGGGGTCGGCACGGTCCTCGGCGCCATCATCGGCGGGCTGGTCCTCGGGGTGCTGAACAACGGCATGAACCTGGTCGGGGTCGGCACGGACTGGCAACAGGTGATCAAGGGGCTGGTGCTGCTGGCGGCGGTGGGCTTCGACGTGTGGAACAAACGGCGGGTGGGGTCGTAGCGGCCCCGATCCAGGCGCGGGGGGCAGGTGCTGCGGGAGGTGCCCCGGCACCTGGGCGTCACACTTCTCTCACATCCGTTGAACGGTTCCGGGCCGCCCCCCGTACAGGAGGGCGGCCCGCGCTCCCCCTCGCGCGGGCCGCCCAAAATCGAGCGGGCCCGTTCGTCCCCGCCGGGCCCGCTTCTTTGGAGGTCGCTTTGGCTGACAACGTCACCTCGCTGTTCCGCGGCACCGCGGCACACAGCCCGTCGATGGCGGCGCTGACGCGAGAGGGCGGCGACGGGGCCGGCCCGGTGGACTTCTGCATCCCCTGCAATCCGTACTTCCCGACCCCCGCCATGTTCGACGAGATGGCCGTCCGGCTGCGGGAGATCCTCACGTACTACCCGAGCGGCGCCGACACCATCACGGCGGAGCTGTGCGGGCTGCTGCAACTGCCGCCGCAGTGTGTGGCGATGGGCAACGGCTCGACCGAACTCATCACCTGGATCGACCATCTCCTGGTCCGGGAGTCCCTCGCCGTCCCGGTGCCGACCTTCGGCCGGTGGACCGACCAGCCGATGGAGACCGGGAAGCGGGTCGACATGTTCCCGCTCCAGGAGTCCAGCGGCTTCGCCCTGGACCTCGCCCAGTACGCGGAGTTCATCCGGGCCCGCAACACCCGGGTCGCGGTGCTGTGCAACCCGAACAACCCCGACGGCGGGTTCCTGCACAAGCACGCCGTGGTGCAGTTCATGGACGCGATGGCGGACCTCGACCTGATCGTGATCGACGAGTCGTTCCTGGAGTTCGCGGACGCGGAGAACGAGCCCAGCGTGGTCCAGGAGGCGATGATCCGCCCCAATGTGATCGTGCTGCGCAGCCTCGGCAAGAACTTCGGACTGCACGGCATCCGCTTCGGCTATCTGGTCGCCAACCCGGCGCTCGCCGGCAAGGTCCGCTCGATGCTGCCGAAGTGGAACCTCAACTCCTTCGCCGAGTACGTGGTCTTCATGCTGAAGGAGCACGGCGCCGAGTACGCGCAGAGCCTCCACCAGGTCCGCCGGGACCGGCTCGACATGGCGGGCCAGCTCTCCTCCCTGCCCGGTCTCACCGTCTACCCCTCCCAGGGCAACTTCCTCTTCGTGCGGCTGCCGGTGGGCGCGGAGGGCACGGTGGTGCGGGACCGGCTGCTGACCGAGCACCGCATCCTGGTGCGCGAGTGCGGCAACAAGATCGGTTCGTCCAGCCGCTTCCTGCGGCTCGTGGTGCGCCCCCAGGTCGACGTCCGCCGCCTGGTGTCGGGCCTGGAACAGGTGCTCTACGGGACCAGGAGGGGAGCCGCCGTGCCGGAGCCGGCCACCGGGACCGGCTACAGCTCCGGCACGGCGGCGGTGGACCGGCTGGTGAGCGCGACCAACGGGGCGGGCCTGCGACTGCCGCCGGGCGGCCCACCGCCGCCCGCGCAGCTCCCGATGCCGACGCCGATGCCGGGGCCGGTACCGGTGCCCGCGGCGGCTGCGGTGCCGCTGCCCGCGGCGGCTGCCGTACCGCTGCCGGTGGCGGTCCCGCAGCCGATGCCTCAGCAGATGCCCCAGCAGATGCCGGTCCCGGCCGCCGCGATGCCTGCGATGCCCGCGATGCCTGCCATGCCATCGATGCCTGCCATGCCCGCCGCGATGGTTCCCATGGCGCCGGTGGCCCAGATGGCGCCGATGGTCCCCGCCGCGCCCCAGATGGCCGCCGCGCCCGGCGCCGGACTGACCCCGCCCGGTGTCCCCGCGCACGGCGGTCTCACCGCGGCGCAGGTGCGCGGCACCGACGGACTGGCCCCGGCGGCGAGCTGGCCGAATCCGGCGGGGTGGCCTAACGCCGGGTAGGGGGTGTCTGATGGATCTCGCCTAGGGTCCGCCGCGTTCCCGACAGCTCCCCGACAGGCTGTTCGGCTACGGTCCCTTGGTCATGGGGTCCAAGGACATGGCAGACAGCGGCAGCCCGGCACCGGCCCGCCGTACGGTGCTGAGGGCGACGGGGACGGCCGCGGCGGCGGCCCTGGTGGCGGCCTGCACGGCGGACGGCGGCGGATCGACGGCGGCGCCGTCCCCGGAATCACCCTCGCCCACGGCGTCCACCACGCCCTCCACGGCGCCCTCCGGTACCGCCTCGCCCGTGGTGTGCGCGCTCACCCGGGAGATGACGGAGGGCCCCTACCACCTGGAAGGTGCCCTGGTCCGGGCGGACATCGGCGAGGGCAAGGAGGGCGTCCCGCTGCGGGTGGCGCTCACCGTGGTCGACGCGGACTCCTGCGTACCGCTGCCGGACGCGATGGTGGAGCTGTGGCACTGCGACGCGCTCGGCGAGTACTCGGGCTTCGTCGGCGGCAACGGCCATGACGGTCCGGACGACGGCCGCTTCCTGCGGGGCGCCCAGCGCGCCGACGCGCGGGGCGCCGTGGAGTTCGCCACCGTCTATCCCGGCTGGTACGGGGACCGGTGCGTCCATATCCACGTCAAGGTGCACACGGGTGTGACGGAGACCGGCGACGGCTCCTTCGAGGGCGGCCAGGAACTCCACACCGGCCAGCTGTTCTTCGCCGAGGCCACCACCCGGGCGGTGGCCGCGCTCCCCGTCTACGCGGCGAACACCGGCGCCCGGACCGCGCTGGACGACGACCAGTTCTACGACGGCGGCGGGACCGTCTCGGGGCTGCTCGCGCTGACCGCACCGGGCGACGGCCCCGGAACGGGATACGCCGGTTCACTGACCCTCGGTGTCCGGCGGGACTGAGCGGGACCCGGAGGTCCCGCCCGGCGGGGGTCGGTGAACCGGCGCTGTGCCTACTTGCCGCGCAGGCCCTTCAGATAGGCGGTCAGCCGGGCGCGGTCGGGCTCGATCCGCTCCAGGATCGCCTCGGCCGTCTCCCGGCGCCGCGTGCCCAGCTCCCGGTAGACGAGCCACAGCCCCTCACGGGCGGCGGCCCGGCACCGGTCACCGAGGTCGGCGTCGCCGAGGGCGGCCTCCTCCTTCTCGGCCTCGCCCCGCACGATCTGCTGGAGCAGTTCGAGGACGAGGTCCCGGGCGTCCGGCGACAACTCGTCGAGCAGCGCCGCGAGCAGCACGGACACCGTCGGCACGGCCGCGCTGTACAGCTGGCCCTGGATCACGACGACGTTCTCCAGACCCCAGTAGGCGCCGAAGGCGTCGTCCTCCGTGACCGCGGCGGCCAGCGCGCGCAGCGCGTCGGGCACCTGGGCCGAGCGGTCGCCCGCCGTGCGGTACTGCTGCCAGGCGACCCGCCCGATCTCGATGTCGGCGAAGCTCTTGCTCACCGCTCTCCTTCCGCTGTCCCGTGCCGCACGGCACGGACCGGACTCACTGGGCTCACTTCTTGGACCAGTCCCCTCCCTCGTCATAGGTGACGTCCGGCGGGAACTGCTTCTTGCTGTAGCGGGACTGGCACTTCACACACACCGGGATCTCCACCCAGCGTTTGGCGCGCCAGCCGAACGCCTTGGTGAAGACCACCTTGCCGGGCCCCTTGCCGGTCTGGCGCTCCACGTCCCGCTCGGCGCAGCCGGTCGGGTTGGAGGAGCAGCCGATGAACACCTGGTCGGGGTTGTCGGGGTCGAATCCGGCGGTGTAGGTGGAGTGGTTGCGCCCCCTGTCCTCATGTCCTTGCAGGTCACGAGCATAGCGAGCAGCGCTGGCCTGGTTCTCCTGGCCCTCGCTCCACTCGGTGGCCTGCTGCTGGACGGCGTCCTGGGCCTGTTCCTTGGCCTCGGACTTGACCTCCTCCGCGACTCTGCGGGTGGCCCGCTGGACCGGCCGTTTCACCTGGGACGGTTTGGGCCGGGCCTTGGGCTGGGCGCGCGGGGTGGCGCGGGGCTTGGGCCGGGCCGCCGCCTTGCGGGCCGCCGCCCGCCGGGCCGCCGCCTTGCGGGCCTGGGCACGGGCGGCGCGGGCCCGAGCCTGCGCCGCGGCGCGCCGGGCCGCCGCGCGTTTCGCCGCCGCGCGGGCCGCCGCCCGCTTCGCCGCGGCGCGTTTGGCCGCCGCCGCCTTGCGGGCCGCCTCCCGGCGGGCCTTGGCCGCGGCACGCTTGGCCGCCTCGATGGCCCGCTTGCGGGCGAGGGCCGCGGCACGCCGGGCCGCCGCCTGGGCCGCCTTGCGGGCCGCGATGATCGCCGCGCGCCGGGCCGCCGCGCGGATCGCCGCCTGGATCGCGATCCGGGCCGCGATCCCGATGAGGATCGGGAAGAACGTGCCGGACGGGTCGGAGAAGGTGGCGGGCGCGTTGTTGCTGTAGGCGTACGGGTTCATGGTCGCCGGATGGCCGTAGTCGACCATGGGGTCGACCTGGAGGAACCGTCCGGTGGCCGGGTCGTAGTCGCGGGCGCCGAGCCGGGTGAGGCCGGTGTCCGGGTCGACCGTGCCGCCGACGAAGCCGCGCTGTCCGGGCCAGGCGGCGGGCTGCTGCCCGCGCGCGTCGCCGAACGGCGTGGCCTTGCGGCGGGTGACGCCGAGCGCCGGGTCCGCCAGGTCCACCACGGTGTGGGAGGTGCCGTGGTGGTCGGCCAGCATCAGCTGGCGTACCCCGCCGGTCGCCCGGACCGTGGTGGAGCCGTCGGGCAGCGGATAGAACCGCTCCGCCTTCTTGGTGGTGTTGCCCGCGTCGACGGTGAGTTCCGCCTCGGCGAGATACAGGGTGCGGCTGCCGTCGGCGCCGGTGCGGATCAGCCGCTGGCCGTCCGCGCCGTACAGATACGCCGTGGTCTTCGTGGCGCCGCCCGGGGCGGGCTGGGTGACCTTGCGGAGCTGGCCCTCGATGTCGTACTCGAGGGTCTGGTCGGTTCCGGCGTGCTGGCGGCCGGTGGTGTTGCCCGCCTTGTCGTAGCCGAAGGCGGCCGTGGTCTGCCCCTGCGGGCCGGTCGACTTGATCTCGGCCAGCGCGTTGGGACCGCCGACGCCCGGCTTGCCGTACACATAGTCACGGGTGACGTTCTTGGCGGGGTCGCCCGTGGTGTCGTGCTCGACGAGCCGCTTGCGGTTGCCCGCCTCGTCGTAGGTGAAGGACTGCCAGTACGCCTCGGGGCCGCCGACCGTGTCCTTGGTGGGACCGGCCGCGCAGTCGTCGGTCTTCGCGGTCCAGGCGGAGGTCATCTGCCGGAGCCGGTCGTAGGCGAAGCACTGGGTGTCCTTCTTGCCCGCGTCGGGCGCGGCACCACCCGGGGTGTCGGTGATCCGGGTGACGTTCCCGGCCTCGTCGTACTGGTACGACGTCTCGCTGATCCGCAGCGGGGCGATCGACCGGTCGAAGGTGGCCGTCTGGAGGCGGCGGGTGAACTCGTCGTAGACATAGCTGCCGTGGACCTGCTTGCCCGCCAGGCCCGCGTCGGTGCGGAGGATCTCACCGAACGCCGAGTACTCGGCGCCCGCCAGGTAGGTGGACGCGCCGCCGATGGAGATGGGCAGGTCGTCGGCGTTGTAGCGGAACACGACCCGCTCGGTGACCAGTCCGCCGACGCCGGGCACGGACACCCAGGCGAGGTTGCCGGTCGGGGTGTAGGAGTACTCGTACTCGTAGGTGCCCGCCAGGCCGGTCTCCTCGGCCGGGATCACCGTCTTGGTCTTCTTGACGCGGTAGGCGGTGTCGTAGGCGGTGACCTCCTCGCGGTACTCGCGGCCGTTGTCGTAGCGGATCTGCGCGGTCGGCATACCCTTGGCGACCGTGTCGTAGGTCCACTCCATGCGCTTGGTGCCGGTGACGCTGCCCTCCCGCAGCGAGGTCGGACGGCCGGCGTCGTCGTAGGTGGTGAACAGGGAGCGCTTCAGCGGGTCGATGGTCTCGACCACGTTGTCGGCGTTGTCGTAGCGCATCTCGGTGCGTCCGCCGTCGGGTTCGACGATCGCGGTCTGCCGTCCGCGCTGGTCGTACTCGAACTCGGTGACGGCGCCGCCCGGTGCGGTGACCGTGCGCAGGTTGTCGTGGTCGTCGTAGCCGTAGCGGGTGTCGCGCCAGGTGGTGCGGGCCTCGTCGGTGTACTCGCGCAGCCGCTCCACGCGGCCTTCGGCGTCCTCGAAGGTCGCGGTGACCGTGTCGCCCTTGGGCGGGATCGTGGTGGAGATGTCACCGTCGCGTTCGGTGGTGGTGCGCAGCTTCTCCGTGCCGCGGTAGTAGGTGACCTCGGCGGTGGGCTGGCCCAGGCCGTCGAAGGTGGTGCGGTTCTGGGACGAGACCTCGTTGTCCGGGACCTTGAGGAGTTCGGGCTTGGGCGCCTCCGGGTTGAAGTAGCCGTCGTTCTCCTTCCAGACCCGGCCGGCGCTGTCGTAGAAGACGTCGTTGACGATCCGTCCGGTGCCGACCGCCTTGTCCTGGGTCTGCCGCTGGCGCAGCAGTCCGTCGAGGATCTCGTAGGAGACGGCGTACTCGCCGTTGTCCTTCAGGGAGCGGGTGGTGACGATGGTCGGGCCGTCGCGGCGGACGGTGTAGTCGTAGGTGGCGGTGGGGGTCTGGGTCGCCGGGTCGCGGTCGATCTCCCAGACCTTCATCAGCCGCCCGAGCGGGTCGTACTCCATGGTGGCCGTACGGTTGTTGGCGTCGGTCTCGGTCAGCGGCAGGCCGCGGACATCGTCGAAGACGGTGGTCTCGGTGTGTCCGAGGGGGTCCGTGGAGACCTGCTTGACGGGGCGGGCCACGGTCGCGGGCGTGTAGACGACGGACGTCTTGCGGTTGTCCCCGTCCCAGGTCGCCAGCTCACGGCCGTGGAGGTCGTACTGGGTCTTGTCGATGGTGACATAGCCGTCGCCGGTGGCGTTCAGCTCCTGGACCTCGGTGGGCAGGCCCTTGACGGGGGCCGCGCCGAACGCCTGGTCGTCGTAGAGCGTGCGGGTGTCCTCGACCACCTCGCCGCCCGTGGCGTCGCAGGCGCCCAGGAACGTCCGCTCCCGGGACTCCGACTCCAGCAGATGGGCACTGGTGTTGCGGGTGTAGGTGGTGGTGGAGCAGCGCAGCTTGCCGCCGGGTGACTTCTCCTCGACCCGGACCGGCAGTCCGTGGCTGTCGTAGGTGGTGGTCTCGGTGGAGGTGCGCCAGGTGGTGCCCTTGACGTGTTCGCGGGTGCGGACCGTCTCGGGGCGGGTCATCCACGCTTCCAGGGCGGTGGTCCCGGCCCGGGTGCGGGTGGCGGTCTTCACCGCCCAGGGGGTGGTGACGGTCGCCGAGTCGATCGCTCCGCCGTCGGCGGCGTAGGTGATCTGTTCCAGCAGCTGGCCCTGGTAGTGGCCCAGGTCGTCATAGCTGGTGCCGTCGCTGGTGATCACCGCTGAGGTGCGGGTGCCGGACGGGAGCTTGTCGCCGTGCAGACCGCGGAAGTAGCGGTGCTCGGTGAGCTGCTTGACATCACTGCCGCCGCCCTGCCGGGTGCGGACCGTCTCGTAGCCGCGGTACTGCGACCAGGTGCGGTGCTTGTTCTCGGTGAACTCGCTGTCGTCGTACGCCCATCCGGCGCCGCCCTGGAATTCGTAGGAGGTGACCTTGGCGGGGCTGCCGGCGACCAGGTCCTCCTCGCTCACCTGGGTGACCAGGTACTTGTGGAACCAGTCCTTGACCGGGTTCAGCGCGCCCTTGGGAGTCCAGTACTGCGGGAAGCAGCGCATGCTGTTGGCCTCCGGGGAGGCGGGCATCCGCTTCGGCTCCAGGACCTGGCAGTCACGGGGCGAGTAGGTGATCCCGATCCGGCCGCCGGTCTCGGTGTCGATGGCGTGGACGCGGTGGCGGGAGTACGGGGGCAGGCCCTCGACGCCGTCGACGCGGTTGTCCATCTGGAGACCGGCGAAGGACACCTTCGGCATCGGCGCGGTGGCACCGGCGCCGTGTCCGGTGCGGGTGATGGACTCCAGCCACAGCGCCGGGGAGGTGGCATCACCGGTCGGCGGGTAGGTCTGCTCCAGGTCCCAGGTGTCCACCGTCTTGAGTGCCGTTCCGGCGAGGACGCTGGTGGTGATCTTCACCAGGCGCTTGGTCGACCAGAACGTCGGGGAGTACTTGTCCGTGCACTTGGCCCCGGAGGCGCACTCCTGGTCCAGCGGGGTGTCCGGCCAGTGCTTGGCGTTCGCGGTGGTCCGCTTGGACTCCGCGCAGTCGAACGTCCCCGGGATGCACCGCTCGGTCACGGTGAACGCGACCCGTCCGGCGGGCTGGACCCCGAACAGCTTGTCCGAGCGCAGCCCGTAGTCGATCCGGGCGAGCTGGGCGTTGCGGTCGTAGACCGCCTGCTGGTCGGCCTTCATCTGCTGGCCGTAGTAGTTGGTCCACTTGTTCCACCACAGCGTCATGGCGTCGCCGAGCGGATCGACCACGTAGTCCAGGTTCCAGCGGTAGACCTGCTTGCAGTCGGAGTCCGCGAACGCGGTCGCGTTGCAGGGCTCGCCGGGGTGGTTGCCGAACACCGGGACGGTCAGCGCCGAGTTGGTGACGGTGCCCTCGGGGGCGCCGGGCAGCTTGTTCAGACCGAAGTGGTAGCGGGTGCCGTCGGTGGTGGTGAGGATCCAGTACTCACCGCCCGTACCGCCGTTGGCGGCACCGCTCTTGTGCTCCAGACGCGAACCGTCGTCGTCGGCCGGACGCCACTCGTCGGTGCCGTCCTTCTTGACCAGCTCGGTGGTGTTGCCGCCCAGCGACATCACCACATGGTCCGAACCCCAGCACAGATCACCGCTCTCACCGGTGTTGTTGGGCTTCTTCCCGCCGATCTCGCCCTTGTCGTCGGCGCAGGAGCGGTAACGCCGCTCGATGAAGCCGGGCTCGTAGTCCCAGCCCTCCGCGATCCACGACGACTGCCCGTTGGTGGACGCGGTACGGCCGTCCACGGCCTGCGAGGAGTACGACAGCGCGACCTCGGGCTGCGGACCACCGGGCACCTCGGGCGCCTCGATCGGATAGGTCCAGGAGAACCCGCCCGACGACGAGCCCGCCATCCACGAACCCGACGGTGACAGCGATGTCGCCTCATGACTGCCACCGGGTCCCGACGCGGCGGCCGTGGCGGCGAACACCGCGCGCCCGGCGGCGAGATCGGCGTTCGCGGTGACGGTCTTCGCGGCCGGGTCGTTGGCGCCCGGCAGCGCGGTACGCGTCCGGCAGCGCTCCAGCTCCGGCGAGGTCAGCGCACACGCCGGGAGCCGGTACAGACGCAGCCGCGAACCCCAGTCACCACCGAACGTGTCCTTGATCGACGCGTAGTCCAGCTCCAACTGGACCGAACCCGAAGCGGCCGGGGCGAGCCCCGCACCGCCGGGCGCCACGGTGAACAGCACGCCCTGCACACCCGCCTTGCGGGCCGTGGCCGGGTCCTTCACCTGCACGTCGACGGCGGTGCCGGTCCGGGCGGCGGGCCGCTCGGGCGCCGCGCCGCGCAGGGCGAGACCGTCGGCCTTCGCTCCGGCGGACGGGACCTGACGGACCGTCACCATACGGTCTTGGACGGGACCTTGACCGGTTCCCGCGAGCGGGTCCGCCGTGCCGGAGGCGAGTTCCGCCCGGCCGTCCGCCGGGCCGTCCGTCCGGCCGTCGGGTCCGGTGACGACGGTGGTGAAGCTGTCGGCCGCGACCTGACCGGCCGTGGCACGGAAAACGCCCTCGGCGTCGTCACGCGCCTTCGGGCGTTTCTGCTTGAAGTCCTCTCCGAGGACGGCTCTTTCACGATGCTCGGCGGTACGCCGGGTCTCACCGTCGGCGGCGCTGGCGTCGTCGGGGATCAGCCCGACGAAGAGAATCAGCCCCACGGCGAGCGACACGGATCTGTGCCAGTGACCGAAGTAACGCAGCTGTCTTATCAGCTGGTCCACTGATGGACCTCCCCCTAACTCACTCAACAACTCACTCAATGTGATCGAGTGGTGAACGGTCAGACACAGTAAGCGCTCTCGATCTTCCTGACAAGGAACTCACAGGTAATGCGACAACCCCCACTTCGCCCAACTCTCGGTCAAGAAAAGCCCTGGTGGCGTGTACTGTTCGGCGTCGCGGCCCGGACAACGAGGGTCGCGACGGCCCCCCAGAGGGGGACGTAGTGGAACGACTCCGGGGGGATCGCCCATGCCTGTAGAAACCCGAAGACAGCGCCCGACCCGGCGCTGGTCACGGGCCGCACTCGTCGCGGTGCTCACCGGCGGAACGCTGGGCCTGACACCGCTGACCCCGTCGGGACCGCTCGGCGCCACGTCCGCCGAGGCCGCGCCCCTGACCGCCGAGGAACGGGCCCTTCAGCGGGCCGCCGAGACCGGACAGCCGGTGGAGGTGGCCGCCGCCCGCTCCGAGACCAGCGAGACCCACGCCCTGCCCAACGGCAATCTGCGCACGACGCAGCACACCCTGCCGGTCCGGGTGCGGCGCGAGGGCACGTGGCTGCCCGTCGACACCACCCTCACCGAGGCGGCGGGCCGGGTCCGGCCGCAGGCCGCACCCGGCGACATCACCTTCTCCGCGGGCGGCGACACCAAGCTGGTGACGCTCGCCGACCGGGGCGGGGAACTCGCCCTGACCTGGCCGAAGGCGCTGCCGAAGCCGGTCCTCGACGGCGCCGTCGCCACCTATCCCGAGGTCTTCCCCGGGGTGGACCTCGCGGTCCGGGCCAGCGTGGACGGCTTCAGCCAGGCGCTGATCGTGAAGACACCCGAGGCCGCCGACCGCCCCGAGCTGAAGCAGGTCGGCTTCGGGCTGCGCACCGAGGGCCTCGACGTCCGGGAGGACGCCACCACGGGCAGCCTCCAGGCGGTGAACGCGGCCGGTCAGACGGTGTTCGCGTCCTCCACGGCCCGGATGTGGGACTCGTCGGGCGCGGCCGAGCAGGCACCGCCGCCGCCCACGACCACCCGGCAGGGCGCCCCGGCGGCGAAGGCGCCCGCCCCGCCCGCCCCGTCCGAGCCCGGTCCGCTGACCCCGGGCACCAAGAGCAGCGAGGTCGGTGTCGAAGTCGGCGGTGGCCAGATCGTGCTGACACCCGATCAGAAGCTGCTGGACGCGCCCGACACCACCTTCCCGGTCTATATCGACCCGCGGATGACCGGCACCCGCGAGGCATGGACCATCGCCTACAAGCCCCACTCCACCAGCAGTTACTGGAACGGCACCGGCTGGAGCGGCGGCACCACCAACGAGGCCCGGGTCGGCTACGAGTCCTCGACCGGCGGCACGGCCCGCTCCTTCTTCCGGGTCGGCTCGAAGTTCCTGGCCGGGGTGAAGGTGGTCGACGCCCAGTTCCAGATCACCGAGACCCACTCCTGGTCCTGCACCCCGAAGCCGGTGGAGCTGTGGCTGACCGGCGGGATCTCGTCCAAGACCACCTGGAGCGCCCAGCCGTCCTGGACGACCCGTCAGGACAGCCGCAACTACGCCCATGGCAACGAGTCGTTCGGCTGCCCCAACAAGGCCGTCGACTTCACCGCGATGGACGCGGCCGTGAAGGCGGCGGCGGGCAAGTGGACGAACATCACCTTCGGGCTGCGCGCCCCGCAGAGCGCGGAGGACAACAAGGACGAGTACAGCTGGAAGAAGTTCAGCCCGGACGCCAAGCTGATCGTCGAGTTCAACCGTCCGCCGAACGCGCCCTGGGCACTGGACACCGTCCCCAGCACCAAGGTCGGCACGACCGAGTGCGGCAACGGCTCCACCTATGTGACGGTCGGCAACACCGACGTCGAACTGAGCGCGCAGGTGTACGACCCGGACGGCGGCGCGGTCAATGTCCAGTTCCATCTGTGGGCGACCGCCAAGCGGGACGTGGCCCCGGGGCTGCTGTTCGACAAACGCGTCAAGGTCACCGTCAAGGCCGGTGACACCAAGGGCGCCCAGGCACGGGTGTCGGTGTCCAAGACGCTGCTGACCCAGCACATGGGGGCGAGCGCGGGACAGTTCTCGTGGAAGGCGCAGGCCGAGGACACGGTGGACGCCAATCTCGCGTCCGACTGGACCCCGACGGCGGGCGCGCCGGGCTGCCGCTTCGGGTTCGACCCGCAGGCACCGTCGGTGATGCCGAAGGTCACCTCCAAGGGCGGTCTCTTCCCGGAGACCGTGCCCGGGGCGGAGCCCGTCGAGGGCGCGCTGCCGCGCACCGAGGGCGAGTTCGAGTTCGGCGCCAACGGGGTGTCCGACGCCACGAAGTACCTGTACGACCTGGACCGGACCCCGCCGAGCAAGGAGGCCAAGCCCGCCGTCAAGGGCGGTACGGCGACGGCGAAGGTGACCCCGCTGACGCCCGGCCCGCACACCCTGTACGTGCGGATCGTCGACGCGGGCGGCAACCCCGGCCCGGTCTACCCGTACCGCTTCTACGTCAAGAGCCCCGGTGTCCCGGACAAGCCCGGTGATGTCAACGGCGACGGGATGCCGGACTTCTTCGCCCTGGACGGCACGAACGACCTGCGGCTGTACGGCGGGACCGGCGGCGGACAGGTCGCCACCGTGGTGCCGCTGTCCTCCGGGGGCGGCTGGAACAACGCGCTGCTGACCCACCGCGGCGACTGGACCGGCGACTTCTACGAGGACCTGGTGGCCCGGCGCGCCGACGGCAAGCTGTGGGTGTACCCGAACAACGGGCTGGGCGAGTTCGCCGAGGCGACCAAGCAGGAGGTGTACCTCTTCCCGGACCCGGAGACCGAGGTGCCGCTGGACCCGGCGACCATCAAGCAGATCGTGTCGGTCGGGGACATCACCCCGGACACGGAGTCGGCCAACCCCGACTTCGTGGCGGTGATCGGCGACCAGCTCTGGTTCCTGCCCGGCCACGCCTACGGCACGGTCGACTCCGGCTATCTCATCGGCAGCTCCGGCTGGGGCGTGATGCAGCTGGCGTCCTCCGGTGACGTCGACGGCGACGGTTTCGCCGATCTGATCGCCCGCAACACCGCCACCGGCGAGCTGTGGCTGTACCACGGCAGGAGCCGGGGCGACGCGGACGGCGACGGTGTCCCCGACGGCGGCACCGACCCGGCGTCCCTCGGGGCGGGCGCGCAGCGCACCGCGTACGGCACGGGCTGGACCACGGCCGCGCGTCCGCTGTTCACCGGCTCCGGTGACAGCAACAACGACGGCGTGCCCGACCTGTGGTCGACGACCGCCAACGCCACGGCGGGGCTGGAGTTCGTGCCCGGCCGCAAGACGGGCCCGGTCGGTCCGCCGACGGTGGTCGGCACGGGCGGCTGGCAGGCGGTCCGCCTGATCTCGTAGCGCCCGCTCAACAGCTCACCGACGGCCGGTCTCCCCACCCAGGAGACCGGCCGTCACGCGGTCCGGGCACGCTCCCTCGAGGGCCCACTCCCTCGGGGTGCGCCCGGTCCCGCCGTCCTCCCGCACCTCCGGACCGGCCCCGGCGGCGAGCAACTCCCGGACGACCTCGTGATGCCCCCAACAGGCCGCAGCGCAGAGCGGGGTGCCTTCGGCGCCGGGTCCCGGCGCGGACGCCGACCGCCGTTCTGGCGGGGCGGCACGTGCCGACAATCGGCGGGGGGAGAGGCGGGCGGGCGGTGGCCCGGACACCGGCCGAAGGGGTGCCGGTGTCCGGGGGGCAAGGGTCCCGGACCAGCGGTCCGGGAGGGTCAGGGCTTGGCGGGGCACTCCTTCCAGGCCAGGTGGTAGATCGTGTTGATGTCGCCGTCCGTGGAGTCCATCGTCATGAAGCTGGTCTTGGTGGCGTCGGTGCCCGCGGTCACCCGCAGCTCCGTGTTGACGTTGAAGTTGCGCTGCGCGCCGCAGGGCGCCCACACCAGCTGGGCCCAGTCGGTCTCGTCGGTGGCCTGCCAGTTGTCGTTGAGCGGGCCACGGTAGGGGTGGGTGCGCTGCTGGGTGTCGGGCGAGCCCTGGAAGTAGTACGAGGCCCGCTGGGTGCCGGTGGAGCCGGGCTGGAGGGCGGCGAAGCCGCGGTAGTCGACGCTGGCGATGGCGTAGGTGAAGCCGCCGGGGACATGGACCACCAGGCTGAGCTGGCAGTTCTTGCGGAAGGCGGTCGGTGAGGAGTTGCCGCCGGCCTGGGCGAGGTACTCGGAGTAGGTCACGGTGAACGCCGTGTTGTCCTCGGAGACGGCCACGGCGGTGGTGCCCTGGGGACAGCCGGAGCCGTTCACCGTGGCGACCTTGATGATGATCTTGTCCGGGGGCGGGTCGGCGAACGCGTCGGTCGGGTTGTGCGCGGGGACGGCGGTGGCGAGCAGTGCGCTGATCGCACCACCGAGAATCAGTCCGGCGGTCATGGTTCTCCTGTCTGTGCCAGGTCCGGGGACCGGCTCGCGCCTGGTCCATGGGTGGTTCCAGTGCCTGGTCGGGGGGTGGCACCTGGTCGGTCCTGATGCCGGTCTCCGCGCATGGGCACGCATGAATGACGTGCACATGACACGCTTCAACTGGCATCACTCCCCGTCCTGGAGCCCGTTGTGAATGCGCTGTGAAGACCGGGAGCGGTCGCATCGTAGGGGCGCGGACGGGGAGTGGTCAGGTCGTTATCCAGCCAACCGGGAGCCGACCTTCCGCCCGTCCCGTTGTCGTCGGACGCCTATTAATCAGGCCACTTTCCCCTGGTCAGTGAGTAGCGGGCCGGGGTCGGGCGATGGTATTGGCCACAGGGAAGCAGCCGTTCCGGGAAACGCCCCGGCCTCCCTGACGGAGCACCGGTACACCGCGCCCAACGGCCCGGCGGACACCGCCCGCGCGGCACGCCGTCCGCACCTCCCCCACAAACGGAGGGGCCATCGACCACGCCGCGCGCCGCCCGTTGTGCGGTGTCGGCGTCATCGCCACCGTGCCGTTCCCCGTGCGGCGGCGGTACGCCCCGCGCCGCACGCCCGCCCAGCCGTACTCCCGCCCAGCCGCGCTCCCCTCCCGTCCCGTCCCCTCCCCTCCCCTCCCGCCCCTCCCTCCCCGCCCGCGTTTCCCAACCGGTCACGCGGCGGACGCCCCTTGGACGAACGGCGGTTCTAGCTTCACCGGCATGATCTTCCGAAACCTCCGATACAAGCCCAGACCGGCCCGAGCCGGTGCCGCGCTCGTCGCCGTGGGCTCCCTGCTGCTGCTCCCGCTCGCCTCGTCCGCGAGCGCCGACACCACCGTCGACCCCGGTGACGTGGTGATCTCCGAGAACTTCGACTCCGGGGCGATACCGGCCGGCTGGCGGGCCGTCGACGGCGAGTGGCAGGTGCAGAACGGCCGTCTGGTCGGCACCGCCGCCTCCGGCACCAAGAAGCTCACCTTCGGCTCGCACCTGGAGAACTACCGCTTCGAGGCGACCGCCCGCTTCGAGTCCGTCAACGAGGCCACCCGCTGGTTCGCGCTCGGCCTCGACGTCCCCGCCTCCGGCGCCACGCCCTGGTGGATCGCCACCCTGCGCAGCGGCTCCACCGCCACCAACGGTGTGGAGTTCGCCCAGCTCACCCCGTCCGGCGCGTGGAACGTCACGAACACCGCCGCCGCCCCGCAGGCCGCCGCCACCGGACGGGACGTCAAGGTCCGGATCGAGGTGCACGGCCACCAGGCCGCCTGGTTCCTCGACGGCCGGCAGCTGATGCGCACCAACCAGCTCCAGCGCTCCGCCGACGGCGGACTCGCGTTCGTCGTCAACGGCGCGAAGGTGTCGTTCGACGACGTCAAGGTGACCGCGCTCGGCCCCAACGGGTATCTGCGGGCCGAGGGCGCCCCGATGACCGTCATCGCGCACCGCGGCGCGTCCTCCGCCGCCCCCGAGAACACCCTCCAGGCGCAGGAGATCGCCCGCCGCGGCGGCGCCGACTTCATCGAGAACGACGTCCAGCTCAGCAAGGACGGCGTCCCGTATCTGATGCACGACTACACCGTCGACCGCACCACCGACGGCACCGGTGACATCACCGCCCTCACCGCCGCCCAGCTCGACGCGCTGGACGCCGGGTCCTGGTTCGCGCCCACCTTCACCGGCGCCAAGGTGCCGACCCTCGCCCAGCAGCTGGCCGATCTGCGCACCCGGGGCGGCAGTCTGCTGCTGGAGGTCAAGCGGGCGGACAGCAAGGACCAGGTCGCGAAGATGCTGGACGTGGTCCGCGCGGAGCGGATGACCGGCCGGGTCTTCGTGCAGAGCTTCAGCAAGGACCACCTGCGCTGGGTCCGCGACCTCGCCCCGGAACTCCCCACCGGCCTGCTCGTCGGCGCCCTGGACGCCGACCCGGTCGCCGTCGCCAAGGACCTGGGCCTGTCCTCGTACAACCCCAGCGGCGGCGCCCTGGAGACCCGCCCCGAGGTGGTGAAGCGGCTGCACGACGCCGGGATCGCCACCATGGTGTGGACGATCGACTCCGCCGCCAAGTGGCAGCAGTACGAGAAGTGGGGCGTCGACGCCATCATCACCAACCGGCCGACCGAGCTGACCGGCTGGAACCAGGCGCAGGGCCAGCGGGTCGTCCCCGTGACGGCGGCGGCCGTGACCTCCCCCGCCGACGGAGCCGTCCTGAACCGCGCGCAGCGCCCGGTCCTCGCGGTGGACATCGACAACGCGGACGCCACGAAGACGGAGATCACCGTGGACGGCGTCGCCCACGAGGCCGGTGAGCCGCTGGACCTGACCCGGCTGACGGCGGGCAGGCACACGGTGACGGTCGAGGCGACCGGCGCGTCCGGCACCGCCACCGCGTCCAGCACGTTCACGGTGACGGCCGATCAGGCGGGCCTCGGCCATCTGATCCTCACCTCGGGCGGCAAGGACAACACCGTCGCCCTGCTCCTCGGCGAGCTGGCCAAGGAGCAGTACACGCTGCTGGCGAAGACGGCGGAGCTGGCGGGCCGGCACGGCAGCCTCCCGGCGGACGCGGCGAAGCTGATCGCGGCGGACGCGAAGCTGCTCCGGTAGCCCCGGTACGCGGAGGCGGTCAGCGCGCGGCGCCCGCCTCCGCGACCGGTTCCGCGCTCCCGGTCAGGGCCCGCTCCCGAAGATGCGCCCGGATCGAGTAGCCGAGCGCGGCGGCCCACAGCGCGTACGCGGCGACGTACACGACGGCCGCCGTGCCGCCGGAAACAGCCACCCAGTCACTGTTCAGCAGCGTGCGGATGTTGGTGACGACGATGAGGCCGCCGACGGCGGAGCCGAGTACGCGCGGCGGCATCAGCCGTACCAGCCAGGCGGCGAGCGGCGCGGCGAGCAGCCCGCCGAGCAGGAACGCGGCGACCCAGGCGAAGTCGACGCCTCGCGACCCGAGCGAGAACAGGAAGCCGAGACTGGCGGCCACCGCCACCAGGAACTCACTGGTGTCGATGGACCCGATGACCTTACGGGGCTCCATCCGCCCGGAGGCCAGCAGCGCGGGCGTGCCGACCGGCCCCCAGCCGCCTCCACCGGTCGCGTCCAGGAACCCGGCGACCAGTCCGAGCGGGGTGAGGAACCGGCGGCCCGGCGGGGAGCCGAGGCGGCGGCGCGGGATGCCGCGCAGGGTGAACCGGGTCAGGACGTAGGCCCCGAGGCCCAGCAGGAGGAGGGCCATCACCGGCTCGGCGACCTCGGTGGACAGCCGGGACAGCACGGTCGCCCCGAGGAAGGCGCCGACGGCGCCGGGGACGCCGATCCGGGCGACGACCTTCCAGTCCACATTGCCGAACCGCCAGTGCGAGACGCCCGACATCAGGGTCGTCCCGATCTCGGCGAGATGCACGGTGGCCGAGGCGGCGGCCGGATTGGTGCCGAGGGCGAGCAGCAGGGTCGTGGAGGTCACTCCGTACGCCATGCCGAGGCTGCCGTCCACGAGTTGGGCCCCGAAGCCCGCGAGGGCCAGCAGGATGATGGTGCGCATGGGCGTACGCCCTTCCTTCGCTTCGGATTCCCGGCTTTCCTGGTTTTCCCACCGATTGAGTAGGAATGGCGGGGACGGCAGGGACGCTAGACGGGCCGTCTGTGGAGAGCCTTTGACGACGGGAACGGGGGACGGGGACGGGCCCCGGGGGCAGGGGGGCCGGAGGACAGGAGGGCCACTGACTACGATCACGGAAACCGTCCGCCCGGGAATCCAGGAGCCCCAGTGCCACCGTCGCTTCCGCCCTCGACGCCCCCCACGTCCCCCACCTCCCCCACGTCCCCCACCTCCCCCCTCCACGACTTCGGCACCTGGGCGCCCCTGCTGAAGGTGCTGTGGGCGGCGAACGAGGAACAGCTGGCGGCCCCGGAGGGCCAGGTGGCGGGCCAGATCGGCCGGGGCGGCTGGAGCCTGCCGATCCACTCCCCGAGACCGGCACCGGGCCGGGCGGCACAGATCGAGGACGCCCAGGACGAGTACGACGCGGTGGACCGGGTGCGGGAGGCGCTGGCGGCGTCGGAAGTGGACGACATCTCCTTCACGGCCCGGATATCCCCCTCCGGCGAGGCGGACCTACGCCTCCTGACCCGGGGCCCGGCGGTGGAGCCGGGCATCGGCAACCCGCACCCGGGGGCACTCCTCCTGGTCCCCGACGCGGTACCGCTCCCCTGGCGCACCCTCCCCGCCCCGACCCCGGAGGCGACCCCCGCCCCCTCCGCCGACCCCGGGACCCTGGAACGCACCGTCCGCGCCCGCCTCCCGCACGCCAAGGGCGCCACCGAAACGGACCTCGCCGAGACGGAAGCCCGCCTCGGCATCCCCCTCCCCGCCGAGCTGAGGGCCCTGTACCGGGTGACCCGGGCGCGCGTGCAGGACCACACCGGGGACCTGGCGGCGGCGGACCGCGAGTACGACGCCGTCGGCTGCGAACTCCTCCCCCTCACCGGCCTCTACCTGGCCGACCCCTCGACCCGCCCCGCCCCCTTCGCCCACGGCGCCCTTCAGGCGGCGGTCACCCGCCCCGACGACGCCGTCCAGGGCCTGGTCGGCTCCCCCGGCTGGCTGGTCTTCGGCGACAACGGCGGCGGCGACCGCCTGGCGGTGGACCTGACGCCGGGCCCGCGCGGACACCGGGGCCAGATCATCCTGATCGGCCACGAGGAGTACGTGGGCGCGGAGCTGCTGGCGGACTCCTTGACGTCCCTGATCCTGAACGGCCGGACACGGGGCCGACGGACCCGCCGCGCGGACGACGCCCCCGCGGTGGCCCACGTCAACGACTACGCCGTCCCCACGGTGGAGGCGGCGGCCCACCCGGACCTGGAGGTCCTGTCCCTGGGCGTCCGCGACGCACCCCCCGCGACCCTCGCCCCGGTCCTGTCCCTCCCCCGCCTGCGCACCCTGTCGGCCTACCCCAACACCCTCGCGGACCCCCGGGAGATCGCCGCCCTTCAGCACCTGGAGTTCCTGGCCCTCCCCCCGGACACCTGGCACACCCTCCTCACCACGGCCTCGGTCCCCCGCACACTCCTGGCAGCGTCGATCAAGGTCCAGGGCAGCGAAGACCCCATCCGGATCGTGGAGTTGGCGAACGAGATCCTGGGGTTGTGGGGGCGGCCGGGGATCGGCGAACGGCAGCTGACGGGCGCGGTGCCGCACCCGCGCGGGTAGCGCGGGGACGCCGCTCGCGGTACCCCACCCGTGGGCATCGGTTCACGGATTCACCCAAGAAGCCGGATCCGCCGCCAGTTCCCGGACCCCCTCCGGCAGCTCGGCCCCCGCGATGTCCGCGATCGTGACGCCCTCCAGGATCTTGCGGACGTTCGCGCGCAGGGCGATCCACAGGGGGAGGAGGGGTTCGGCGGAGCCGGTGTAGGTGAGGGTCGTGGGGCGTTCGCCGCGGACCGAGACGATCGGGCCGTCGACCGTGCGGATCACGTCCGCCACCGTGATCTCCGTGGCGGCGCGGGCCAGCCGGTAGCCGCCGCCTCCGCCCCGGCGGCTCTCCACCACGCCGCCGCGCCGGAGGTCGCCGAGGATGCCCTCCAGGAACTTGTGCGGGATGTCCTGCGCGGCGGCGATCGTCTCCGCCTTCACCGGGGCGCCGCCCGTCCGGACGGCGAGTTCCAGTACCGCCCGCACCGCGTAGTCCGCCCTTGCCGAGATCCTCATGCGCCCATTGTGAGGTGCGGGCCGCGCGGCCCGGCACCGGCCGGAACGAGGAGGCCCGGCGGTGGGATTCGGGCCGTTGTCCGGGGGGCGGGTAGGCGGGGCGCGCCGCGGTGTCCGGGGCGTGGGCGGCGGGGGCGGGGGCGGCGGGGTGTGCGGGGCGGGGCGCCCGAGGCGGGGGCGGGCGGGGGCGTTCACGGTCGGGACGACGGCGGGGGCGAGGGAGAGGGCGGCGGCGGCCCTCGGCCGGGCGGGAGAGGGGTTCCGTGGCGGGCCCCAACTTGTTTGCGAGCGTGTGGAGTTGAGGAGGGGAGGGGCTGAGCCGTGGGGTGGAGGGGTGGGTTCCGGTTGGGGGTGGGGGGGCTCGGGGCGGGTCGGCGGGCGCACCGTCGCTTTCCGGCCGTACCGGTGCCGGGCGGTCGGCCAACGGGCCGCGGGCGCGTGACGCGGACACTTCCAGCCGCGTAATCTCGCCACAAGCTGCCGGACGGCGGTGAGAAGGGGGTCCGATGAACATCGCGGGCGCGCTCGCGCCGGCTCCCGCAGCCTTCCTCGGTGAGCTGTACGACTCGTTCATCTGGATTCCGACCGCCGTGCTGCTGGCCGCGCTGGCCATCAAGGCACCCACCGTCCTGCGGCTGTGGAAGGAACCCCTGCTGCGCGCGGTCGGCGGGCTGCTGCTGCTCGCCTGCGCGGTGTTCGTGTTCGTCGCGCCCGCCACCATCGCCTGGGTCAACCGGATCACCGGTGTGCCCAACATCGCCGCGCCCTGGGTGTACTCGCTGCTGATGGCGTTCTGCGCGGCCTGTCTGCTGCTGCTCTTCGCCTGGCGGGACGGCACGGCCGAGCCGTCCGCCGCCGTGCGCAGCGCCCGGCGCTGGGTGATCGGCGGGTACGCGGGGGTGACCGTCGCCCTGTGGGTGCTGTTCTTCCTCGCCGACGCCGACGTGGAGCGGCTGCACGATCTCGACACGTACTACGCCACCACGCCCTTCATGGGGCAGATGATCGTGCTCTATCTGGTCGCGCACTCGGTCGCCGTGCTCATCACCTCGCGGCTGCTGTGGAACTGGGTGCGGGCCGACGGGCTGGACATCTGGCTGCGCTGGGGGCTGCTCGCGCTCGGCGCCGGATACGCGCTCAACCTGGTCTTCGACGCGGCCAAGTTCACCGCCGTCGCCGCCCGCTGGGCCGGGCGGGACCTGGACTGGCTGAACACCGGGGTCGCCCCGCCGGTGGCCTGTCTGTCGGCGATGCTGATCGCGGCCGGGTTCATCCTGCCGCACTCGGGCCAGTATCTGCGCGGGCGCTGGCGGGTGCGGCGGGCCCTGCACGAACTGCGTCCGCTGTATCTGCTGACCCGGGCGGCGCACGGCTCCGGGGTGCCGGTGAGCCTCGGGGCCTCGCCGGAGCTGCGGCTGATCCGCCGGGAGACCTTCATCCGCGACCAGTTGCTCCTGCTCGCCCCGCACTTCGACGAGGACCTGTGGCAGCGCTCGTACGACACGGCCAGCGGGCTCGGTCTGGAACCGGCGGCGGCGCGGGCCGTGGCGGGCGCGCTGACCGTGCAGGACGTGCTGGCCCGCCCCGCGCTCGCCGCCGACCGGGCCGGTGACGGGGAGGCGGACGCCACCCGGCTGCTCCAGGAGATCGCCGCCGTGTCCACGGCCCTCGGCCGCCCCGACGTCCTCGCGGCGGTACGCTCGCGCACCGCCGACACCGTACGGAGTGTGCCCGTCCATGAGTGAGCTGTCCGGGAGGGGACCGTCCAGGCGTCAGACGTCCAGGAACGACCCCACCGCCGCCGCGCCGCCGAACGACCAGACGAACCCGGGGAAGAAACGTGCGTACCAAGAAGGAGATGCGCCGGCTCGCCGACGCCCTCATCGCGTCCCTGCCGGCCCCCGTGCCGGACGACCCCGAGGCCCTGTTCGCCGCCCTGGTCGCCGCCGTCGGACAGTGGCGCGGGCGGGAGGTGACCCTGCACCGCGAGGTGTTCCCGCCGCACACCGCGAGCGGGCTGTGGCTCAACCGGGAGGCCCACGACCACATCGTGGTCGACCGGCGGGCCGCCGTCTGGCACCAGATCGTGATCTTCTGCCACGAGGTGTGGCACATGCACCGCGTACCGCACCCCGCGCCCGGTGACGCCCCGGCCGCGCTGCGCACCGACTTCTCGCTGGCCGACGAGCAGGAGGCCGACCGGTTCGGGATGCTGATGGGGCAGCGGCTGCGGACCCTCATGGAGCGGGAGACGGAGACCGGGGGCGGCGACGGGCCCGGCCCGGACGGCGACGCGGACGGCTCCGGCGGGATCGCCGGACGGATCGGGGCGGCCCTCAACTACCGCGGGAACCGCGCATGAGCGGCCTCGTCAACTATCTGTCGTGCGCGCTGCTGTGGCTCGGGCTCGCGGTGAAGGTGCCCGATCTGCTGCGCCACCCCAAGGACCCCTATCTGCGGGCGATCTGCGCGGTGCTGTTCCTCGCCGGACTGAGCTTCCTGCTGGGGGCGCCGCCCACGGTGGGCGCGATCAACCAGCTCAGCGGCGTCCCCAACCTGGCCGCCCCGATGACGTACGCCACCATCACCGCGTACGGCGCCGCCTCCCAGGTGCTGGTGGTGTGCTGGCGGGGCGGGCCCCGGATGCACCGGACCTCCCGGCGCTGGGTCGTCGGCTACGCGCTGGTGGTGCTGGGCATCGCGGTGATGTTCGCGCTGGGCGACGCGCCCGTCGAGCGGCGCACCGACCTCGACACGTACTACGCCACCACGCCGTTCACCGGGCAGATGATCGTGCTGTACCTGGTGGCCCACCTGTTCGCGACCGGGGTCACCACGGTCGCCTCGCTGCGCTGGGCCCGGCAGGTGCACGGCTGGCTGCGCGCCGGACTGGTCATCCTGGGCCTGGGCACCCTGGCGTCCTCGGGCTACGGCCTGGCCAAGCTCGGCGCGGTCGCCGGACGCTGGTTCGGCCACGACTGGTCCGCGCTGGACACCGCCGTGTCCCGGGCGGCGGCCGGGCTCGGCGCGCTCGCCACCTGCGCCGGTGTCCTGGTGCCGCTGGCCGGGCCCGCGCTGGCGCGCTGGCTGTCGGCCTGGCGGACGTATCTGCGTCTCGCGCCGCTGGAGCGGGAACTCGACGGAGTGCTCACCCGGCGGGCGCTGCGGCTGGCCCGGCCGCGCTGGGCGGCGCCCGGCACCCGGCTGATGTGGCGGCAGACCAGCATCCACAACGCGCTCGGCTATCTCGATGTGTTCTTCGACCGGCCGCTGTACACGCGCACCCATGACACCGAGCTGCGGCTGAGCGGCGACCCCCGGCGGGCCGAGGCGACCGCCTGGGCGGCCGTGATAGCGGCGGCGGCACGGGCGGAGCACCGCGGGGAGGCCCCGGTGGGCGCGGAGGTGCCGCCCGTCGAGGGCCCGGCGCCGGCCGCGCTGGTGCCGATCGCGCGGGCGCTCGCCCGTTCGCCGCTGGTCGCCGCGGCCCGGCTGGGCGGCGCCGGGACCCCGGCCGCGTCCGGCGGTCACCCGGGCGCGGTGACCGGCGCGGTCGGCGGCGCCTGGGGCGGGCAGCTGTACGGCGGGCGGGGCGGGCGTCGATGAGCCTCGTGGTGTACGTCGCCGCCGCGCTGCTGGCGCTGGCCGCCGTGGTGATCTACCGGCGGCCCGCCGCCGGGACCGGGGCGCGCAGTCCGCTGACCGTGTCGACGGCCGTGGCCATCGCGCTGGCCGCGCTGGTCTTCGTCTGCTCCGCCCCGGTGACGCTGGCCGTGGTCAACGGCGTCACCGGCATCCCCAACTTCGGTGCGCCGCTGACCTACGGGCTGCTCTCCGCGTACAGCTGCTCGCTGCTGATCCTGCTGATCCACTGGCGGGGCGGGCCGCCGGAGCGGATGCGGCGCACGGTCCGGCGCAGCGTCACCGCGTACGCCGCGCTGATCGTCGCCATCGTGGTGCTGTTCGTGCTCGCCGACAGCGACACCGAGCGGCTGGCCGACCTCGACACGTACTACGCCACCACTCCGCTGATGCGCGAGATGATCGTGCTCTATCTGCTCGGGCACACGGTGGCGACCGTGGTGATGTGTGTGCTGTGTCTGAAGTGGCAGCGCGAGGTCACCGGGCTGCTGCGGACCGGGCTGCGGCTGATCATGGCGAGTTCGGTGCTGGATCTGCTGGGGTTCCAGCTGACCAAGTACACGGCGGTCGCGGCCCGTTGGGCGGGCGGCGACCTGGACTTCCTGTCCACGGGGGTCGCCCCGCCGCTGGCCGCGCTGGCGGCGCTGCTCAGCTCGGCCGGGTTCACCCTGCCCCGGCTGCTGCCGCCGCTGCGCGCCCACTGGCGCTGTCTGGGCGATCACCGCAGGCTGCGCCCGCTGTGGTCGCGGGTCGGTTTTGTGTCCACCGCGCCCAAGCCGCCGAGCGGCTGGTGGCAGTCGCCGCGCCAGCGGCTGCACTGGCGGGAGGTGGCCATCCATGACGCGCTGCTGGCGCTCGCGCCCTACTTCGACGACGGGGTGCGCGAGCACGCCCGGGACATCGCCGCCCGCGCGGGGCGGCCCCCGCACCAGGCGCGGATGGCGGGCGAGGCGGAGATGCTGGTCGACGCCGCCCGCCGGGCCGCCGCGCGGGAGCAGCCGCTCGACCCGCCCAGCACCTACCGGCTGCACGCCACCGAGGTCTCCGACAGCAGCGGCCTGGTCGAACTGGCCCACGCCCTGCGGCATTCGGCGGTCGCCACCGCCGCACGCGAAGGTACCGTGAGGACTTCCCATGGCCTCAACCATGGCTGATTCTGATCTTTAAGGAGTCCCATGTCGCGTCCGGTGTCCTCTTCCCTGCCGCGTAGAGCCGTCGTCATCGGTGCCGGTCTCGCGGGCATGTTGGCCGCCGCCGCCCTGGCCGACGTGGTGGACGAGGTGGTGGTGCTGGAGCGCGACGAACTGCCGCAGGGCCCGGAGCACCGCCGGGGCGTGCCGCAGGGCCGCCACGCCCATCTGCTGATGGCCGGGGGCATGGCCGCGATGGAGGAGCTGGTGCCCGGCGCACGGCTGCGCAAGGACCTGCTGGCGGCGGGCGCCCATGAGATACCGCTGGGCAGAGGCATGGTGGCGCTCACCCCGGAGGGCTGGCTCAGACGCTGGCGGCACACCGGGCCGCACATGATCACCTGCACCCGGGCGCTGCTGGACTGGACCGTGCGGCAGGCCGTGCTGGACACCGCCCGGGTGCGGATCCGCACCGCCCGCGTGGAGGGTCTGCGCGGCGACGCCGACCGGGTGCGCGGGGTACGGCTGTCCGGCCCGGACGGCGACGACGGCGAACTCGCCGCGGACTTCGTGGTGGACGCGAGCGGACGCGGCTCCCGGGTGCTGAACTGGCTGGAACTGATAGGGATCTCCGACGTCCCGCAGCGGACCGTGGACGCCGGGCTGGTCAACGCCACCCGGATCTACCGCACCCCGGCCGGGGCCGAGCGCTTCCCGCTCACCATGGTGCAGGCCGACCCGTACGCGGGCCGTCCCGGGCGCAGCGCGATGGTGCTGCCGATCGAGGGCGGGCGCTGGATGGTGAGCCTGGCCGGGACCCGCGGGGGCGAGCCGCCCGCCGACCCCGAGGGCTTTCTGCGCTACACCCTCGACCTGCCCGACCCCATCGTCGGCCGGCTGGTCTCCGGCGCCGAACCGCTCACCGGCATACGTATCGGGCACAGCACCAGCAATGTGCGGCGCCATCTGGAGAAGACCGCGCGCTGGCCCGAGGGGTTCGCGGTGCTCGGCGACGCGGTCGCCACCTTCAACCCGGCGTACGGCCAGGGCATGTCGGTCGCCGCGTTCGGCGCCCGGCACCTCGCCGAGGAGGTACGGCGCGGGGGGCTGGCGGCGCCGGGGCTCGCCCGCCGGGTGCAGCGCGCGGTGGCGGGGGCGGTGGACGCGGCCTGGCTGATGGCGGTCAGCCAGGACGTCTGGTACCTGAGGGCGGACGGCGGCGGTCCCACCCTGACCGACCGGCTCGCCGCCCGCTACACCCGCCGGCTGACCGCCGCGGCGACCGGCTCGTACCCGGCGGCGTCCGCGCTGTGGGCGGTCACCAGCATGACCGCGGGCCCGGCCGCCCTGTTCCGTCCGTCGGCCGTCCTGGCGGCGGCCCTGGGCTCCCCCCTCCCCGCGCTCTCCGGCCCGCCGCTGACCACGCAGGAACGCACGGTGCTCAGGGACCTGGACCGGACGGGCGCGACGGTCTGAGCCGGGACTCTCAGCCCGCGAACGGCGGCTGCGGCAGGCCCCGCCCCACGTCCGGCACCACCAGCACCGAGCCAGACAGCGGCGTCGGGCGAGTCAGTCCGGTACGGGCCGTGGTGACGTACAGATCGGTGAGGCCGGGGCCGCCGAAGGCGCAGGACGTCACGCGGGGCGCGGGCAGTTCGAGGACCCGGTCCAGGGCGCCGGACGGGGTGTAGCGGTGGACCGCGCCGCCGTCCCACAGGGCCACCCACACACAGCCGTCGGCGTCGACGGTCAGCCCGTCGGGGAAACCGGCGGTGACCTCGGTGAGGGGGCGGCGGCCGTGGAGGCGGCCGTCGTCGTGGTCGAAGACATCGACCCGGCGGGTGGTGCTGTCGACGTAGTACAGCAGGCCGCCGTCGGGGCTCCACCCCGTGCCGTTGCCGACCGTGACGTCCGGGAGGACGACCTCCGCCTGTCCGTCGGCGGTGTACCGGGTGAGGGTGGCGCCGCCCGGGGTCTCGTCGTAGCACATGGTGCCCGCCCACAGGGAGCCGTCGGGGGCGACGGCGGCGTCGTTGGCGCGGCGGCCCGGGACAGGCTCGTGGTGCAGCCAGCGGACAGTGCCGTCGGGGTCCAGGAGGGCCACGCCGTCACGGAGGTTGAGGACCAGTCCGCCGCCCGCGCGCGGCTTGGCGGCGCCGACGTGCTGGTCCGTCGTCCGGACCGTGCGCCGTCCGGTGGCGGGTTCGTAGGTGTGCACCCGGCGGCCGAGGATGTCCACCCACAGCAGCCGTCCGGTGTCCGCGTCCCACGTCGGACCCTCGCCGAGCTGGGCGTCGGCCCGCACGGCGACCTCGTAGCGCGTCGTCATCGTTCCCCTCGGTGTCCCAGGCGGGCGGACAGGTCCCGCGCGCCCCCGTCGGCCAGCCGCTCCAGCTCCGCCCGCCGCCGCTCGCTCCAGCGGATGCTCGGTACGGCGATGGAGAGCGCGGCGACCACCTGTCCCGTACGGTCGCGGACCGGCGCGGCGACACCGGAGACATCGGGGTGGGACTCCCGCTCCTCCACGGCGATACCGCGGGCCCGGACCTCGGCGAGGGCCGTGCGCAGCGCCGCCGGGTCGGTGACGCTGTGCGGGGTCGTCGCGGGCAGCGCGGTGCCGTCGGGGACCCGGGCGAGCAGTTCGGGCTCGGGCAGCGAGGCGAGCAGCATCTTGCCGACGGAGGTGCAGTGGGCCGGGAGCCTGCGCCCGGCGGCGGAGACCATCCGCACGGCGTGGGTGGAGTCGGCCGTGGCGACGCAGATGACGTCCGTGCCCTCCAGGATCGCCACCTGGACCGTCTCGCCGCAGGTCCCGGCGACGGCCTGGGCGACGAGCTGCCCCTCGGCGGCGATGTCGAGCCGCTCGGCGTAGCGGCTGCCGAGCTGGTAGGAGCGCACCCCGAGCCGGTAGAGACCGGGGCTGCCCGGGACGGGCGCGAGATAGGAGCGGGCGGCGAGCGTGGTGACCAGCTCATGGACGGTGGTCCGGGGCAACTGGAGCCGCCGCACGATGTCGGGCGCGCCCAGCGTCCCGTCCCCGTCGAGAAACAGCTCAAGAATGTCAAAGGCCCGCGTCACAGCAGGCACGAGCCGCCCCACACCCACCTCACCCAGTCGTTCGACACATCGAACACACCTTACGAAGGCAACGGGGGGCTGGGCAACGCCCGCCGTTCAGGGGCGCTGGGGGTACCCCCTCTGGGGGAGGAACTGCGCGACCAGCCACGACGAACCCGCACCCGCACCCGCTACCCGGCCTCCCCCAACCGCCCGCGCAACCGCTGAGCCCGCAGCACCAACTCCAACTCGAACCGACGATCAGGATCATCAATCTCGTCCCCCCAAAGCTCCCGAATCTGGCGAAGCCGATACCGCACGGTCTGCGGATGCACCCCCAACCGCCCCGCCACCTCCGGCGCCCCGCCCCGCGTCTCCAGCCAGGCGAGCAGCGTCTCCGCGAGCCGCCGCCCATGGGTGGGCCCGCAGTGCACCAGCGGCGCCAGACACCGCAGCGCCAGATCGTCGATGAGTTCCTCGGGCTGGAGCAGCACCAGCGCCTCGGTGTGCTCGGTGCAGAACAACACCTCCCCGGCGGGCAGCAACCCCCGCTCCATCAACCGCACCGCCGCCTCCGCCCAGCGCAGCGACTTCGCCGCGTCGGCCAGCGCCACCGGCGGTCCGATCGCGCCGGCCCAGCCGCCGAGGACGCGGTGCAGCAGTTCGGGGCGTCCGGCGGCGGTCGGTTCCGGCACCACCATGCGGGGCTGCTCGTACTCCATGTCCAGCAGCACGCCCTGCGGGACCGCGGGGGCGACCGCCTCGCGCGCCGGGCGCAGCAGCACCCCGACGGCCACCTTGCGCGGCAGCGGCCAGCCGATCCGGGCGGCCCGCTCGCCGAGCGCCTCGGCCGGGTCGCCCCGGTGGCGTTCGACGAGCAGCAGCTCCATCAGGCGGCGCTGGAGACGCAGCCGCTCCCCGGCCTGGCGGGCGGCGGCCTCGGCGTAGCCGCGTACCGACTGGTCGACCAGGCCGTCGAGGTACTCGTAGCCCGCGTCGACCAGTTCGTACATGGCCGGGGGCGGGATCTCCACGCGCTGGCCGATGTCGGCGAAGCGGCGCCAGGCGAGCCGTACGCCCATGCGGTAGATGGCCTGGAGGGAGTCCAGGCTGCGGCCTCCGTAGCCCTCGCCGCGGCCGAAGTCGTGGAAGACGCCGGGCGGTACGGTCGGGCGGCCCTCGGAGCGTTCCAGGTGCTGGACGAAGACCTCGATGGCGCGGCGGATGCCGACCAGGGCCATGGGTTCGCCGTTCTCGTCCATGACGACCGGCAGCTGCGGGTACTCGCGGCGGATCTCCCGCATGATGTCCTCGGCGAGGCCGGGGGCCTCGGCCAGCGCGATGGACGCGAAGCGGCGCACCTGGAAGCGCGGTACGTCATGCCAGGCGGAGCGGGGGGAGAGGGCCGGTGCGGGCTGGGTGGTCACGGCTCAGCTCCCCTGATCGGCCTGCTCGTAGGTGATCAGCGGGGTGTTCGGTTGCTCGGGCGTGGCGCCGAGCAGCGCGACGACACCGAACGCGGCGGCCACGGCGAGTGCGGCGGCGGCCACGGCGGTCAGTGCGGCGGCGGTCAGTCTGGACATCGCAGGGTCAGCCTCTCTGGTGAGTGAGGTCGTCCCACCCCTGCCTGTCGGAGTCAGTGTTGATGCGTGTGCACGTTCCGTCAAGGGGCGGTTCCTCACGACGCTCATGAAGTGACGTGACGTCAGCTCCTGTGGGACCCGAAATTGTCATCCCGGTGAGTAGCCGTACGGAACGTGTAAGCGAAAACTGTGCCACCCCACCCCCGCACGATCCGTCCACAGGCCGTCCCCGGAACACGCACCGGGCGGCGGCCGGACCGACGGTCATTCTCCTCCTGTCCACTGTCTGTCCTCTGTCTGCTCTCTGCCCGTTCCCTCCTTGTCCCTCCTGGTCCCTCCTGGTCCCTCCTGGTCCCTTCTACGTCCCCACCGAGTTCCGCACCCCGAGACGAGTTGGAGCTCCTATGCCCCAGCACGTGCCGTCGTCGCCGCGTGCCACGCTCCGCCGGCCGCAGCAGCCCGCGGTGGCGCCCCCGGTGCCGCGCCGCATCACCTTTCTCGCCCATCGCGACCTGGACAATCCGGCCGCGGGCGGCTCCGAGCTGCTGGTCGACCGGCTGGCCGACGGGCTGACCCGCCTCGGCCACCAGGTCACCCTGGTCTGCGGCGGACCCGCGGCCCCGCGTGACTACCGGGTCGTGTCGGCGGGCGGCGCCTACGCCCACTATCTGCGGGCCCGGTCCGTCTTCGCCCGGCAGGTCGGGGAGACCGATCTGCTGGTGGAGGTGTGCAACGGGATGCCCTATCTCGCTCCGCTGTGGCATCGCGGGCCGACGATGTGCCTGGTCAACCATGTGCACAGCGAGCTGTGGGGGATGCGCTTCGCGGGTCCGCTGGCCCCGGCCGCCCGGCTGGGCCGCCGCCTTGAGCGATGGGCGCTGAGCGGGGTCCGGCAGCAGGGGCTGCTGGTCGCGGTGTCGCCGTCCACCGCGCAGGCGCTGCACGGGCTCGGTGTGGCCCAGGACCGGGTCCGGGTGGTGCACAACGGTGTCGAGGAGCCCGGTCCGGACACCGGCCGCTCGCCCGAGCCGCTGTTCGTGGCCGTCGGGCGGCTGGTCGAGTACAAGCGGATCGATCTGCTGCTGCGGCTGTGGGAGCGGGTACGGCCGGTGACCGGCGGACGGCTGGTCATCGTGGGCGACGGGCCGGAGCGGGAGCGGCTGGAGCGGCTCGCGGGACCGGACGTCACCTTCACCGGGCATGTCTCCGAGGCCGAGAAGCACCGGCTGCTGTGCGCGGCGTGGCTGCTGCTGCATCCCTCCGCGGTGGAGGGGTGGGGGCTGGTGGTGACGGAGGCGGCGGCCCGGGGTACTCCGGCGGTCGCCTTCGACGTACCGGGGCTCAGGGACTCCGTCGTGGACGGGGAGACCGGGCTGCTGGCGCGCGGGGAGTCGTCGTTCGCGGCGGCCTGGTGCGCGGTGACGCTGTCGGTTCGGCGGCGGGAGGCGCTCGGGGAGGCGGCGCGGGTGCGGGCGGCGGGGTTTCGGTGGGAGTGGAGCGTCCGGCGGTTCCGGGCGGTCGCGGGTGAGGCGTATCGCGCTGCGCTCGGGCTGGACGGCGGCGGCGGCCATGGTGCGTAGGGGTGAGGCCGGGGGCCGGGTGCGGGTCCGTCGTGGCTGGTCGCGCAGTTCCCCGCGCCCCTCTCAGGCCGGGGCGGCACAGGCGGGTTCCCAGGCGCCCCCTGTCGCCAGCCAGGCACAGGCGGGTTCCCAGGCACCCCCTGTCGCCAGCCATGCACAGGCGGGTTCCCAGGCACCCCCTGTCGCCGGGCAGGCCCAGGCGGGTGCAGAGGTGCCCCCTGTCGCCGACCAGGCACAGGCGGGTTCGGAGGTGTCCCCCGTCGCCCAGGCGCTTCCTCAGGTCGGCACAGCCCAGGCCGGTTTCAAGGACCCCTCTCTCGCGCGGTCCGTCGCGCTGTTTCGGGCGTTCATGCGGGAGCAGGCTGACCCCGAGGGGTGTTACTCGCTGCTCGCGCGGGATGCCGTCGATCAGGTCGAGCGGTATCACGGGGCCGTCGACGGGCGGATCGTGGTGGATGTCGGGGGCGGGGGCGGGTACTTCACCGAGGAGTTCCGGCGGCGCGGTGCCGACGCCTATCTGTTCGAGCCCGACCCGGCCGAGCTGGGGTCCCAGCCACCGGCCGGGGCGGTGGTCGCCGACGGCTATCTGCTGCCGCTGGCCGACGGGGTCGCGGATGTCACGTTCACCTCGAACGTGCTGGAGCACGTGGCCGATCCGCAGACCTTCCTCAGCGAGCTGGCCCGGGTGACCCGGCCCGGCGGACTGGTCTATGTGTCCTTCACCAACTGGCTGTCCCCCTGGGGCGGTCACGAGTGGGCGCCCTGGCACTACCTCGGTGCCGAACGCGCCCGCGCGCGGTACCGGCGGCGCACCGGGAGAGCCGCCAAGCACACCCTCGGCGAGAACCTGTTCGCCGTGCACATCGGCACGACCCTGCGCCAGGTGCGGGCCCGGGACGATCTCACGGTCGTCGCCGCCCGCTCCCGCTACTGGCCCTTCCTCACGGAGTGGATCGTCAAGGTCCCCGGCATCCGTGAGTTCGCAACCTGGAATCTCCTTCTCATCCTCCGGCGGTGCCCCACATGACGACCACGGTCCAGGCTCCTCCCCCGGCAGCCATCCCCACCACCACGACCAGCGCGGGTCCTCCCGAGGGCCCGCGGTCGCGGCGCTGGCTGCTGGGGTTCTGGGCCGTGGTATTTCTGCTGTTCACCGTGGTCCAGCCCGGTCGGCAGACCTTCGACACCAAGCTCGGGGTGACCGTCGACCCCGGTCGCTTCCTGGCCGACCTGGGCCAGTTGTGGCACGACCGGGCCGGGTTCGGCGGGGTCCAGGACCAGTACGTCGGCTATCTGTGGCCGATGCTGCCGTTCCACGGGCTGGCGCGGGCCGTACAGCTGCCGGTGTGGCTGGCGGAGCGGCTGTGGATGTCGCTGATCGTCGCGGTGGCGTTCTGGGGCGCGCTGCGCCTCGCCGAGCGGCTGCGCGTCGGCAACGGCACGTCCCGGCTGCTCGGGGCGCTGGTGTACGCGCTGTGGCCGGTGTTCACCGTGGTGATCGGGTCGACGTCGGCCGCCGCGCTGCCCGGCGCGTTCCTGCCGTGGGTGCTGCTGCCGCTGGTGGACGAGCGCTACAGCGCCCGGGTCGCGGCGCTCAGGTCGGTGCTGCTCATCCCGTTCATGGGCGGGGTGAACGCGGCCTCCACGCTGGCCTCGCTGCTGCCGGTCGGGCTGTATCTGCTGACCCGGCCGCCCGGTCCGCGCCAGCGCAAGCTGATCGCCTGGTGGCTGCCCGGGATGATCGTGGCGACCGCCTGGTGGTGGATTCCGCTGCTGCTGCTCGGGGCGTACGGGGAGAACTTCCTGCCGTACATCGAGACCGCGCGGACCACCACCGACACCATGGCGGCGACGGAGGCGCTGCGCGGCGCCGGGAACTGGGTGGCGTATCTGCACTTCGGTGACGCCTGGCTGCCCGCCGGGTGGACCGTGGTGTCGTCGGTCGTGGTGATCGTGTGCTCGGCGCTGGCCGCCGGGCTGGGCCTGGCGGGGCTGGCGCGGCGGGATCTGCCGGAGCGGCGCTGGCTGGTGCTGACCGTGCTGGTGTGCGCGCTGGTGCTGCTCGCCGGGTACGGCGGCACGTTCGGCGCCCCCTTCCACGGGCTGGTGCAGGGCTGGCTGGACGGCTGGCTGGCGCCGTTCCGCAACATCTACAAGTTCCAGACCGGGGTGGCGCTGGCGCTGGCGCTGGGGCTGGCGCATCTGGTGGCGGTGGCGGCCGAGCCGCGCGGGGCACGTGCGGTGCCGGGCCGCCGCCGGGCCCCGCTGATCGCGGCGGTGCTGGTGCTGCCGGGGCTGGTGTGGCCGTATCTGAACGGGTCGATCCTCAACTCTGGGTCGTTCCCGGAGATCCCCGACTACTGGCGGACGACCGCCGAGGAACTGGAGAAGCTGTCGCCGGACGCGCGAGCGCTGGTGGTCCCGGCGACCGCGCACGGCATCTACACCTGGGGCGCGAGCATCGACCAGCCGCTGGACGCGGTCGGCGAGTCCCGCTGGGGGCAGCGCGACTACGTGCCGTTCGGGCAGCCCGGCAACCGGCGGGCCATGGACGCGGTGGAGCAGGCGCTCCAGACCGGTGTGGAGGTGCCGGGCCTCGCGGACTTCCTGAGCCGGGCCGGGCTGTACTACGTCGTCGTCCGCAACGACCTGGACCCCGACCAGGTCGGCAACACCCCGACGACCACGGTGAAGCGGACCCTGGAGCAGTCCGGGTACGAGCGGGTCGCCGGGTACGGGCCGGTGATGACCGGCGGGCGGATCGCCGAGAACACCCCGATGCAGGTGGAGGGGCTGTACGCGCGGCAGCGGGCGGTGGAGATCTACCGGCCGTCCGGCGCCGAGGTGCCCCGGCCGGGCCAGGCGGGTATCGCGCCGGTCGCGGACACGGCGACGGTGTCGGGCGGACCGGAGGCGCTGCTGCCGCTGGCGTCCGGGCTGCGCGGCCGGGCGAGCGTGCTCACCGGGGACGGTCACCCGGGGCTCGGGGCGCCGCCGCTCCAGATCACCGGTGACGGGATGCGGCGGGCGGACACCCGGTTCGGGCTGGTCAGCGCGCACACCTCGTACACGTACACCAAGGACGAGCGCAACGCGGCCGGGGCGCTCCAGAACCCGGGTGAGGCACCGCACCAGATCCTGCCGCTGACCGGGACCAAGCACCAGACGGTGGCCGAGCTGCGCGGCGCGGAGTCGGTGTCGGCGTCGTCGTACGGGAGCTGGCTGTTCCATCTGCCGCAGTTCGACCCGGTGAACGCGTTCGACGGGGACCCGGACACGGTGTGGACCGAGGGCGCGGCGGACTCGCCGGACGGCGAGTGGCTGCGGATCGGGTTCACCGAGGAGTACGACATGCCGGGCTCGTTCCGGGTGTCGCCGCTGCCGCAGGACGAGGTGCGCTCCGCGCCGACCCGGGTGCGGGTGGAGACCGAGCGCGGGGTGCGGACCAGCTATCTGAAGGCGGACGGGTCCACCCAGTCGGTGAAGGCGCCGCCCGGGGCGACCGGGTGGATGAAGCTGACGATCGTGGACTCGGTGGAGCGGCGGCCGGGGCTGCTCGGCGCGGGCTTCGCCGAGATCAGCCTGCCGGATGTCGTCGTGACCCGGCTGCTGCGGCTGCCGACCGACGCCGAGGGCAACGGGGCGGCGAGCGAGATCGTCTCCCTGCACCGCACCGCCGACCCGGCCGGGATGTCCCCCACGGGCACCGAGGCGGGCCTGCACCGGGAGTTCGCCGCGGAGTCGGCGGGCACGTACGGCGTCGAGGCGAGCGCGGTCGCGGTCCCCGGCGAGGAACTCGACAGGCTGCTCTACGAGATCGCCCCCGACCAGGAGCGGCGGATCACCGCCACGGCCGCGTCCACGGCCCGGCTCGGCACCGGTCTGTCCGCCCGCAACCTCACCGACGGTGACCTCACCACGTCCTGGATCGCCGGGGACGAGGCGTCGTTCCGGCTGGAGTGGGGCGAGATGCGCGAGGTGGGCGAGCTGGTGCTGGCCGGGGCGGGCGGGCTCACCACCCGGCCCACCGAGGTCAGCATCAGCTCCCCGCACGGCGCGACCATCGCCGCCGTCGACCAGAACGGCTGGGTGCGCTTCCCGCCGATCACCACCGACCAGCTCGACATCACGGTCACCGGGACCGCCCCGCTCACCCTGCACAACCCGCTGGTGGACGAGGATCTCCAGCTCCCGGTGGGCCTCACCGAGGCATACGTCCCGGCGCTGGACGATCTGCGCACCCCGCAGCCCGACCCCGAGCGCACCTTCGAACTGCCCTGTGGCTCGGGCCCGGACGTGGCGATCGGCGGCACCCTCTACGAGACCGGCGTCAGCGGTCTCGTCGCCGACCTCGCCGAGCGGCGCCGGGTCGCGCTGACCCTGTGCGGCATCGACGACAACCGGCTCGAACTCCCCGCCGGGGAGCACCGGGTGGAGTCCGGGGACAGCGGGGCGCTGCTGCTCACCGACCTCACCCTGACCCGGGGCACGGTGGCGGCGCCGGTCGCCACGGACCGCGGCCTCGAGGTCCGGGACTGGCTCGGCGACCAGCGCGCGCTGTCCGTCGACGCGGGCGCCGCCTCGTACGTGACGACGTACGAGAACTTCAACGACGGCTGGCGGGCCACCCTGGACGGCAAGGAGCTGACCGCGGTCCGGCTCGACGGCTGGCAGCAGGGCTGGCTGGTCCCGGCCGGTGAGGGCGGCACCATCGAGCTGTCCTACGCTCCCGCCACCACCTACGACGCCGGTCTGATCGGCAGCGGCGTCGGGCTGGCCGCACTGGTCGGTCTCGTCCTGTGGCGGCGCCGCGAGCCCAACCCGGACGCCCCGCAGCGCCCGGCGCCGCTGCCCGGTCTGTGGCTGGGCACGGTGGCGCTGACGGTGGTCGGTGTGATCGTCGCGGGCTGGCTGGCGCTGCTGGTCCCGGCCCTCGCCCTGCTGGCCGTACGGCGGCACACGCTGCTGGTGCCGGTGGCGCTCGGCGCGCTCGCGCTGGCGGGCGTGATGGCGGCGACCGGCGCGGGACAGCCGGTGGGCGCCGGGGACGGGTCCTTCGGGGCCCTGGCCCAACTGCTGGCGCTGCTGGGGCTGTTCGCGGCGCTGGTGAGCGTACGGGAGCCGAAGGCGGCGGTCGCGACGGCCACGGACGAGACGGTACGGCTGCCGGTGACGGAGGCGGCACCGGGGGCGGCGGCTGGAACGGGGACGGCGACCGGGCCGGGGGCAGGGACCGGCACGGGCAACGGCACGGGCACGGGCACGGCGGCCGGGGCTCCGGAGGGCCGCCCGTGACGATCCCCTTCCCCGTCGTGGACGAGATCGCCCGGCACTGCCATCAGTCGGCGGAGCCGGAGACCGTCCACATCGAGATCCATCTGCCGGGACCGCTGGACCCGCCGCGGCTGCGCAAGGCGTTCACCGAGGCGCTCCAGCGCCATCCGCGGGCGCTGATGCGGGAGGCGGCGGGCCCCTGGTACCGCCGCCGCTATGGCTGGGAGCTGACGGCGGAGCCGGACGTGGAGCCGGTCCGCTTCTCCGGGCCGGGCGGGGACGCGCTGCGGGCCGCCCGGCGCCGGGCGCTGGAGCGGACCCCGCCGCTGACGGCGTCCCCGCCCATCCGGCTGGAGGTGGTGGACCTGGCCGGGGAGACCGGCGTCCCCGGCGACCCGGCCACCGCCCTGATCCTCACCGTCAACCACACCGCCCTGGACGGGCCCGCCTGTCTGCGCGTCCTCGCCACGGCGGCGGAGCTGTACGGCGGCCGGGACAACTCCCCCACCGCGCCGCCGACCCGGCCGCAGCCGCCCGAGCGGCCCGCCCCCGGCACCCCGTCCGGCTGGTCCCGGCCCGCCCGGGTGGCGCCCGGCACGCCCGCCACCGCCGACCTCGGCAACGAGCTGATCGTCACCGAACTCCCCCTCCCGCACCGCCCCGAGGGCGCCGCGTACACCGTCAACGACCAGCTGATGGTCGCCACGGCCCGCACCCTCACACACTGGAACCGCGAGCACGGCGCCGCCCGCCGCCCGCTGCGCATCACCATGCCGGTGGACGACCGCCCGAGGGACGCCACCATGCCGATCGGCAACGGCACCCGGCTGGTCGAGGTCCCCTTCGCCCCCGCCGAGCTGGACACCGACGACATCCCCGCGCTGCTGCGCCGTACCGCCGTCCGCACCCGGGCCCTCAAGGCGCTGCGCCGCCCCCAGCTCGGCCGGGGCGCGACCCTGCTGACCGCGCCGGTCGTCCCCGTGGTCTGGCGGGGCGCGGCCACCCGGGGGCTGCGCCGGGCCGCCGCGCCCTGGACGTCCACCACCCTGCTCAGCAACATCGGCCGTATCCCGTATCCGCTGGACTTCGGCGGGGAGACCGGGCGGGCGCGGGCGGTGTGGTTCTCGGCCCCGGCCCGGCTGCCGCGCGGACTGACCGTCACCACGGCGTCCACGGCCGGGCGGCTGCATCTGTCGCTGCGCTGGTCGCGGACCCTGCTCGGCCCCGACGACGGCGCCCGGCTGCTGGACCTGTTCGCCCACCACCTCCACACGACGGAGGCCGGCACATGACCACCACCACGTCCGGCGCGTCCAGCGCATCCGGCGCGTCCAGCGCGTCCAGCGCGCCGCCCGGTCTGCGGGACTTCTACGAGAACCCGGCCGTCCCCGTGGCGTCCGGCACGCCCCGCGCCGAACGCCAGGCCCGCATCCTGGCGGCGGCGCTCACGGGCACCACCGGGGCGACCGTCCTCGACATCGGCTGCGGCGACGGCACCTCCGCCGCCACCGCCGCCCCGATCCTCGGCGGCCACCGGATCATCGGGGTCGACTGGTCGCAGGACGCGCTGGTCCGCGCCCGCACCCGGCTGCCGTCCGTGGTGCGCGGGGAACTCGCCGGCGGCGGGCTGCCGCTGCGCTCCGGCTGCGCGGACGCCGTGCTGTTCAGCGAGGTGATCGAGCATCTCGTCGACCCGGACGCGGCGCTGGACGAGATCCGGCGGGTGCTGCGCCCCGGCGGTCATCTGATGCTGTCCACCCCGAACCTGGCCGCCTGGTACAACCGCGCGCTGCTGCTGGCCGGGGTGCAGCCGGTGTTCTCCGAGGTCAGCCTGCGGGGCATCCACGGCCGTCCGGGCTCCCAGGTGGTGGGCCATCTGCGGCTGTACACCGCCCGCGCGCTGCGGGAGTTCACGGCGGCGGCGGGCTTCGAGGTGGTCCGGCTGACGGGGGCGCCCTTCCACGGGGTGCCGCGCGCGCTGCGCGGGCTCGACCGGCTGGCGTGCGCGCGTCCGGCGCTGGCGTCGATCCTGCTGCTGCACGCCCGGCGGACGTAGGGGCCGGGCCGTGTGGTGGGGAGTGGCCGCGGCTCTGCTGGCGAACGTGCTGTACAGCACCGGGTTCGTGCTGGAGAAACGGGCGCTGGGGAACCTGCCCGAGGTCAGTGTGCGCCAGCCCGCGAAGCTGCTGCGGCTGGTGCTGGGCAGTCCGCTGTGGATCGTGGGGGCGCTGGCGCTGGCGGCCGGGTTCGGCGCCCAGCTGCTGGTGTACCGGACGCTGCCGATCGCCGCCGCGCAGGGCCTGTTCGTGTCCGGTCTGGTGCTGCTGGTGCTGCTGTCGTCGCGGCTGCTGGGCGAGGAGACCAGCGGCCGGGAGCGGTACGCGCTGGCCGCGATCCTGCTGGCGCTGCTGATGGTGGTGCTGTCCCTGGACGAGAGCGCCGACACGGTCGGCCGAGGCGCCCCCTACGCGCTGGTGCTGCTGGTGTGCGTGCCGTCGCTGGCCGCCGGGGTGTGGCTGTACCGGTCGGCGGAGCGCGGCGCCCGCCACCGGCACCGGCTGCCCACCACCGGCGTGGAGTACGGCGTCGCGGTGGGGCTGCTGTACGGGGTGTCCTCGCTGGCCATCAAGGGCGTGTCCGGGTATCTCACCGCGGGCGCCGGGCTCGGCGGGGCCGTCAGCGGCGTACTGCGCTCCCCGTATCCGTATCTGCTGCTGTTCACCGGCGCGTTCGGGCTGGTGCTGTCGCAGGCGGCGCTCCAGCGGTGCCGGGCCTCGCTGATCGTGCCGGTGTGCACGACGGTGACCTGTCTGTTCACGGCGGTGCTGGGCACCCTGTCGTTCGGTGAGGCGCTGCCCGGTGATCCGCTGCGGCTGGCGCTGCGGATCGCCGGGACGTGTCTGGCGGTCGCCGTGCTGCTGGCCATGCCCAAGCACGACACCGCCCCCCGACCCCCCATCGGTGCCAAGGAGTTGACCCCGCCATGAAGCCGGACGACCCGCTGCTGAGAATCCTCGCCTGTCCGCTGGACAAGCAGCCGCTGCACCTCCTGACGGAGGCGGGCGGGAACGGGGCGCTGTACAACCCTCGGCTGCGCCGCCGCTACCCGATCGTGGACGGCGTCCCGCAGTTGCTGCCGTCCTCCGGGGAGCAGATCGCCGAGGAGGAGCACCGGGAGCTGCTGAAGCGGATCGCGCGATGACGGCGGACGGGGAGGGCGCGGCGGCCGTCGGGGCGGCGCGCGGGCCGGGCGATCCGGGGTCGCCGACGGTGGCGTCCCGGGTGGCCGGGCTGCTGCCGGACCGGCTGGTCGCGGCGCTCGCGCGGGCCGTGTACCCGCGGTTCGAACCGGAGCTGTCCCGGCTCGCCGAGCTGTGCCCGGCGGACTGCGGTACGGCGGTGGACGTCGGCGGCTGGTACGGGCCCTGGACCTGGCGGCTGAGCGCGCGGGCCCGGCGGGTGGTGACCGTGGAGCCGGTGCCCCGGCTGGCCCGGCTGCTGGAGCGGACCGCGCCGCCCAACGTGCGGGTGGTGCGGGCCGCCGCCGCGGACCATCCCGGCCGGGCCCGGCTGTGGCTGCCCGCCGGGGACAGCGGGGCGCGCGGACTGTCCTCGCTGGTCCGGCGGGACGTGCACGGCCACGCGGTGCCGGTGCGCTGTGTCGCGCTGGACGATCTGGGGCTGCGGGACGTCGGGTTCATGAAGATCGACGTGGACGGCAGCGAACTGGCCGTGCTGCGCGGCGCGACCGGGCTGCTCACCCGGGACCGCCCGGCGCTCTTCGTGGAACTGGAGTCCCGGATCCAGCCGGTGGGCCCGGTGGTGGCGTATCTGCGGATGCTGGGGTACGAGGGCTGGGTGCTGCCCGGCGAGCACTGGGTGCCGCTGTCCGGGTTCCAGCTGGAGAGCCACCAGGCCGGTACCGGGCATCTGGCGTCGGTGGGGCTGGCCCGGCGGGCGCTGCCGGTGCGGCGGCGGCGCTATGTGAACTCGGTGCTGTTCCTGCCGAAGGACCGGCGGCCGGGGCACGGAGGGGGCGGTCGGGACGGACGGGGCCGACGGGTCGGGCGGGGAGAGCGGGTGCGCCACGATGGACTGTATGTCCTCGGATTCCACACCCGGCGCTGACGGCCGCTTCACCCCGCTCACCCCGCTCGATTTCCAGCTGGTGCTGCTGCGCCGGATGGCCGACCACAACCCGGACCTGGTGGACGACGCCCGGCGCGCGCTGGGCGTCTCGCTCGCCGGGATGCGGGAGGCGAACAAGCGCTGGCAGGCGATGGTCCGCTCACCGCGCTCCCGTTCCGCCGCGAGCCGCTACCGCTCGGTCCTCGGCGCCCCGGAGTCGGTCACCGCCCGCCGGGTCGGCGATCTGGACTGCGAGGCGTGGCGGTGGCCGGTGCCGCTCTGGCCGGAGCTGCGGTTCGAGGTGCTGGTCGGCCCGCAGCGGGCGGTGTGGAACGAGTGGCTGGTCCGCGCCCCGGGCGCCCCCTCACCTGCCCTGTGCCATGTGGAGGACCTCACCCCGTGGTCCTGCACGGTCGACGAGGTGGCCCGCGCCTTCCCCCCGGCCCGCCCCCTGGAGGGCACGGCCCCCACCCGCTGGGGCCTGTCCTTCACGGCCCCGGACAGGACGGGGACCCGGCGGGAGGTGACCGCCGAGTTCACGTGGGGGCTGCTCCAGCGGACGGCGGTGGGTGGGACGGGGACGTGAACGGGGACGGGGCCGGGGCCGGGGACGGGGACGAGTCGGTCAGTCCCCCTCCGCTGCCGCCCGCAGCACCGCCGCCACCACCTTCCTCACCGACTCCGGGTGCAGATCCAGGAAGAGATGGGGCTCGACCAGTTCCAGCTCCATGAGGTGCGGGCGTCCGTCGTCGCCGTCGACCAGGTCGACCCGGGCGTAGAGCAGCGGGGCGGCGCCGGGGACGGCGGCGAGGGCCTGTTCGGCGACGGCGCGTTCGGCGGCGGTCGGCTCCCAGGGCACGACCCCCGGATGCGGGGCCTTGCGGGCGTCGTAGGGGGTGCCCGGGGCGAGCACCGGGCCCTTGCGGATGGCGTGGATCAGCCGCCCGCCGAAGAACTGGAGGGCACGCTCCCCGGTGGTGTCGATGGCCCGGACGTACGGCTGGACCATCGCCGTGAAGCCCGCGGCGTGCATCCGCTCGACCTGCCGTACGGCGGTGGTGTGCTCGTCCGGGGTGTAGCGGGCGGCGAGCCGGGCGCCCGCGCCCGAGGTGGGCTTGACGACGAACTCCCCCGCGGTGGTGGGCAGTGTGACCGGATCGCCCGGGGCGAGGTACGTGGTGGAGACCGTGGGGACGCCCGCCGCCGCCAGCTCGCCCAGATAACGCTTGTCGGCGTTCCAGCGGATCACCTCCGGCGGGTTGGCGAGCCGGGTGAGCGCGCCCGCGCGGGCGGTCCAGGCGAGGAACTCCTCGGCCCGCCAGCTGTAGTCCCAGGTGGACCGGAGCACGGCGAGGCGGTACGCGCCCCAGTCGGCGTCCGGGTCGTCCCAGACGACGGCCTCGGCGTCGGCCCCGGCCGCCCGCAGCGCCGCCAGCAGCCCCGGCAGATCGGGGTCGGCGATGGTGTCGGGACCCGGCCGGCAGGTGACAAGGGCGATACGCGACACGGGGACGGTTCCTCTCCACTGCACGATCATGGGACAGCGGGCAGATTAACCATCGAACTCCCGCGCGAACAGCCCCCGCCCCCACGCTTGACCTTCACCTTCGGGCAGACCCGAGCATCGTTCCCGGAACCGGAGGAGGTTTCCAGGTGAACCACACCTTGACGATCGGCGCGTTCGCGCGGGCGTCCCGGCTGACTCCGAAGGCGCTGCGGCTGTACGACGAGCTTGACCTGCTGCGGCCCGCCCGTGTCGACCCGGCCACCGGCTACCGCCACTACACGGTGGACCAGTTGGAACGGGCCCGGCTGGTGGCGTGGCTGCGGCGGCTCGGTATGCCGCTGGCCAGGATCCGCGAGGTGTGCGCGCTGCCGCGGGCCGCCGCCGCCCGGGAGATCCGCGCCTACTGGGCCGGGGTCGAGTCGGACACGGCCCAGCGTCGCGACCTGGCCGCCTTCCTCGTGGACCACCTGTCGCACCGACCGCGGAAGGACACCGCCATGACATCACCGCTCACCCTGCGCTACGCCGCCCACTCGGACCGGGGCCTGGTGCGCCCGGTCAACCAGGACACCGCCTACGCGGGCGACCGGCTGCTGGCCGTCGCCGACGGCTACGGCCCGGCGGGCGGCCCGGCGAGCACCGCCGCCGTGGAGACGCTGAAGGCCCTGGAACGCCTGGACGAGACGGAGGTCCCGGCGGGCGATGTGCTGAACCTGCTGGAGGCGGCGGTCCAGGACGCGACGCTCGCCGTGCAGGAGGCGACGGCGGGCGGCAGCGGCGGGGACGCCGCCGGTACGACCCTCACGGCCCTGCTGTGGACCGGCTCCCACCTCGGTCTCGTCCACATCGGCGACTCCCGCGCGTATCTGCTGCGCGACGGCGGCCTGTTCCGCATCACGCACGACCACACGGTGGTGCAGTCGCTGATCGACGAGGGCCGGCTGACCCCTGAGGAGGCCGTCACCCATCCCCGGCGCGCCCTGCTCCTCAAGTCCCTCACCGGCGCCGAACGCCCTGCCCCGGACCTGCGGCTGCGCGAGGCCCGCCCCGGCGACCGCCATCTGCTGTGCTCCGACGGCCTCCCGGCGGTCGTCCCGGACGCCGTGCTGCGCACGGTCCTGGCCACCGCGGCGACCCCGCAGGACGCGGTGACGGCCCTGATCGCCGCCGCCCACGAGGCGGGCGCCCCGGACAACGTCAGCTGCGTGGTCGCCGACGTCCAGCCGAGCCCGGCGGACTGACCCCGGTACCGCGGGGGGCGGTGGGGCAGGATCGGGGGCATGTCGACCGACGGTACGGCCGCGCACGCCCGCGAGGACGGGCTCCCGCCGCTCGTCCGCCGGGCCCTCGCCGCCGCCCTCGCGCACGGTTTCGCACACTCCTGCCGCCCCGAACAGGGACGGCTGCTGCGGGCGCTGGCGGGCACCGCCCGGACGGCCGTCGGGGAGACGGGGACGGGCTGCGGGGTGGGGCTGGCCTGGCTGGCGTCGGGCGCCCGGCCCGGGGTCCGGCTGGTCAGCGTCGAACGCGACCCGCTGCGGGCCCGGATCGCGGCGGACGTGTTCGCCGGTCACCCGGACGTCACGGTCCTGACCGGCGACTGGCGGCGGATCGCCGAACGGGCCCCGTACGAGCTGCTGGTGCTGGACGGCGGAGGCCAGGGCAAGGCGCCGCACGACCCCCCGGCACCGGTCGCGGAGCTGCCGGCGCCCGGCGGGACCGTCGTCGTGGACGACTTCACGCCCGCCACGACCTGGCCGCCGTCGTACGACGGACGGCCCGACACCGCCCGGCTGCACTGGCTCACCCACCCGGTGCTCCACGCCACAGAAGTGCGGCTCGCCGGGGATCTGGTCGCCGTCGTGGGTACGTTGCGGCACAGGCCGTCCGTGTAGTGCGCGTCCACGGCCGCCCGATCGACGACGCAAGGAGTACCTCCCGTGTCCTCACTCTTCCCGGCACTGCGCCACGCGCCCGCCGAACGGCCCGCCCTGCGGTTCGGCGACCGGTCCCTGACCTACGGCGGGCTCGCGGGGGCGGCCGGGGCGGTCGCTGAGCGGGTCCGGGGCGCCCGGCGGGTCGCCGTCTGGGCCACCCCGGAGCTGGAGACGGCGGTCGCCGTCGTCGGGACGCTGGCCGCCGGGGTGGCCGCCGTACCGCTCAATCCCCGGTCGGGGGAGGCGGAGCTGACGCACATCCTCGGTGACTCCGCCCCGGACGCGGTGCTGGCCGCGCCCGGCACCGCGCTTCCCGGCGCGTTCGCCGGGGTGGCGCGGATCGACGTGGACGTCACGGCCCGGAGCGCGGCGGCCCCCGACGACGCCGACGAGGCCGCGCCCGCCCTCGTCGTCTACACCTCCGGCACCACCGGCCCGCCCAAGGGCGCGGTGCTGCCCCGCCGGGCGGTCGCCGCCACCGTGGACGCGCTGGCCGACGCCTGGCGGTGGACGGACGCCGATGTGCTGACGCACGCGCTGCCGCTGTTCCATGTGCACGGACTGGTGCTGGGCGTCCTCGGACCGCTGCGGCTCGGCGGCCCGGTCCGGCACCTGGGGCGGTTCGACACCGCCGCGGTGGCGCGGGAGCTGAACGACGGGGCGACCATGCTGTTCGGGGTGCCGACGATGTACCACCGCATCGCCGAGGCGCTCGCCACGGAGCCCGAGCTGGTGAAGGGCCTCGCGGGGGCGCGGCTGCTGGTCTCCGGGTCGGCCGCGCTGCCGGTGCGCGACCATGAGCGGATCGCCGCCGCCACCGGCCGCCGGGTCGTGGAGCGCTACGGGATGACCGAGACGCTGATCAACACCGCCGTACGGGCGGACGGCGAGGCCCGCCCCGGGACCGTCGGCGTCCCGCTGCCCGGCGTGGAACTGCGGCTGGTGGAGGACGACGGGACACCGGTCCCCGGCCCCGACGGGAGCCCGGGGTCGGAGGGGTCCGCCGGGTTCGACCCGGAGCGCGTCGGGGAGATCGAGGTGCGCGGGGCGAACCTGTTCACCGCGTATCTCAACCGGCCGGACGCCACCGCCGCCGCCTTCACCGCCGACGGCTGGTTCCGCACCGGGGACATGGCCGTGCGCGACCCCGACGGCTCGGTCCGGATCGTCGGCCGCAGGGCCACCGACCTGATCAAGAGCGGCGGCTACAAGATCGGCGCCGGGGAGATCGAGAACGCCCTGCTGGACCACCCGGGCGTGCGGGAGGCCGCCGTCACCGGGGAGCCGGACCCCGATCTCGGGGAGCGGATCGTCGCCTGGATCGTGCCCGCCGACGCCCAGGACCCGCCGTCCGACGCGGAGTTGGCCGACCATGTGACCCGGCTGCTCGCTCCGCACAAGCGCCCCCGGGTGGTCCACCGTCTGGCCGCGCTGCCCCGCAACGACATGGGGAAGATCCTGAAGCGGGCCCTCGGCCATGGCTGACCGCCGCTCCGCCCGCGCCTTCCTCGCCCTGCTGACGGACGACTTCGAGGAGATCCGGGAGATCCGGGAGTCCGGCGGCCCCGCCACCCGGCCGGGCACCGCCCCCGACGGCCCGCTCGGCTGGCACGGCTACGACGCCGCCCGCGCCCGCGCCGCCGCCCGGACCGGCGAGGAGGAGTCCGTCGTCTGCGGCACCGGACACGTCGAGGGCACCCGGGCCGTGCTGATCGCCTTCGAGTTCGGCTTCCTCGGCGGCTCGCTCGGCGCCCGTACCGGCGACCGGCTGGAGGCGGCGTACGCGTATGCCCGCGCCCACCGGCTGCCGGTGGTGCCGCTGATCGCGACCGGCGGCAGCCGGATGCAGGAGGGCATGGTCGCGCTCACCCAGCTCCAGCGGGTGGCCCGGCAGTCGGAGCTGACCCGGCAGGCCGGGCTGGCGCAGATCGCCGTCCTGCGCGACCCGACGACCGGCGGCGGCTGGGCCACGCTCGGCGCGGGCGCGGACGTGATCCTGGCGCTGCCCGGCGCGCAGGTCGGCTTCGCGGGCTCCCGGGTCCGCCCGGCGGACGCGGACCCGGCGGCGTACACCGCCGAGGCGCAGGTGGCGGCGGGCGCGGCGGACGCGGTGGTCCGCCCCGAGGAACTGCGGCCCACCCTGGGGCGCTGGCTGCGACTGCTGACGGACGGCACGCGTGACGCCGACGGCGGGAAGGAGGCACACGGCCAGGTCACCCCCGCTCCCCCGCCCGCCCCGCTCGGCGCCACCGCCCCGCCGGACACCGGCTGGGACGCGGTCACCGCCGCCCGCGCCCCGCACCGGCCCCGCGCCGACGCCTATCTGGACGCCTACTTCACCGAGCGGGCGGCGATCAGCGGCGACCGCTGCGGCGGCACCGACCCGGACGGCATGTTGTGCGGGTTCGGCACGCACGGCGGCCGGGTCGTCGCCTACGCGGCGCAGACCGGGGCCGCGACCCGGCCCGCCGGGTACCGCACCGCCGCCCGGCTGATCCGGCTGGCCGGGCGGCTGGGCATCCCGGTGCTGACGCTGGTGGACACCCCGGGCGCGGCGAACGACGCGGAGGCGGAGCGGCAGGGGGCGGGGGCGGCGATCGCGGAGGTGTTCGCGGCGGTGGCCGCCGCGCGGACGCCGGTCACCACGCTGGTGATCGGCGAGGGCGGCTCGGGCGGGGCGCTGGCGCTGGCGGCGCCCGGCGCCACATACGCCACGCCGGACAGCTACTTCTCCGTCATCGCGCCCGAACTCGCCGCGCAGATCCTCAAGCGGGGACCGGGCGAGGTACGGGCCACGGCGGACCAACTCCGCATCCGCCCACAGGACTTGGCGGCGCTGGGGGTCGTCCGGGACCGAACAGGCGATCAGTTGTTCCCTGGAACAGGTGATCGTCGCCCGTGAGGGTGGCCCGGGGCGCGTGGGGTTGACGATACTCACGGTGTGCGAGCGACGGGATGCATACCGTAGCGATGCGCAGGTCCCACACGTTCTGTGTTCTGCAAGGAGAAAGCACGATCATGAACCTTCTCACCGACATCGTCGCCTGTCTCGTCCACTTCGTCGGCTGGCTGGTCTGACGGTTCGAAGCGTCACGAAGAGTCCCGCGCGGCGCCGCCTCCCCGTCCCAGGGAGGCGGCGCCGCCGCATGTCCGGGGACCTGTCCGCCCCTCCCGGCCGGAACGGCGGGACACCGGGAAGTGACCTCCGTAAGAATGGAGTTCGTCAAGGGCGGACGCCGGTACCACGGGGGAGCGTAGGGCGCATGGATGGTCTGGTGGAGTTCACGACCGAGGACGGGGCGCGGATCGTCGTGGAGGGCGACCCGGACGACCCCGGCGCCCGGCTGGTCTCGCGCGGCGACGGTCCCGCCCAGGCGGCCCGCACGTTCGAGAGCGCGCTCGGCGGGGTACGCGCCGCCGCCGCGTCCGCGCTGCGGGTGTTCCGCGACGGCAGCCTGCAACCGGACGCGGTGGAACTGGAGTTCGGCGTCAAGCTGAGCGCCGAGGCCGGAGCGGTGATCGCCAAGGGCGCGGCCGAGGGCCATCTCGTGGTCAGGCTGACCTGGACGCCCGGGAGCGCGCCGGACCGGCCCGGCGACAGCCCGGCGACGGCCCTCTGAGGCAGGCGGCGCCATGAGGACGGACGCCTGGCACGCCAGGATCGACTGCGGCAGAGATGTCGGCGCCGGTTTCCTGATCTCCGCGCGCCAGGTGCTGACCTGCGCGCATGTCGTCCGGGGCAGCGAGGCGGCGGAGGTCACCGTCCGCTTCCCGAACCGCGCCGACCTCGGTGCCGTCCCCGCGTCCGTCGCCGTGCGCGGCGGCTGGCGGGGCGGCGCCGCCGACCCCGGCGACCTCGCCGTACTGGAGCTGGCGCGTGAGGTGCCGCTCGCCCCGGCCGAGTTCGCGCCGCCCGGCGCCGAGGCCCGGGGCGCGGAACTGGTGGCGTACGGGTTCCCCCGGGGCTACGACGAGGGGATGGTCGCCTCGTACCGGGCGCTGCCGGGGCCGCTGATCGCCGGGGAGTGGGTGCAGTTGGAGGCGCTGACCGGGCACGGGCAGCCGCTGGCGGGCGGCTTCAGCGGGGCGGCGGTGACCCTGGCCGACGGCACGGTGGTCGGGATGGTCACCTCGGTCGCGGGCGCCGCGGACACCCGGGTGGGCCGGATGCTGCCGACGGAGGTGATGGCCCGGCACTGGTACGGCCTGGGCGAGCTGGTCCCCACCGACGGCCACCGCCCGGAGCTGCGCCGCCGGCTGTACGGGCTGGTGCGGCGCGCCCGCCGGGCCGGGCTGCCGCACCGCCCCGAGCAGTTGTACGTGGAGGCGGTCGGCGAGTTCGGGCCGCCGGTGCCGCAGGGCGGCTTCGGCTCGCTGGAGCGGATGGCCGCCTATGTGCAGTGGGAGGTGGCCGATCCGCAGGCCGTGCCCCGGCTGGCCGGGCTGCTGGAGCGGCTGCTCGCCCCGGAACCGGCCCGCCCCGCGCCCGCGCCCGCGCCCGCAACCGCATCCGCATCCGCATCCGCCCCGGCCCCGGTCTGGGCGCCGATCGTCGTCGAGATCGAGCACAGCGGCGCGGGCCCCGACCAGGTCACCGTCGAGGTCTTCGCCTACCGCGACGGGCACCGCCGCCCGGTCGGGGCGGGCCGGCTGCCGCGCGGCGGGGTGCGGGCGTACGTCCAGGAGCGGGTGGACGAGGCGTTCACCCAGCTCGCGCCGGACGCCGACGAGCTGCTGGCGTTCGTGCTGCCGCGCGATCTGCTGAACGAGCCGGTCGCCCGCTGGGCGCGCGGCGCCGACGACCCCACCCCGCTGGGCTGCGCCTACCCCCTGGTGGTCGCCGACCGCTCCCGGCACCGCAGCGGGGGGCTGCGCCACCAGCTCACCCGGAAGTGGCGGCACCTGGACGCCGACCCGGGCACCGCCCCGCACCGGATCGCCTGCGACACCCCCGAACGCCCGCCGGGCCTGCGCAAACGGCTGCGGGACGACGCCGTGGGGATGGTCGCGTACAGCAGCGCGCCCGGCGCCGCCGGACCGCACTTCGAGGTCGGGCTGCACGCGCCCGTACCGGTGCTGCTGTGGCCGCGCTCGGGCTGCCCCGGTCCCGGACACCCGGGCGACTGCGCGGGCGGCGCCTTCCTGGACCTGCTCGCCGCGTCCGTCCGGGACGTACCGCCCGCGGCGCTGCCCCGCCATCTGCTCGCCCTGCGCGAGACCGCCGCGGCCGACGACGACCCGGACGGACACTGGGCCCATGACGTCCAACTGCTGTGGGACGATCCGCGCTGCTTCCCTGAGCCGAGGGCCTGCGACCACTCCCCGGTGGCCTGACCGGACCGGGACCCGGGGAAGACACGGACGACCAGCGAGACCGGAGACACGAGAGGACGCGCGTTCCATGCCCCTGTGGCCCGTCTACACCGGCACCAACGAGCCGCACGACGGCATCGACAGCCTGCCCGGCCCCCCGCCCTGGCGGGCCTTCGACGGCGGGCCGCCACTCGATCCGCCCGCCGAGTCCGCCGACCTGTCGGCCGGGTCCCCCGACCGCACCCATCGCGCCGAGACCTACCAGGCCACCGCCGAGACCGTGCAGTTGGTCAACGCGGCCCTGTATCTGCGCCGCCCGCTGCTGGTCACCGGCCCGCCCGGCACCGGCAAGTCCTCGCTCGCCTACGCCGTGGCCCGCGAGCTGCGGCTCGGCCCGGTACTGCGCTGGAACATCACCAGCCGCAGCGCCCTGCACGACGGGCTGTACCAGTACGACCCGCTGTCCCGGCTGTACGCGGCCCGCCGCGCCGCCCCGGACGACGGCGAGGGCGGCGAGGGCGTGGAGCACCATCTGCGGCTCGGCCCGCTCGGCACCGCACTGCTGCCGCACGTCCGGCCCCGGGCGCTGCTGATCGACGAGATCGACAAGAGCGACCTGGACCTCCCCAACGATCTGCTGAACGTGCTGGAGGAGGGGCAGTACGAGATCCCCGAGCTGGTCCGGGCCGCCCGGGACACCCCGATCGCCGAGGTGCTGGCCGACGGCACCGACGCCCGGGTGCCGGTGGAGCGGGGCCGGGTGCGCTGCCGGGCGTTCCCGTTCGTGGTGCTGACCAGCAACGGGGAGCGGGAGTTCCCGCCCGCGTTCCTGCGCCGCTGTGTCACCCTGCGGCTGCGCCAGCCCGACGAGGCGCAGCTCGCCGGGATCGTCCGCGCCCACCTGGGCGAACCCGACGCGTACGCCCGGCAGTTGATCGAACGGTTCCTGTCCCGGGTGGGCGGCGGCGACCTCGCCACGGACCAGCTCCTGAACGCCGTCTATCTGGCGGGGGCCGCCGACCTGGACGCCGGATCGCTGGACGAGCTGGCGGAGCGGCTGATGCCGTATCTGGGACAGGGCTTGGGGACGGATGCCTTCTGAGGGGGGCGGGCGGGACGACGCCGTGACCCCAGCCGAGACGCCGGGGCGGCGGGGGCGGTCCGGTCAGCCCGGTGCCGCCGGTACATCCGGTCAGCCCGGTGCCGGTACGTCCGGTCAGCCCGATCCGCCCGCCGCCGGTCCGCTGTCCCGGCTGGCGGCGCTGCTGGCCGAGGCGGGCTCCGGCGACCGCCCGGCCCCGCGCGAGCTGGCCGAACTGCTGTGGCTGGCGGGTCGGATGACCCCGGCGACGGCCGAGGTACCGGACGAGGCCCACGACCCCGGCGAGCCCCGGCTGGAGGCACCGGACGCGCCCCTCAGGAAGGCACCGGACGAGCCCGCCCCCGCCGCCCCGCCCCCGAAGGACCTACCGCCCCTCACGCCCGCCCCCCGCGTCCCCCTCCACCTCCCCGGCCCCTCCCCCACCGGCACCGGCACCGGCCCCCGTCATGTCCCCCTGCTCGCCCCGGCCCCGCCGATGCTGCGTCACCCGCTGGCGCTGCAACGGGCCGTACGGCCGCTCAAGCGGCGGGCGGACGCCCCGGTGGGCCGGGAGCTGGACGAGCGGGCGACGGCGGACCGGATCGCCCGGCTGGACGCGGACCCCCGCTGGTGGCTGCCGGTGCTGCGCCCCGCCCGGGAGCGCTGGCTGCGGCTGCACCTCGTGCACGACACCGGCCCCACCATGCCCCTCTGGCGCCCCCTGGTCCGTGAACTGCATCTCGCCCTCGCCCAGTCCGGCGTCTTCCGCACGGTGACCCTGCACGGCGCCGGTCCCGACGGCTCGGTGCACGGCCAGGCCGCCCACGCGCCCGCCGACGGCCGCACGATCACCCTGCTGATCAGCGACTGCGCGGGGCCGCAGTGGCGCCGGGGCCCGGCGGGCGAACGCTGGTACCGCACCTTGCGCGGCTGGGCCCGGCGGATGCCGCTCGCCGTGCTCCAGCCGCTGCCGGAACACCTGTGGCGGGACACGGCCCTGCCGACCGTCCCCGGCCGCCTGAGCGCCCCCCACCCGGCGGCCCCCACGGCGACCCTGACCTTCACCCCGTACGACGTGCCGGAGAACCTCCCGCCGGACCCCGCCGTGTTCCCGCTCCCCGTCCTCGAACCGGACCCGGACTGGCTGGGCAACTGGGCGTCCCTGGTGGCCGCGCCGGGCGGCACCGCGTACCCGGCGGCGGTGGCCCTGCTGGGCCGGACCCCACCGGACGCGGACGACCGCCACCGCACCGATCTGACCCGGCTGACCCCCGAGGAACTGGTCCGGCGGTTCCGCTCCACCGTCTCGCCGGAGGCGTTCCGGCTGGCCGGGCATGTGGCGGTGGGCCGTCCCGCGCTGCCGGTGATGCGGCTGGTGCAGGCGGCCCTGGAGCCCGACCCGCGCCCCCAGCACCTGGCCGAGGTCGTCCTCGGCGGCCTGCTCACCACGGCCCCCGGCCCGCCCGGCACCTACGCCTTCCGACCGGGCGTCCGCGACCTGCTCCTGCGCGGCCTGCCCCGCAGCGACCGGGGCCGTACGACGGACCTCCTGGCCCGGGTCGGCGGACTGATCGACAGCCGGGCGGGCCGCGCACCGGGCGAGTTCACGGCGACCGCGCCGGGGGCGTCGGACCGGGCGACGACCGTGGCGGACGGGGCGGCGTTCGCGACGGTGAGCGAGGACAGCGTGCGGGCGCTGACGGGGGTGGGGGACGGGCTGCCGGCGCGGCTGCGGAGCCGCTACCGGCTGGTGCGGCGGCTGACACCGACGGCCGCCGTGTGGGAGGCGCGGGACACGGAGACGGGGCGGACGGTGGTGTTGCGGGCGTACGAGCCGCTCACCGGTGCGGCGGACCGGGCGGCGTTCGCCCGCGCCGCCAGGCTGCGCCACGACCTTCTGACGGCGGTGTACGACCACGGTGTCGAGGACGGCGTGGGGTACCTGGTGACGGAGTACGTCGACGGTGTGTCCCTCGCCGAGTTGGTGGGATCAACCGGTCGGCATCTGCCGCCCCCGCTCTTCGTGTCGCTCGCCCGGCAGCTCGCGAGTGCCCTGGCCGCCCTGCACGCGGCGGATTGCGCCCATGGCGCCGTCGGCATGTCCCAGGTGATGCTGCGGCCGGACGGACAGGTCAAGCTCCTCCTCCGCGCACCGGATCGACCCTGGCGCCCGAACGAGCGTTCAGCGGACCTGTGGTCCCTGTGCAACCTGCTGCTCCTCCTGGTGTGCGGGACGACCCGGGTGCCGATGCCATGGACGGGGGCGTCGCTCACACTGCTGCCGCCGTCGCTGCGCGAGCGGTACGCCACCGCCTTCCGCGAGTTGATGACCGAGTCGCCCGAGTCCCAGGCCCGGGGCATGGAACGGCTCCTCGCCGGGAACGCCGCCGCGGCCGACCACGACCGGCGCCGCTATCTGCTGCTCGGCGCGGTGCAGGTGGAGCGCGACACCGGCCGGACCGACCTCCCGCCCGACCTCCAGGCCATGCTGGCCATCCTGCTGTTCAAGCACGGCCGTACGGTCAGCAGGGAGGAGCTGTGGCAGGGCATGAGGAGCACCGCCCGCAGGCCAAGGAACGCGCGAGATCTCATCGATACGAAGACGTCCCAGCTGAGCGCCCTGCTGGGCCCCGAAGCCGCGCTCGCCACCACCCAGGACGGCTACGCGCTGCACATCAGCGCCGACCATCTCGACGTCACCCACTGCGAGGACCTGGTGTGGCGGGCCGAGCAGCGGCGCACGGCCGGAGACCTCGCCAGAGCCCGCGCCGAGATCACGGACGCCCTGGCCCTCTGGCGGTCCGGCACCCCGCTGGAGAACGTGCCCGGCCCCGCCGCCCGGACCGCCCGCACCCGCCTCCTCCAGCTACGGCTGGGCCTGCTCCGCACCCGCGCCGAACTCGACCTGGACCTCGGCGAGGTGGACCGCGCCGCCGCCGACCTCGCCCCGCTGGTCGACGCGCACCCGTCCCACGAGGACTTCCGCCGCCTGTATCTGATCGCCCTGCGCCGCCAGGGGCGTACCCAGCAGGCCCTGGAGGTCTTCGAGGAGTACGAACTGTCCGGCGGCACCAGCCCCGAACTGCTCGCCCTGGGCATCGAACTGCGCGAGGAACTCGGCGAGCCACAGGGGTACGGACCGGTCGCCCCCGAGTTCACGCCGTACACCGAGGACGACGAACCCCCGTCCCGTTTCGAGCGCCCGGACGAGGAGGACGGCGAGCGCCCGCTGCCGCAGAACGAGGCGCTGTTCGCGGAGGACGACGGCCGCCTTGAGCCGGAGCTCAGCCTGCTGGTCTTCCAACTCGCGGACGGCCCGCACGCCGTGGACGTCCACGCGCTGCTGGGCCGGGCGGTGACCCGGCTGGTCGCGAAGGCACGGCTGGACCCGGCGGATTTTCCGCTGCGTGAGCTGGGCGACGGCTACACACTGCCGTGCGTACCGGGCGACCCGGTGCCCTTGCTGCTGCGCGTGGCGGTCGACGGATTCGAGGAACTGTTGCAGGAGCTTGCCGGAGTCCGGCTGATCCTGTCCCTCTGGGAATTCACCGGGGAGTCCGTCAGGCAATGGGACGAGGAGTGGGCCGCAGCCCAGGCCGCGCTGGACGCGTCAGGCGCGGACGGGCTGATCGACGTATCGGGTCCCCTACGCGGACGGTTGGGCGAGGGGCACGGGCCGCTGCTGTTCAGCGCGGCGGACCACGGGACGGCGCTGCCACCGGTCCGGGGGCCATACCCGCTGCCGCCGTACCTCCCGGAGCCACCGGGCCAGGTCCCGTGGAGTCGGTTCCCACGGACCGTGTTCCGCGCCGGGTCCCACTACTACGAGGTCGACATGACCGAGCGCCGGACCACGCTGGAGGAATCCGCGCACGGGCTTGCATCCCGGCGTCACGTCCGCGCCCGGGGCGAGGCGGTATGGCAGATCGTCAACCCGGAGACCTTCATCCGGGAGGGCCGGGCCGACGCGGACCGGGCGCTGCGTACCCATCTGGCCAAAGCCTTGAACGGGCTGGACCGACGTGGCTTCCCCACAGACCAGGCACTCGCCCGGCGGCTGTCCCCCGACGCGGTCCCCGGCTGCACCATCCGCTGGGACGTCTCCCTGGTCTACCCGCCCCCCGTCGCCGCCGCACAGCGGGCCCTGCGCGCGGTGGACGCCGTACTCCTGTTCTTCGACGGGAACCTGACCCGGCTCTACACGCCCGCCAAGCAGGCCGAGGCGGCGCGGTCGCTGGCCCGGCTGGTGGCGGACGCGCGCAGGCCGGAGAGCTCCCTCGCAGGCCGTCCGCTGCCGCGCCCCGACGACACGGCGGCGCACCGGCGCAGCGAGCGCCCGCATCCGCTGGACCTGCTGGAGACGTTCCGGAACACGCCGTACGCCGAGGAGTTGCACGTACTACTGACGGAGATCGAGGTCGCGGCAGCGCGCAGGGCGTGGGCGGCGGCCAAGGCCAGGGAGTGTGTGCTCGCGCTCCTCCGGCGGGACCTGCGGCTGGGCGTCGTCGGAGACGCCTCGGAGCGGGCGATGCGGAGCTTCCTCGACCAGCAGCGGCTGTCGAGCCGCTTCACGGCGGTGGCGGGCCGGACCGCCGCGCACACGCCGCTGCCCCCGGCGCCGGACATCCTGTCGGGGGCTGCCGAGGAGCTGGGCGTCCCGGCCTCCCGCTGCCTGGTGATCGGCTCGGCGTCGGCCGAGCAGCGCGCGGCCTCGGCGGCGGGCATGCCCTTCCTCGGCACCGACCTCACCACCCTCCTGGAGGCGGCCCACACCTTCTGAACCGGACGATCCCCGCCACCCCGAACCCGAATCACACAAATACGACAAATACCCCATTCAGTGGCCCCCCACCCGGCCCCCCACAAAGCGCGCCGCCCCCTCCCCCGACGCAGGATTCCAGACAGGGGCCCGTCGTCCGGCGGCCCGCCCCGCGTTCCCCGGGAGGACCACCATGACCGCCAGCCTGGAGGCGCTGCGCCGCTGCCACTTCGCCGTCGACCTGGGCGCCGCGCGGACCCGGGTGTACGTCAAGGGCGACGGACTGGTCGTCGATCAGCCCTCCGCCGCCGCCGTGAACACCCGTACCGGCGCGCTGATCGCGGTCGGCGAGTTCGCCGAGCAGATGACGGGCCGTACCCCGCACTACATCCGGGTGGTCCGCCCGGTCTCCGGCGGCACAGTGATCGACATCGAGATGGCCCAGCGGATGCTGCGCCATCTGCTCGGCGACAAGGTCCGCCGCGCCCTGCGCCGCAAGCCCCGGCTGCGCGCGGCGGCCTGCACCCCGCACGACGCCGATCCGCTGGCCCAGCGCGCCACCATCGAGACCCTGGTGGGCCTCGGCGCCCGCCGGGTCGAACTGGTCGACACCCTGATCGCCGCCGCCGTCGGCAGCGGACTGCCGGTCGAGCAGCCCGAGGCGACCATGGTCCTGATGTGCGGCGCGGCGGCGACCCAGGTCGCGGTGCTCTCGCTCGGCTCGATCGTCACCGCCAAGCGCGTCCCGGTCGGCGGCGAGGCCGTGGACCAGGCGATCGTGCAGCATCTGCGGCACGCGCACGAGCTGATGCTGCCCAGCCAGTCGGTACGCCCGCTCCAGCTCGCCCTGTCCGGCAACGGGCTGACCGAGCAGGGCCCGACGTCCACCGAGATCCACGGCCGCGATGTCGCCACCGGTCTCGCCCGCAGCGTCCACGTCGACACGGCGGCCGTGCGGGACGCCATCCAGACCCCGCTGACCGCGATCCTCGACGGCATCGGCAAGGTGCTGCGCGACTGCCCGCCGGACCTGGTGGCCGACCTCGTCGACCGGGGGATCGTGATGGTCGGCGGCTCGGCGCTGCTGCCGGGGCTCGACCAGATGCTCCGCCAGGCCACCGGGATGCCGGTGCAGATCGCCGAACGCCCCGACCTCTGCGCCGTCCAGGGACTCGGCGCGATGCTGGAGGGCCGTATCCAGCCGCTGGAGCTGAACCCGCTGGGCCCCTGACCATGCCCCCCGAACACACCGAGACCCCACCGCCCCCCGCACCTCCGGCCTCCCCTCCCCTTCCCCCCTCCCCGTTCCTGTCCCCCCTCCTGGACACGGTCCTCGGCGTCGGCGCCGATCTCGACCTGGCCGGCACCCTCCGCCACATCGAGACCGGCGCGGCCGAGGTCACCGGCGCCCGGCACGCCCGTCTCGATCTGACGGACCCGGCCCGCGACGGCCTGCCGGACGTCCGGGCGACCGTCCTCGACCCGACCACCCCCGACCCGACCGCCCCCGCCCTGGACGTCCCGATCCACGTCGACGGCCGCCTCTTCGCCCGGCTCCGGCTCACCGGCGGAACCGACGACCGCGCCCTCACCCCCACCGACACGGAATTGCTGCGGCTGCTCGCCGCCCAGGCCGGGATCGCGATCGGCAACGCCCGGCGCTACACGGCGGCCCGGCACCGCGAACGCTGGATCGAGGGCTCGGCCGCGGTCACCACCGCTCTGCTCACCGGAGCGAGCGCGGACGCCCTGCGCACGGTCGCCGAACAGGCCCGGGTGCTCGCCGACGCCGCCGCCGGGGTGATCCTCCAGGCGACCGCGGAGGGCGGCATGGAGATCGTCGTCGCGTCCGCCCCCGCCGACCCCGGCGACATCGTGGGCGCCACCATCGAGCCCGGCAGCCCCGTCCTGGTCCAACTCCTCGGCGGTGAACCGGTGTTCATCGACGACTCGGCGACCGACCCCCGGATGACCACCCATGTACGGCACCGCTTCGGCCCCAGCATGATGCTCCCGCTCCAGGCGGGCGGACGTCTCATCGGCACCCTCGCACTGCCCCGCGCCCGGGGCGAACGCCCGTACACGGACGTGGAACGGCTGCTGGCGGTCCAGTTCGCCTCGCAGGCGGCGCTGGCCCTGGTGCTCGCCGACACCCGGCACCGGCAGGAGCGCCTCGCGGTCTACGAGGACCGCGACCGGATCGCCCGCGATCTGCACGATCTGGTGGTCCAGCGGCTGTTCGCGACGGCGATGATGCTGGAGTCCGTCCAGCGCCGCGCGTCCGCGACCGCCGTCCACGACACGCTGGGCCGCGCGGTGGACGAACTCCATGCGACCATCCAGGAGGTCCGCACCACCATCTACGCCCTCCAGCAGCCACCGGCCGAGGCTCCCACCACCCTGCGCGGCAAGGTGCTGCGGGAGACGGCGACCGCGGCGGCGCTGCTGGGCTTCCCGCCGTCGGTGCGCTTCACCGGCCCGATCGACTCCCGGGTCCCGGCGTCCGTCGCGGCCCAGTTGCTCACCGTGCTGCACCGCGCGCTGACCACCGCCACGACCCGCCACCCTCCCCTCACCCGGGTGGAGATCTCCCTCGACACGACGACCCCCCTGCCGGACGGCAGGGAGGCCGTACACCTCACCGTGCGGGACGACGGCGACGGAGCAAGGGGAGGGGGTACCGACTGGCAGTCCCCCCTCTGACCCACCCGCCACTCCTCACCCGGCGCTCTTGGCCCCCTCCCCCACCAGCCACGCCACCACACCGTCGGCGTCCTGATCCCGCGCGATGTCCAGCGGGGTCCGCCCGTCGGGGCCGGGCCGGTCGAGGTCGGCGCCCCGCGCCCGCAGCAGACGGGCCACATCGAGCTGCCCGCCATGACAGGCGCTCCAGAAGGCCCGGTCGAGGGCGTCGGGGCCGGGCGCGTCCCGTGCGAGGTACTCCTCGACGGTCTCCCGCAGCCCGAGCGCCGCGGCCTCGTCGAGTCCGACCCGTGCGCCCCGCTCGACCAGCCGCCGGGCGGCCCGCCACTGCCCGAAGCCGCAGGCGTCGGCGAGCGGTGAGCCGCCGCCGAGCACCGCGCCGGGCGCCTCGATGTCGGCCCCGGCCTTCAGGAGGGCGTCGATCGCGGTGACATCGTTGTTGCTGGCCGCCCAGTGCAGCGGGGTCTCGGTGTGGGCGCCCACGAACCGGGCGCCGGGATCGGCCCCGGCCGCCACCAGCAGGGCGACGACCTCGGGGCCGCGCGGATAGTGGCCGGGCCAGTCGGTGGCGATGTGCAGCAGACTGCGGGTACCGGCCCGCTCGGCGTCCTCGGTCTCGGTGATCTGCGCGGACGCCAGGCCGGGCTGGTCGGCGAGCAGTCCGCGCAGGGCCGCGAGATCGCCGGTGCGGATCGCCTCGGTGACCGCGACGGCCGATGGATCAAGGGAGTTCAGGGTCGTCATGACCCCCCAGCTTCCCACTCCGGGGCCCCGGAGCAGAAGCACGCCTACCGGGCGCTACGGCCCGACGGTCGGCCCCATCCCCCGTAGCTCCCGTACGTCGCCGCCGAGGCGCTGGCGGAATCCGTCGAGCAGTGCGGGCTCGGCGCCGACGACCCACCGGGTGCCGACCAGATAGGTGCCGCCGTACACGCTCGCCGAGTCGAGCCAGGTCTCCTTGAGCCGGTCCTCGGGGAAGGTGGTGATGACGTACCCGCCGCCGTCGGTGGCGCAGACGCCCTGGCGCAGTTCGTCGGCCTCGATCCGGATGTCCGCAGCGCAGCCGGTCAGCGCGGCGATCACCTCGACCTTGGCGGGCGCCATCACCCCGGCGTCGGGAGCGGCGGACACCTTGGGCGCCGCGGCGCTGGGCCCCGTCTCGGCAGGGCCACTGCCCCCGCACCCGGTCAGCAGGGCGAGCCCGGCGGCGGCGCCCGCCACGAGGGCGGCCACACGCACCCGTTCCACCTGTCCCTCCGTCCCTGGGCAGCGGCCGTACGGCAGGGAGTACGCACCCCGACGCCCCGGCGTTCACCCGGACACGAGTCCCGGCGCCCCGGCGTTCATCCGGACACATACCTCGACCCCCCGGCGTTCACCGGATCACGGCTCCCGGCGCCCCGGTGCCGCTCCCCCTAGGCTCGGCGGATGACCGACACCACCTGGAACCCCGCGGACCCCGGGGTACTGACGCTGCCCTCGGGCCGGCTGGTGCGCGGACGCGGGCTGCGGCACCCGCTGCCGCCGGGCCCTGAGCCCGCGTACGCCCTGTATCTGCTGGGCCGTGCTCCGGAACCGGTCGGGTGGGAGTACCGCTGGCTGCGCTGGCCGGACTTCCGGCTCCCGGCCGACCGCGCGGCGACCGCCGACGCGCTGCGCACGGCGTGGCGGCGGGCCGCGACCGAGCGGGTGGAGGTCGCCTGCGGCGGCGGCCGGGGCCGTACCGGTACCGCGCTGGCGTGTCTGGCGGTCCTGGACGGCGTCCCGGCGGCCGAGGCGGTGGCGTACGTCCGGGCGCACTACGCGCCCCGCGCGGTGGAGACCCCCTGGCAGCGCCGGTATGTGGCCCGCTTCTCCTGACCCCGCACGGCCCGCCCTACGATGGCGCTGACCGACACGCACGGACCCCGGGGACGACGGGGCCGCGAGGGCGACGAGGAGAGCGGCGGATGCGGCGGCTGGGCGATCTGGAGGCGGAGATCATGGACCGTCTCTGGCGATGGCGACGGCCCGCGACCGTACGGGAGATCGTCGACGACATCAACGAGGAGCGCCCGCTCGCCTACACCACCGTGATGACCGTGGCGAACATCCTCTACAACAAGGGCTGGCTGGTGCGCGGCAAGCAGGGCCGGGCCTGGGTGTACACCCCGGTGCGTAGCCGGGAGCAGTACGCGGCGGCGCTGATGGAGGACGCGCTCGGCACCAGCGAGGACCGTCCGGTGGCGCTGGCGCACTTCGTGGAGCAGATGGACCCCGAGGAGATCAGCGCCCTGCGGGAGGCGCTGCGCGAGGTGGGGCGGCGGGGCGGCCCGTGAGCCCGGCGCTCCCCCTGCTCGGGTACGCGGCGCTGGTGGGCCTGGTGGCGCCCCGGCTGCTGCTGCGCGCCGGGTGGCCGTACCGAGCCCCGGTGCTGGCGGTGGCCGTCTGGCAGGGCCTGGTCGTCTCGTTCGTGCTGGCCGTCGCCCTGGCCGCGCACCAGCTCGCGGCGCCCACCGAGCATCTGCACGCCGATCTGGTCGGTTTCCTGCACTGGTGCGGTCTGACGCCAGCGCCGGGCGTGCCGGACCCCACCGTCACCGACCGGCTGACGGTGGCGCTCCCGTCGGCGGTCGTGCTCACCGCCGTCGGCGCCGTCGGCGTGGAACTGTTCCGGGGCCGCCGGGCCCGCGCCCGCCACCGCAGGGTCCTGGACCTGGTGGGCCGCCGCGCCCCGCAGTTGTCGGCGACGGTGGTCGAGCATGACGTCCCCGCCGTCTACTGCCTCCCCGGCCACCGTCCGAGGATCGTGGTCAGCGCGGGTGCGCTGCGGCTGCTCTCCCCGGGCCAGCTCGCCGCCGTACTGGCCCATGAGCGGGCGCACATCACGGGCCGTCACCATCTGGCGCTGGCCGCGGTGGAGGCGTTCGCCCGGCTGTGCCGACCGCTGCCGCTGGCCCGGCACGCCCGTGCGCAGACCGCCGTACTCCTGGAGATGGCGGCCGACGACCACGCGCTGCACCACCACTCGCGCACTCTGCTGGCCACGGCGATGTACGAGATGGCGGCGGCGCGTGCCGTTCCGGCGGGGGCGTTCGCGGTGGGCGGTCCTAGCGCGCTGGTGCGGCTGCGCCGGGTGCTGCATCCGCAGCGGCGCCCGCATCCGGTGCTGCGGGCGGTACTGGGGGCGGGGGCGGCGCTGCCTCCGCTGATCCCGCTGCTGTTCGGCTGCGCACCGACCCCGTTCACCTGAGCCCCGCCGGCCCCAGGCACCCCGGGAAGCCCGGGAAGCCCGCGGCCCCCGCATTGCCCCCCAATCTACGAATCTACTAAGTTGTTCGGCACACCTCCCCTCCTGGAATGTGAGCCGCAGCATGGGAACCCACCGCCGCCCCAAGCCGCCGACCGCGCCCCGGCTGGCCGTCCTGGCCGCCTCCGCGGGGGCGTTCTCGCTGCTGCCGACGGCCCAGAGCCAGGCGGAGCCGAAGCCGACCGTGGAGCAGGTGCGCACGGACGTCGAGGAGCTGTACCACGACTCGGAGGCGAGCACCGAGGAGTTCAACGAGGCCCAGCAGAAGCGGAAGACCCTCCAGGAGGAGGCCAACAAGGCGCAGGAGGAGGTGGCCCGGCAGCAGGAGGAGATCAACGAGATCCGCGCGGAGATGGGCCCGATAGCCGCCTCGCAGTACCGCGACGGCGGCCTCGACCCGAGTGTGCGCCTGTTCCTCTCCGCCGACCCGGACGACTTCCTGGACCAGGCGTCCCTGGTGGACCGCACGAGCGAACGCCAGCGGACCCTGCTGGACAGCCTCCAGCGCAAGCAGCGCGAGATCGCGCAGACCCGGGCGGAGGCGATGGAGAAGCTGACGGCCGCCCGCACGGCGCAGGAGCGGATGAGCGAGAAGAAGGACGAGATCCAGGGCAAGCTGCGCACCGCCCAGAAGCTGCTGAACTCACTGACCGCCGAGCAGCGGGCCGAGTTGAAGGCGGCGGAGGAGAAGGCGGACCGCGCGACGGGCAGCAGCGACGCCCCGGCGACCTACGACGGGGCGGCGAGCGGCCGGGCCCGTACGGCGATCGAGTTCGCGTACGCACAGCTCGGCAAGCCCTACGAGTGGGGCTCGACCGGGCCCGACTCCTTCGACTGCTCGGGCCTGACCGGCTCCGCCTGGGCCTCGGCGGGGGTCTCGCTGCCCCGTACGGTCAACCAGCAGTACACGGCGGGCCGCCAGGTCGCCCGGGGCGACCTCCAGCCCGGCGACATCATCTACTGGTACAACGACAACCAGCACAACGGCCTGTACATCGGCGACGGCAAGGCGATCCACGCCCCGCGCACCGGCAAGAACGTCGAGGTCACCAACCTGGACTCGATGCCGTACTTCGCGGCGACCCGCCCCTGACTGACCCCGGCCGGGTCAGGCGTCCACGGTGAAGGCGGCGGTGCGCACCACGCCGTCGTGCCGGAAGTCCAGGAAGAGCCGGTGGGCGCCCGGAGCGGTCGCCGTGGCGTGGAAGGAGACCTCGGGTCCGGACGGGGTCCGGCCGTCGCCGGGCTCACCGTCCGGGTGGACGTGGAGATAGGCGAGGTCGGCGGCGCGCAGGGCGACGAGATGGCCGTAGGCGCCGAGATAGGGCTCCAGATCGGTGACGGGCCGCCCGTCCTTGCTCACGGAGAAGACCAGGCCGCCCCCGTCCCCGGCGGTCAGCCCCCCGTCGAGCCGCACCTCGTACCCATCGGTCACGAAGACACCGTCCACCGGGGGAAGCGGCGCGGACTCGCCCGCACCTCCGACCCGCAGATCGGCCCCGGCGGTGACGGAGTCACCACCGACCGGCCGGAAGTCGGCGAACACCCGGTAGTCCCCGCCCTTCGGCAGCGCGACGGAGACCGTCCACTCCCCGCCCTCGCCCCGCACCGGGTGCAGATGCCGGTAGACGGTGAGATCCCGCGAGGCGACGATCAGATGCAGCTCCTTGCCGTGCTGCTCCTGGTACGAGGTGAGGACGGGGCGCCCGGCGTGGTCCCCCACGACCCGGAACCGCAGAAGCCCTTCCTCCCCGGCGGCGAGACGGACCGGCCCCAGCTCCAGCAGATACCGACCGCCACCACCCCCGTGCCCATGCCCCTGGTGACCGGCGTGTACGTGAAGCGCTGCGCTGCTCATGACGGACTCCCGACTGACTGGTACTGACCGCTGCCGTCGGCCGCTGATATCGGCCAACCACCTGAAACATACCCCAGGGGGGTATGCGGCGCAAGCACATGGACAGCTTGCCACAAATACGGGAGGGGGGTATACATGAACTCAGTCGGGCACATACCCCTAGCAGGTATGTGCCCCTGGACGTGTACCCACCCCTCCCACCTCTCTCCCTGGAGAACGACATGTCGAACTGCTGCACCACGGACGGAAGCTGCCACACCCCCGCCGAGATCACGACCGTCTACCGGGTCGAAGGCATCGGCAGCGCCCACTGCCAGGGCGTGGTGACCAAGGCCGTCGGCGACCTGGCGGAGGTGACCGAGGTGACCGCCGAGATCGGCACCGGCCTGGTCACGGTGACGACCACCACCGAGCCGGACGAGGCGCTGGACGCCCTGATAGCGAAGACGGTGGACGAGGCGGGCTACGCGTACGCGGGCCGCGCGGTCATGGTCTGATCAAACCCTGTCGCACAGCAGAAGGGCCGCCTCTCAGGGAGGCGGCCCTTCTGCTGTGGAGCCGTACGGAGAACCGGCCGGGGACCGGCTCAGCCCCGAACCTCCTCCCCCACGGCCTGCTTCCGCTCCTCCGCCCCGGACACGGCGGCCCGCTCCCCCCGCATCGCGACGAGGGTGATGAGCCCGCCGGCCGCGGCGATCACGGCGGCCCAGACGAAGGCGGCGCTGAAACCGTCGGTCAGCGCGGGCAGATCACCGAGCTGCCCGGCCCCCTGGGAGGTGGCGACGGCGGTGAGCGCGGCGAGCCCGAGCGCGGAGCCGACCTGGTAGGTGGTGTTGACGATGCCGGAGGCGAGACCGGCCTGCTCCTGCGGGGCGCCGGACATGGCGGCCATCATCGCCGGGATGTAGGCGAGCGACATACCGAGGGCGGCGACCAGCGAGGCGGGCAGGACGTCGACCAGGAAGGTGCCGGTCGGTTCGACGGCGGACAGCCAGAGCAGCCCGCCCGCGAGGACCAGCAGCCCGGTGCCGATGAGCGCCTTGGCGCCGAACTTCCCCAGGAGCCGGGCGGTGATGAGCGTCATGAAGACCATCAGCAGCACGGTCATCGGCAGCAGAGCGGCCCCGGAGGCGAAGGCCCCGTACCCGAGCACCTGCTGAAGATAGAGATTCAGGAAGTACCACATGGGAATCCAGGCGGCCCCGAGCAGGGTCATGGCGAGGTTGGCGGAGCCGAGCCGGGGCACCCGCCAGATGCCGAGCGGCATGAGCGGCTCGCGCACGGACCGCTGGACCACGAGGAACAGCACCAGCAGCACGGCTGCGGCGGTCAGTTGCAGCACGGTGGCGGTGGCACCCCACCCGACCTCGGGCGCCCGCACCACCGCGAGCACGGCGAGCGCGAGCCCGGCGGTGACGGCGACGGCACCGAGCACATCGACCCCGCCCCGGCGCCCCTGCACGGCGGGCAGCACCTTGGTGGCGGCGAGGGTGGCGACCCCGATGGGCACATAGATAATAAAAATCCACGGCCAGCTGAGCCATTCGGTGAACACCCCGCCGAGGAACACCCCGGCGGTCCCGCCCGCCGGAGCCGCCGCCCCGTACAGGGCCATGGCCTTGCCCAACTCCCGAGGATCGTGGGCGAAGAGCATCATCAGCAGGGTCATGGCGGCGGGCGCGATCAGCGCTCCCCCGACCCCCTGGACGGCCCGTCCGACCACCTCGACCCACGCGCTCTGCGCGGCGGCGGCGACCACGGACCCGGCGATCAGCACGACCCACCCGGCGTTGAACACCCGCCGCGCCCCGAGCAGATCGGACAACCGCCCACCGAGCAGCAGGAGCCCCCCGAAGGCGATCACATAAGCATTGAAGACCCACTGCAACTCGCCCTGCGAGAACCCGAGATCCTTCTGCATCTCGGGCAGCGCGACGCCGATGATCGACGTATCCATGATCACCATGAACTGCGCGGCGGCGAGCACGGTGAGCGCCCACCACCGTCTGGGATTGACGTCGGACATCACTCCACCCCTCCACTCTTCTGATACCCCTAGGGGGTATCCGGATGCCGCACTGTAACATACCCCAGGGGGGTATCAAAGAGGCAGACCTCCGCGCGGCGGAGGAGAAGCGGAGGAGAAGGGGGGAGCGCCGGACCCACGCCCCCTGCCTCCCGAAGGAGAGGAACAGCACGACCGCGGTCCCCCCGACGGGAACGGCCAGATACAGAACCCCGGCAACGGCGGCGAAGAGAAACCACCCGAAGCCACTGAACTGCGCAAACGCCTCAACGACGGCCCAGGCGTCCCGCGTCCTGACCGAGGGCCGTCACGCCTGAGCAACGCCATCAGCCGGACAAGGCATCGCCGGGCGAGCTGAGCGCGGTACGCGCTACACATGCGACGCGACGACCACCGCGACCGCGACCGTCCACCCGATGGACGGCTGTGCGGCAAGAATGACGCCGCCACCCGCGACGGCGATGGCGACGCCGCATCAGACGATCGTGCGCACGGCACGTCTCCTTCCGCCGGAAGGACCGGGCACGGGCACCGCGCGCCCCGCCGACGGGTCACTCACCCACGGTCAGGGATTCACCGTGGCACCGGAGTCGACGACCTCGTTCGAAACGTCCTCGATGGCCTTGTCGAGTTCCTCGTCACTGAGGTTCCCGCAGACGCCGTACCCGGCGGTGCCGTCGACCCCGTCGGTGGCGTCGAGCAGTTCGGCCTTGATCCAGGCCCTGCACTCCTCGGTCAGCCCCGTCGCCGTGGGCGAGGGCGGCAGACTGGGCTCAGGACTGTCGGCGAGCGCCTCCTCCGCCTCCTTCGCGGCCTCCTCGGCGATCTTGTCGGCCTCATCGCTCTCCAGCCACTCCTTGGTGACCTCACGGGCGACGCGCTCCTGGGTCTTCTCGTCGAGGCCGTCGCATTCGGCCGGTGCACTGCCTTCCTCATCCGTCGCGGTGGCCGCGGACAACTGTTCCCGCAGCGCGGTCTTGCACGACTCGGCACTGGCGACCGGTTCGTCGCCGCCACAACTGACGGCGAGGGCGGCGAGAGCGATCAGGGCGGCACTCAGAGCGGTACGGGCGGTTCGGGTTCTCATGGTCCCCTCAGGCGGTTCGGTACGGAGAGAGGCATCATGCACTCCGTAAAGGCACGGTGAAGGAAATGTGGCCATGCCGTGATCAGAACCGAGCAGGAAGCGGTGGTGGCCAGGTGCGGCGGGTGGATCACGGGGGCTGAAGGCGGCCCTCGGATGTGTGGTCCCTGCGCACGCAGGGGTGGTCCCAAGCTGCTGGGGCCCAAGGCGGCATGGCAGAAGTGGTCCCTGCGCACGCAGGGGTTCCTGCCAGACCCGCGCGTACGGCCTAGCCGTGCTCGCTACGGTCCGCCGTCGGCTGCCCGGACACCGTCCGCTGAGTCCTGCGACCGTCGGCGGGAACGACCACGGATAGTGCGACCGGCCGCCGATCCCCCGCAGGCCGGGCTACGCCCCGGCCTGCGGCAAGCCTGGGGCTACGAGGCGCGGGGCACGGGCCAGACGGTGTCGGGCGGGGCGGCCTGTTTGATCCAGGGGAGGTAGGCGGCGACGTCCGTGCTGACCGTGGGGTCGATCGTCGAGGCGCATTCGCGGCCGTGGCTGACCAGGCCGACGAGGGCGTAGGCGAGGCGGGTGCTGCCGGGCATCCGGGAGCCTTGGATGAGCGGTCCGCCGCTGTCCCCCTGGCAGGAGTCCTTGCCCATGGTCCAGGTGCAGAACTGGGTGGCCGTGGCGTAGCCGGGGTAGCGTCGGGCGCAGGTCTGGTCCGGCACGACCTCCAGGTCGACATGGTGCGGCACCTCGGGTGTCCTGCCTTCGTCCCACTTCCTGCCCCAGCCGGCGACGTTGACGGTGGCGCCGGGCCCGGCGGGGTCGAGGGTGGGGAAGGCATCGGGCAGGCAGATGGCGCCGACTCTCACGGCGTCCGCGCGGGGCCTGTCCGGGTTGCGCGGTGCGCAGAGGCCGGAGGGGGCGAGGCTGGACTCGACTTCGAGGAGGGCGATGTCGTTGACCGCTTCTTCGGTGCTGTAGTTGGGGTGGACGGTGGTCTTGGTGACACGCACGATGCGGGTGGCGGACGTTTCCGTGAAGCTCCCGAGGTTGTGCTCGCCGGCGATCGCAGCCACGGCGTGGCCCTGGAAGGGCTGGACGCAGTGGGCGGCGGTGAGGACGAGTCGGTCGCTGATCAGCGACGCCCCGCAGAAGACACCCGGCCTCTGGTCCAGCATGATGCCGATCAGCCAGGGGAACTCGTGCATCGATGCCTCTTCTCCGCCGACGATGGCGGGCGCGGGCGTGGGTGTGGCGGCGAGCAGGCCGAGCGCCAGGGCCACAGCCGTCAGTGGACGGCGCATCCGGCCACGAGGCCGAAAGAACTTCATGGATCTCCCTCTGCCGTTCCAGAACGTGGTGGAGGCGGCCCGGACAGGACCTGCGCGGGGGCCCGCACCGGGGTCACGCCGTCCGCAGGGAGCCTGCCCGGGAGTGATCACCGCGCGCGGTCCGCACTCCCACGCGCCCACCCGGGCTTCCGCGCGCCCGCCCGCGCCCCCTCACCACCCCAAACCCAACCCGTAGGTCGACCGGCTCCCCGCCACACCCAGCCCGGGGAGAACGGCCCGCCCGCTCACGGAACACCCCCCTCGGCGAGATGAGACGACTTGGGTGCGCATTTCGTGTGACGACTACGCATATTCGGTGGCCCGTGGCAGGGGGCGCTTTGGCGTGTCCGGGGGTGTAGCAGACGGGGTAATAACATGACGCGGATTGCTACACCCTGCCGCTGACCTGCGGAAAGCATAGTTCCCGGCATAAATGCCAGCCGGTTGTTAAGCCCTGGGGGCTGCGGGTCAGTGCAGTGCTCCGATGGCCCGCAGGATCAGAGTCCGCGCATCCGCCCCGTACACGGCCATGCTCCCCAGACGCTCGAACGCCTTGACGTACAAGGCGATCTCCGACGGCTGGGTGATCTCCACCGAGGCTGAGACCAGCTCGATGGCGACGAGCGTGTCGTCGAAGATGTGGAAGGTCTCTTCCGTCCAGTGAATGCGTTGGCGGGCGGTGGTGGGGATGATGCCGAGCGAGACCTCCGGAAGGTCCGCGGAGGCGAGCAGCTGGCCCAGTTGGGCGTTCATGACCTCTTCGGATGCGACCTGGCTCCGGAGTGCCAACTCCTCGATCACGAAGTCGAACCGGCGGCCAGGTTCGTGGAGCACGCGTGAGCGCTCGACTCGCGCACGGGCGGCATCGACGCTCTCCGTATCGGGGCGCCCACTGAAGTCAGCCGCGATGCGGAGAACCGCAGCAGCGTACTGCTCGGTCTGGAGCAGGCCGGGGACCACCGTCGAGGAGTACACCCGGAACTGTTCCGTTGCTTGGTAGCGCGGCACGGACTGCTGCTGGAGCGGGGCAAGTCCGTCGCGCATCCGCTCGGTCCACTGTGTGTGCGTGCTCAATGCAATCCACTCCCGGGTTTCAGGGGGTCAGCGCGGGTGCAGTGAGCGCCGCGCTGCGCTGATCAGGTTCTGGGCTTCCGAGCCATAGACCGCGGACTCCCTCAAGGTCTTCCAGGTGCGCAGGTAGAGGGCGACGCTGTCGGCGTCGTCGAGCCACATCTCGGCGTGCCAGACCTCGGTCACGACCTGCTGGTCGTTGTAGATCCAGAAGCCGGTGCCGGGCGGGACCTTCAACGACGTGGCGAGCGGTACGACCCCCAGTTCGACGCTGTCCATGCCGATGACACCGGAGAGGCGATCGAGCTGGGCCGCGAGCACCGAAGGCGAACAGACCAGGGAGCGCAGCACCGGCTCCCAGAGGAGGATGTGGTACTTCCTGCCCCCGGTGTAGAGGAGTTCCTGCCGTTTCATCCGGGCCCGCACCGCTGCCTCGACATCTCGGGGCGACTGGTGGAGTTCGGCGGAGCGGGTGAGTACGGCGCGCGCGTAGTCGGGGGTCTGGAGGACTCCGACGACCCAGGAGGATTCCCAGGCCCGGAGCACGGTGGAACTGGCCTGGGCCTCGTTGTGCGCCTCCTGGACGGGCCGGTGCCCGGTGGCGAGCTGCCGCCGCCAGGACCGGATGTGCGACTCGAACCCGGCGAGCCGGGCCCGCAACTCCTCGTATGCCCCGGGCTGACCGCACGCGTCCGCCCACTGGCGCAGGTCCTCGGTTGTCGCCGTCTGCCTGCCCAGCTCCAGCTTGGAGATCCGCGAGTTCGGCCAGCCGAGAATACGGGCCAGTGCGGTACCGGTGAGCTGACCGTCGGGTGCTGTCAGCCGAAGCTCCCTGAGCCGCAGCCCGAGCGCTTCGCGCGCCTTCTGGTAGTCGGTGCTCACCCGCCCATACTCGCTTCCGCTACTCCTGCGCGTGGACCAGGGCGTTGAACTGCTCGTAGGGAATGGCGTAGTGACGGGCCACGTCCCGCAGCCGGTTGTACTGGTTGACCCGCGCGGGTTCGGTGATCAGTTCGGCTCCGGTGAGGTTGTCGTCCTGGTCGAAGAGGCACAGGGCGACGATGTGGGAGTCGAAGATCCAGAAGTCCTCGTTCGGCAGGTTCGCGCGCTCGGCGTCCGCCCGCCACATGTTCCCCACCTCTTCGCCCAGCGCGGCGTTCTTCTCGGCGTGCGCGAGAAGGTAGAGCTGGCCGGGCGTCGGGGGAGCGTCGACGATCCGGACCCGGCCGACGTATGCGCCGTCCTGGGTCTTCGCGCGGATCATCCGGCTCCAGGGCGTCTCCAGGTCCCAGACAGGCTGCTCGCCGCGCGCGAACTGGGCGTAGGTCTCGGTGACCTCGTCCACGGCGTAGCGCTGACGCATCTCCAGGTGCCACGCGCTGTGCTGGAAGTTCTCGAAGAGCCGTGCGAACTGGTCCGGTGTGAAGATCCGGGGTTCCGTGTCCCTGTCCCGGGGTCCGAAGTCGATCAGCGTGTTGCGCGGCATCACGATCGGGATCTCGTCCTCGTCGATGTGCTGGAGCTGGGCGAGTGCCACGGGGTCGGTGAGCCGGGGCCCGTGCACGATGACCTCACCGCTGTCGAGGTCTTCATGCACCGCGGGGCAGCTTCCCTCGCCGCTGCCCGTCCCGTTGAACCGCAGCCGTCGGGCCATGACCAGTCCTTTCGTCGGAACCTGATCACCCCAGCATCCTCACGCGGAGGGTCTGAAGCTACGGGGCTCCCCCACCCTCCTGAGAAAAAGCAAGGGAAGCAAGGGAAGGGGTGAGAAAAATCAAGAAAAGCGTCTCGTCTAGGCCAACTACCGCTCCATACCGTCTCGTTCATGGCCCCAGGACACGAACTGAACGACGCTCCCAGCGTCGACCCCTTCACTGCCGTCGAGTCTCTCCGGGCCGCACTCGATCAGTTCGGCATAGTGCTGCCATCCCTCGCAGTCGATCCCGGTTCACCGAGCCTCGCACTCGTAGACCTGGGCCGCGTCCGGGCGGAAGTCGCTGTGCGGCTGGCACACTCACTCCAGCGAGGAGCCCTCCTATGAGCACACTTGCCAAGGACATCCCGCCCGAGGTACTCGACCTCCTCGCGCTCCCCCTGCTGGAAGCGCTCACGTCCGACCAGGCGCGCGGCGCGGTCTGCATCTGGGGCGCGACGGAGAAACCCCTCACGGCCGAGACCGCTGTCGACCTCGGCGAGCAGCACGACGAGGGCCGCCACTGGTTCCCGCGGGCCTGCCGACGGCACACCGGGGCCCACGCCTACCGGGCGCTCCAGGACCACGCGCCCCTGTGCCAGCCCTGCATCCGGGACGCGGGCAGCTGCACGACCGGTGTAGCCCTCCGCTACCTGATGCGCGGGTGGCGGCCATGAACCGCCGCAGATTCCAGGAGCCGCCGGTCACACTCGGCCTGCCCCTGCCCGTGGTCGAGCCGCCCGCCGACTGCCAGGAGTGCGTGGAGCGGGCCGCCGACCGGGAGCGGGCGACGGCGGCCGGGGATCTGGCCCGCGCGATCGACATGACCGTCCTCATCAGGCGCCACCACCCGCAGGGGTCGGCATGAGCCCCGCTGTCTGGGAGTGGCGAGAGGGCAGCGGCGCCGGCTACATGCAGCGCGTCGGAGCGGACATCGAGTACACCGCCACCCAGCGGGCGCACCTCGCCTACGGCAACCACGTCCGGGACTGCCCAGTCTGCGCAGTGGACGGCGAGGTGTGCGTCACGGCCGACCAGCTGTGGGAGGCGTACCGGGCGGCCAAAGACCCGACGGCCGCCCCATGAACCGCCGTCCGCCCCTCAGGTCGGCGAAGGGCGGACGGTGCTGACCCCGCCCCGGGCTCCCCTGGAGGTTGAGCCCGGGGCGGACGGCAATACCCGGCCCGGCATGTCGGCGGCGGGCCGCTCATAGACTGGCGCGGTCCGCCCCGAGAGGATTTGATGCCCATGCGCTCCCGCCGATTCGCCGCCTTCGCCCTCGACACCCTCAAGAGCACCCCGGGCGTCACCAAGGTCCAGACCCTCGCCGACGCAGGGGAGTCGAAGATCCCCAACGGCCTGGTCGTGGTGGTGGACGGCAAGGAGTCCCGCTGGGGGATCGTCGGCCAGCTCGCCGACGGCGAGCGCCACGAACACGAGGACCAACCGCAGCAAGGCACCCCAGCCACCTGGACCGACCCGGTCCCCGGCGACAACACCGAGGGCTGGATGGCCGCCGCGATCGGCCGCGCGGAATCCCCCGAGATCGCCCGCATCGAACGCTGGTCCACCCGCGAGGGCGCCCGCCCCGGCAACGAGGGCGTGACCGTCTTCTTCCACAACACCGCCCGCGCGTTCGTGCGGAAGCTCTAGACCCTCCCCGGCCTGGCGGGACCCTGGTCCGGACCGGGGGGTTGCACAGCACGTCCAGTCAGCACCACCACTGCGTGAGGAGCCTGATATGGAATGCCTGCACCACCGCCCCGGCACCCGATTCGATCCCGGCCAGTGCTCGGGCTCATGCTCCGTCTGCGGCGCCGGGGTCGGAGCCGCGCCCGGACAGCCGGCCGCGCACCATCAGCGGGCGGGTACCCGGGAGACCTGCCCCGGTAGCGGCCAGCCCGCCCAGTAGGGACGCCAGTTCGGCCCCGGTCTGCTCTCGCCGCTGACTGGGGCCGTGCTCTTTCTTGATCGCTTGGCACTCGGGCCAGCAGCGGGCCAGCTAGCGATCTTGAAGAGGGACGCGTTTCCGCGTGGCTAGCCCCGAACTGGGATGCCTTACAGGTCAGAACGTTCCTGCGATGGCACGTCATGGTGGGGCGGGTGGGACTCGAACCCACGGCCGACGGATTATGAGTCCGCTGCTCTAACCGGCTGAGCTACCGCCCCATAGCGGCGTGTCGCGCACATTTGTGCGCGCCGTCTGCCGCAGCATAGCCGCTCATACGATCTCCTGCTCCGGATGGTCGGCTTCCCACGGCGTTCATGACCTGAGGACTCCGCGCCGCCGCGAACGGTTCCGCCAGACATGAAAAAGGACCCCTATAGGGTCCTCGTTCACCAGGCTCCCCCGACTGGACTCGAACCAGTAACCTGCCGGTTAACAGCCGGCTGCTCTGCCAATTGAGCTACGGAGGACCGAGCTCCCCCGACTGGACTCGAACCAGTAACCTGCCGGTTAACAGCCGGCTGCTCTGCCAATTGAGCTACGGAGGAATGCCTCGTTGCATCGAACGTACCTACCTGGGTATTCGCCAGGGGGCGCGGGCTCGCTGCGACACATACATTAGCGCAAGCAGGGGGGTGCTCCGCCAATCGGTTCCCCCGGGCCGACGCCGACTGCTGGACACGTCAAGAAAGGGTGGACGCCGTGCGCTACAAGCTCATGTTCGCCGCCGGACTCGCGGTGGGGTACGTCCTGGGCACGAGGGCCGGACGCGAGCGCTACGAGCAGCTGAAGAAGTCCGCCCGGCAGTTCGCCGAGAACCCGGCCGTGCGCAACACCGCCGAGACCGCCGCGCAGCAGGGCCGGGAGATCGCCGGCAAGGCGTACCACGCGGTCAGTGAGAAGGTCGGCGACCGGATGCCCGACTCGGTGGCCGAGCGGGTCCGCTCGCTGCGGGAGCGCACCGCGGGCGCGGGCGCGGAGGACGACTGGGGCAGCAGCGCCACGTGAGGCGCAGGCGGTAGACGACCCGCTCGCGGGGAACCTCGGCGGTCCGGCCGGGGGTGCTCCGTCGATACGGCAAAATCAGGGGTATGGGGATAGTCGCCGGGCTGGACAGCTCACCCGATTCCACTCGTATCGTCGTCTGTGACGCGGACACCGGTTCCGTGCTGCGTACCGGGGTCGCGCCGCACCCCCTGCCCGAGGGCGGTGCGAGGACCAGTGATGTCGATCCGCAGGCATGGCTGCTGTCGCTGGGCGAGGCGGCCGGGGGCGGGCTGCTGGAGGGTGTGCAGGCGATCGGGGTGTCCGCGCAGCAGAACGCGCTGATCCCGCTGGACACCCAGGGCAACACCGTGCGTCCGGCGCTGGTCGGCGGGGACAAGCGGGCGCAGGTGGCCGCCGCCGATCTGATCGACGCGCTCGGCGGCCGGGAGGCGTGGGCACATGCCGTGGGGTGTGTGCCGCAGGCGGCGCAGCCGGTGACCAAGCTGCGCTGGCTCAGCCGTAGCGAGCCGGACAACGCGCGGCGGGCCGCCGTACTGATGCAGGCGCACGACTGGCTGGTGTGGCAGTTGCTGGGGCGGCCGGTGCGCCGGACCACGGACCGGGGCGGGGCCTCGGGGACGGGGTACTGGTCCCCGGCGGCGGGGACGTACCGGCCGGATCTGGTGGAGCTGGCGCTCGGGCATCAGGCGATGCTGCCGGAGGTGATCGGTCCGGCCGAGGCGGCGGGGACGACCCCGGAGGGGCTGCTGATCTCCGCGGGGACCGGTTCGACGATGGCCGCCGCGCTGGGGCTGGGACTGGGCGTCGGGGACGCCGTGGTGTCGCTGGGGGCGTCCGGGTCGGTGATGGCGGTGCATCCCGAGGCGCTCCAGGACCCCAGCGGGATGATCACCTCGCTCGCGGACGCGACCGGGATGCATCTGCCGGTCGTGACGACGCTGAACGCCGTGCGGACCTTGCGCGGGGCCGCCGAGCTGCTCGGGGTGGGGGATCTGGAGGGGCTGTCCGAGCTGGCCATGAAGTCGACGCCGGGGGCGCACGGGCTGGTGCTGCTGCCGTATCTGGAGGGTGAGCGGACGCCGAGTCTGCCGCACACCGCGGGCACGCTGGCGGGGCTGCGCCGGGAGTCGATGAAGCCGGAGCACTTCGCGCGGGCCGCGTTCGAGGGGATGCTGTGCGGGCTCGCGGACGCGCTGGACGTGCTGCGCGGACGCGGGGTGGAGGTGCGGCGGGTGTTCCTGCTGGGCCCGGCGGCCGAGCTGCCCGCGGTGCAGGCGGCGGCGCCCGCGCTGTTCGGGGCGCAGGTCGTGGTGGTGCAGCCGGCCGACTACGGGGCGATCGGTGCCGCGCGGCAGGCGGCCTGGGCGCTCGGGGTGTCGCAGGGCACGCTGGACGCGCGGACCCCGCCAGTATGGCAGGGGGCCGTGGCGCAGGTGCTCGACCCCGGTGCGGAACTGGCCGTGGGACAGGCGGTGCGGCAGCAGTTCGTGTCGGTGCGGGAGCAGACTCATCCGGGTGCATTCCGGGTGTGACGGGTTACGGCACCGACCACGGAACGTAAGAGTCCGGTAGGAAGCGGACCGCATCGGGCCCCGGCGGGCACCGCTGACGGCTTAATCGGTTGAGGTAACGCCACTGGAGTGTCCGACGATAGGGGCCTAGGGCGACGACTCCCGCCCTCACCCCGCCGACTCCGAGAGACCCCAGCGTGCTCATACGACTTCTGCGGACCTATCTCAGGCCCTACCGAAAACCCATCGTCCTGCTGGTGCTGCTCCAGTTCCTCCAGACCTGCGCGACGCTCTATCTGCCCACCCTCAACGCGGACATCATCGACAAGGGTGTCGTCACCGGCGACACCGGCTACATCATGAGCTACGGCGCCGTGATGATCGGCATCTCGTTCGCCCAGGTCGTCTGCAACATCGGGGCCGTGTTCTACGGCGCCCGTACCGCGGCGGCGCTCGGCCGGGACGTCCGGGCCGCCGTCTTCGACCGGGTGCAGTCGTTCTCCAGCCGTGAGCTGGGGCATTTCGGCGCGCCCTCACTGATCACCCGCACCACCAATGACGTCCAGCAGATCCAGATGCTGGCCCTGATGACCTTCACGCTGATGGTGTCGGCGCCGATCATGTGCGTCGGCGGCATCGTGCTGGCGCTCGGTCTGGACGTGCCGCTGTCCGGGGTGCTGGTCGCCGTCGTACCGGTGCTCGGGCTCAGTGTGACGCTGATCGTGCGGGCGCTGCGCCCGCTGTTCCGGTCCATGCAGGTACGGATCGACACGGTGAACCGGGTGCTGCGCGAGCAGATCACCGGCAACCGGGTGATCCGGGCGTTCGTCCGCGACGGATACGAGGAGCAGCGGTTCCGGCAGGCCAACAGCGAGCTGACCGACGTATCGCTGAAGTCGGGGAATCTGCTCGCGCTGATGTTCCCCATCGTGATGACGGTGGTGAATCTTTCGTCGATCGCGGTGGTCTGGTTCGGGGCGCACCGGATCGACAGCGGGCAGATGCAGATCGGTGATCTGACGGCGTTCCTGTCCTATCTGATGCAGATCGTGATGTCCGTGATGATGGCCACCTTCATGTTCATGATGGTGCCGCGCGCTGAGGTGTGCGCCGAGCGGATCCAGGAGGTCCTGGGGACGGAGTCGAGCGTGGTGCCGCCGGTCGCCCCGGTGACCGAGCTGCGCCGGCACGGGCATCTGGAGATCCGGGGGGCGGGCTTCCGCTACCCGGGGGCCGAGGAGCCGGTGCTGAAGAACGTCGATCTGGTGGCCCGGCCCGGCGAGGTGACCGCGGTGATCGGCTCGACCGGCAGCGGCAAGTCCACCCTGCTCGGGCTGGTGCCCAGGCTGTTCGACGCCACCGACGGAGAGGTGCTGGTCGACGGCACGGACGTACGGACGATCGAGCCGCGGCTGCTGGCCCGGACCGTCGGCCTCGTCCCGCAGCGGCCGTATCTGTTCGCGGGGACCGTCGCCACCAATCTGCGGTACGGCAATCCGGACGCCACGGACGACGAGCTGTGGCACGCGTTGGAGGTGGCGCAGGCCAGGGAGTTCGTGGCGGGGCTCGAGGGCGGGCTCGACGCGCCGGTCGCGCAGGGCGGCACCAATGTGTCCGGTGGTCAGCGGCAGCGGCTCGCCATCGCGCGGACGCTGGTCCAGCGCCCGGAGATCTTCCTCTTCGACGACTCCTTCTCCGCCCTGGACTACGCCACCGACGCCGCGCTGCGGGCCGCGCTCGCCGCGGAGACCTCCGAGGCGACGGTGGTGATCGTCGCGCAGCGGGTGTCGACCATCCGGGACGCCGACCGGATCATCGTGCTCGACGAGGGGCTGGTCGTCGGCACCGGCCGCCACCATGAACTGATGGCGGACAACGGGACGTACCGGGAGATCGTGCTCTCCCAGCTCACGGAAGCGGAGGCTGCCTGATGGCCGGGCCCGTGGGGCGGATGATGGCGGGCACCGGCCCGGACAGCCGCTCGCTCGACTTCAAGAACTCGGCGAAACGGCTGGTCGGCCAGTTCCGCCCGGAACGGCTGACGATCTACGCGCTGCTGGTGTGCGTGGTGATCAGCGTGGGTCTGTCGGTGATCGGGCCGAAGATCCTCGGGGACGCCACCGACCTGGTGTTCGCCGGGATCGTCGGCCGCCAGATGCCGTCCGGGGCGACCCGGGAGGAGATGCTCGCGGACATGCGGGCGCGCGGCGACGGACGCATCGCCGACATGCTGTCCGGCACCGACTTCACGCCCGGTGAGGGCATCGACTTCACCGCGGTGGGGCACGTGCTGCTGCTGGCGCTCGCCGTGTTCCTGGTCGCCGGGCTGCTGATGGCGGTGGCGACCCGGCTGGTGAACCGGGCCGTGAACCGGACGATGTTCCGGATGCGGGAGGACGTGCAGACCAAGCTGTCGCGGCTGCCGCTGTCGTACTTCGACCAGCGGCAGCGCGGTGAGGTGCTCTCCCGCACCACCAACGACATCGACAACATCGGGCAGACCCTCCAGCAGTCGATGGGCCAGCTGATCAACTCCGTGCTGACCATCATCGGTGTGCTGGTGATGATGTTCTACGTGTCGTGGATCCTGGCGCTGGTGGCGCTGGTGACCGTGCCGCTGTCGTTCGTGGTCGCCACCCGGGTCGGGAAGCGGTCCCAGCCGCACTTCGTGGCGCAGTGGCGGACCACCGGCAAGCTGAACGCGCACATCGAGGAGATGTACACCGGGCACACCCTGGTGAAGGTGTTCGGCCGCCAGGACGAGTCGGCGGGGCAGTTCGCCGAGCAGAACGACGAGTTGTACGAGGCCGGGTTCAAGGCGCAGTTCAACAGCGGGATCATGCAGCCGCTGATGATGTTCGTGTCGAACCTCAACTATGTGCTGGTCGCGGTGGTCGGCGGGCTGCGGGTCGCCTCCGGGGCGCTGTCCATCGGTGATGTGCAGGCGTTCATCCAGTACTCCCGGCAGTTCTCCATGCCGCTCACGCAGGTCGCGTCCATGGCGAACCTGGTGCAGTCGGGGGTCGCGTCCGCCGAGCGGGTCTTCGAACTCCTCGACGCCGAGGAGCAGTCGGCGGACCCGAAGCCGGGCGCCCGGCCCGCCGAGCTGCGCGGACGGGTCGCGCTGGAGGGCGTCTCCTTCCGCTACGACCCCGACAAGCCGCTGATCGAGGACCTCTCGCTGACCGTGGAGCCGGGCCACACGGTCGCCATCGTCGGCCCGACGGGCGCCGGGAAGACGACCCTGGTGAATCTGCTGATGCGGTTCTACGACGTCTCCGGCGGCCGGATCACCCTCGACGGGACCGACATCGCCACCATGTCCCGGGACGAACTGCGCTCCGGGATCGGCATGGTCCTCCAGGACACCTGGCTGTTCGGCGGCACGATCGCGGAGAACATCGCGTACGGGGCCGCGCGGAAGGTGACCCGCGGAGAGATCGAGGAGGCGGCGCGGGCGGCACACGCCGACCGGTTCGTACGGACGCTGCCCGACGGGTACGACACGGTGATCGACGACGAGGGGACGGGGGTCAGCGCGGGCGAGAAGCAGCTCATCACCATCGCGCGGGCGTTCCTCTCCGACCCGGTGATCCTGGTGCTGGACGAGGCGACGAGTTCCGTGGACACCCGGACGGAGGTCCTGATCCAGAAGGCGATGGCCAAGCTCCAGCACGGCCGGACGTCGTTCGTGATCGCCCACCGCCTGTCGACGATCCGGGACGCGGACACGATCCTGGTGATGGAGAACGGCGCGATCGTGGAGCAGGGGGCGCATGGGGAGCTGGTGGCGGCGGGCGGGGCGTATGCCCGCCTGTACCGGGCCCAGTTCGCGGAGGCGGTGGCGGAGGTGGACTGACGGGTTCTGGTGTCGGGGGGGTGGGCCACGCCGTTCAGGGGCGCGGGGAACTGCGCGACCAGCCCCCACCCACCCGCACCCGGCACTCCACACCCGACACCCCCCACCTGCCCCGGTCAGTCCAAGTAACCCCGAAGCTGGTCGGCGAACGCATGATCCCGGAGTTTGTTCAGCGTCTTCGACTCGATCTGCCGAATCCGCTCCCGCGTCACCCCGAAGATCCGCCCGATCTCCTCCAACGTCCGCGGACGCCCGTCCGCAAGCCCGTACCGCAGCTGCACAACCTTCCGCTCCCGCTCCCCCAACGTGGACAGCACCGCCTCCAGATGCTCACGCAGCAGCAGGAACGCCGCCGATTCCACGGGGCTCGCCGCGTCACCGTCCTCGATGAGATCACCGAGGGCGACGTCGTCCTCCTCCCCCACCGGCGCGTGCAACGACACCGGTTCCTGGGCGAGCCGCAGCACCTCCCCCACCCGCTCCGGCGCGAGGTCGAGATGCGCGGCGACCTCCTCCGCCGTCGGCTCGTACCCCCGTTCCTGGAGCATCCGGCGCTGTACCCGGACCACGCGGTTGATCAGCTCCACCACATGGACGGGGACCCGTATCGTGCGGGCCTGGTCGGCGAGGGCGCGGGACATGGCCTGGCGGATCCACCAGGTGGCGTACGTGGAGAACTTGTAGCCGCGGGCGTAGTCGAACTTCTCGACCGCGCGGATCAGGCCGAGGTTGCCCTCCTGGACGAGGTCGAGCATGGTCAGGCCGCGGCCCACGTACCGTTTGGCGACCGAGACGACGAGGCGGAGGTTGGCCTCGATCAGCCGGCGTTTGGCCATCCGGCCCATGACGACGAGGCGGTCCAGGTCGAGGGCGAGGGCGTTGTCGGGCGTGGGCGTGCCGCCGAGCCGCTCCTCGGCGAACAGTCCGGCCTCGACGCGGCGGGCGAGTTCGACCTCCTCGGCGGCGGTGAGCAGCGGGATACGGCCGATCTCACGGAGGTACTGGCGGAAGAGGTCGGAGGTGGGGCCGCTGGTGTCGGCACGGGCGCGGGCGGGGGGTTCGGCGGGCTCGACGGACTCGGTGCCGTCCAGCGCGGCGGCGGACGGCCCGTCCGGGGGCTCGGAGCGGCTCTCGGTGACGTGCTGCGGTGGCACGGCGACCAGGACCCCGGTCTCCGCGTCCGGCCGGACGGTCCCGCCGGTGGTCGTGCTGTCGTTCTGTACGAGGGTCTGGGTCTGCACGGGGGCGACCTCCAGGATGATCGCTGCTGAGGCGTGCGGCAGCGCTGCTTGGGGGGCGGAGTCGACGGCCTTGCCGCTGTCCGTCCCGTACGCGATGAGCGGAACCGCGGGGGTGTGGGACCCGTGGGGGACGGGTCGGCCGCGCTCCGAGGACTCAGGCACCGCTCCCCAGTGTGGGGTACGACACATCGCCGCCACGAGGGGCGTGCGGTGACTTTTTGCGTCCGGGCCGTGACCGCGCGGTCACGCGGGGCACCGGACTGCGGCTAGAGGGCGCCCGCGCCCTGTTCGCGGAGGGCCTGGCCGTACTGCTGGAGGACCCACAACTCGTTCTGTACGGCGGCGAGTCGGGCCGGGTCGCCGCCCGCGCCGAGCCGGGTCAGGGCGGACTGGACATCCTGGACGCGGCGGTCGACGGCTCTGCGGCGGACCATGACGAGCTGCTCGCCCGCGTACACCTCGTCCACGTTCTTGCGCATGATCGCTTCGACGGCGAGTTCCGTGACCATGGCGCGGACGGTGTCGTCGGGGGCGGCCTCGCGGACCCGGACCAGATACTCCTGGGGGTCCTGGGTGCCCCATTCGGCGCCGCCCGCGTCCTGCACGGCCTGGCGGACGGCGGCGTAGGGCGGGGCGGTGAACTCGTCCACGCCGTAGGCGTCGAAGGCCGGGGAGACCAGTTCGGGGCGCTGGAGGGCGAGTTTGAGCAGTTCGCGTTCGGTGGCGTAGACGGGGTTGCGCAGGGTCAGCGCCGGGCCGGAGGGGGCGGGGGCGGGGCCGCCCTGCTCGTAGGACGGCTGGGGGCGGTTCGCGGGGGCGGACTTGCCGCCGCGGTCGCGGGCCCAGCGGGCGAGCTGGCCGACGCGCTTGACGACGAACTGGGTGTCGAGGATGCCGAGGAGCCCGGCGAGCTGGACGGCGACCTCGTGCTGGGCGCCGCTGTTCTTGATGCGGGCGACGACGGGAGCGGCCTCGTCCAGCGCGGCGGCGCGCCCGGCGGGCGTCTCGAGGTCGTAGCGGGCGACGATCTGGCGCAGGGCGAACTCGAAGAGCGGCGTGCGGGGTTCCACCAGGTCGGACACCGCCTCGTCGCCCTTGGCGAGCCGCAGGTCGCAGGGGTCCATGCCGTCGGGGGCGACGGCGATGTACGTCTCGGCGGCGAACTTCTGGTCGTCCTCGAAGGCGCGCAGGGCGGCTTTCTGGCCCGCGGCGTCGCCGTCGAAGGTGAAGATGACCCGCGCGGAGCCGTTGTCCATGAGGAGGCGGCGCAGGATCTTGATGTGGTCGCCGCCGAAGGCGGTGCCGCAGGTGGCGATGGCGGTCGTGACCCCGGCGAGGTGGCAGGCCATGACGTCGGTGTAGCCCTCGACGACGACCGCGCGGCTGGACTTGGCGATCTCCTTCTTGGCGAGGTCGATGCCGTACAGGACCTGGGACTTCTTGTAGATCGCCGTCTCGGGCGTGTTGAGGTACTTGGGGCCGGTGTCCGCCTCGTAGAGCTTGCGGGCGCCGAAGCCGACGACATCGCCCGCGATGTCCCGGATGGGCCACATGAGGCGGCCCCGGAAGCGGTCGATGGGACCGCGGCGGCCCTCCTGGGAAAGCCCCGACAGCAGCAGTTCCTTGTCAGTGAAGCCCTTGCCGCGCAGATAGCGCGTGAGGTGGTCCCAGCCCTGGGGGCTGTAGCCGACGCCGAAATGGACGGCGGCGGTGTGGTCGAAGCCGCGCTCGCCGAGGAAGGTCCGGCCGGTCTCGGCCTCGGGGGAGCCGGCGAGCTGTTCCGCGTACCACTCGGCGGCGGTCTTGTGGGCCTCGACCAGGCGGATGCGTTCGCCGCGCTGGTGGGAGGGGTTGTAGCCGCCCTCCTCGTAGCGCAGGGTGATGCCGGTCTGGGCGGCGAGGCGCTCGACGGCCTCCGAGAAGGAGAGGTGGTCGACCTTCATCACGAACGTGATGGTGTCGCCGCCTTCCTGGCAGCCGAAGCAGTGGAAGAGTCCCTTGCTGGGGCTGACCTGGAAGGACGGCGACTTCTCGTCATGGAACGGGCAGAGACCCTTGAGGTTGCCGCCGCCCGCGTTACGCAACTGGAGGTACTCGGACACCACGGCGTCGATCGGGACCGCGTCCCGAACCGCCTTCACGTCCTCGTCGTTGATCCGTCCAGCCACGAGAAGAGTCTACGGGGGCGGACTGACACTCACGGGACGAGGTTTTCGAGCGGAATGTGCGGGTCCGCGAGATCGTCGGTGCTGACGGGGGCTCCGGAGCGGATCAGCCGCTGGATGTGCTCTGTGACATCCCACACGTTCACATTCATCCCGGCCAGCACCCGCCCCTCCTTCAGCCAGAACGCGATGAACTCCCGCTTCGCCGCGTCGCCCCGGATCACCACCTGGTCGTACGCCCCCGGGGGCGCCCAGCCGCTGTACTCCATGCCCAGGTCGTACTGGTCGGAGAAGAAGTACGGCACGCGGTCGTACGGCGTGTCCTGGCCGAGCATCGCGCGGGCCGCCGCCGGGCCGCCGTTCAGGGCGTTCGCCCAGTGCTCCACCCGGAGCCGGGCGCCGAACAGGGCGTGCGGGAAGGCGGCCACGTCACCGGCGGCGTAGATGTCGGGGTCGGAGGTGCGCAGCCGGGCGTCGACGAGGACGCCGCCGCCGTCCGCGCGGTCGGCGAGCGTGAGGCCCGCCGCCTCGGCGAGGCCGGTGCGGGGGGCGGCGCCGATCGCGGCGAGGACGTCGTGCGCCGGGTGCTCCTCGCCGTCGTCGGTGCGGGCGGCGAGGACCATGCCGTCCTGGCCGACGATCTCGGTGAGCCGCGCCCCGAAGTGGAACCGCACCCCGTGCGAGCGGTGCAGCTCGGCGAAGAGCGCGCCCAGCTCCGGACCGAGCACGCCGTGCAGCGGGGTCGGCGCGGACTCGACGACGGTGACCTCGGCGCCGTACTCGCGGGCCGCCGCCGCGACCTCCAGGCCGATCCAGCCCGCTCCGGCGATCACGATGTGCCCGTTGTCCCGGCCCAGGGAGGACAGGACGCCCTTGAGGCGCTCCGCGTGGTGGAGGCGGCGCAGATGGTGGACGCCCGCCAGGTCCGTGCCGGGAATGTCCAGGCGGCGGGGCTCGGAACCGGTGGCCAGGAGCAGCTTGTCGTAGTGGACGAGCGTGCCGTCGTCGCCGAAGCGGACGGTCTTCGCGGCCCGGTCGATCCGGTCGACGGTCTGTCCGAGGTGCAGCTCCACGTCATGGCGGGCGTACCAGGCGGGCTCGTGCACGAAGACGGTGTCGCGCTCGGCCTTGCCCAGCAGATAGCCCTTGGACAGCGGTGGACGCTCATACGGGTGGTCGCGCTCGTCACAGATCAGTATCACCCGCCCGTTGAAACCCTCCGCCCGGAGCGTCTCGGCCGCCTTCGCCCCGGCGAGACCGCCTCCGACGATGACGAATGTCTGATCCGCGTCGACCACTTGAAGCCTCCTCGTAAAGAACGCGCCACATGTAGGTGCCGCATAGCGAGCGTCCCGCACGGAGCGTGATGGGGGAAGAGGGGGTGACCCGATCAGGCCACGGAGGGTCACCTTCGAGTGCTCCGGGGTCCCAGGAGTCCGTTCTGTCACGCCCTCGCGCGGGGGGCGGTCAGCCGGTGGTGCAGGGACCGCGCGGAGGCGTCCGTGAGGGAGGCGATCTGGTCGACGATCACCCGCTTGCGCGCCCGGTCGCCCTCGGCCGTGTCGAACAGCGCCCGGAACTGGGGGTCCAGGCCGTCGGGCGCCCGCGCGGTGAGGGCCTCGGCCAGTTCGGCGACCACGATCCGCTGTTCGGCGCGGATACGGGCCTGTTCGTCGCGCTGCATCACATACCGGTCGGCGACCGCCTTGAGCACCGCGCACTCCATCCGGGTGGCGCGCGGTACGACGAGTTCCGCGCCGTAGCGGGTGAGCCGGCCACCGCCGTACGCCGCTCTGGTGGCGCCCTCGGCGGCCAGGCAGAACCGGCCGATGAGCTGGCTGGTGGCGTCCTTGAGGCGGGCCTGGGCGACCGCCGAGCCGTCGTAGCCGTGCGGCCACCACTCCTCGTCCAGGAGCCGGTCCAGGGCGGCGGCGAGTTCGGCGGGGTCGGTGTCCGCGGGGACGTAACGGCCGACGGCGACCGCGAAGACCGCCTGGCGTTCGGGTTCGGCGTGCAGGCAGTTGGGGTCGATGTGCCCGGCGTGGAGCCCGTCCTCGACGTCGTGCACCGAGTAGGCCACGTCGTCGGACCAGTCCATGACCTGCGCCTCGAAGCAGGTGCGGGTGGCGGGGGCGCCTTCGCGGACCCAGTCGAACACCGGCCGGTCGTCGTCGTACACGCCGAACTTGCGGGACGCCGGGTCGCGGGGGTGGGCACCGCGCGGCCACGGGTACTTGGTGGCGGCGTCCAGGGCGGCGCGGGTGAGGTTGAGACCGACGGAGCCCCGCGCGGTGAACCGCTTGGGCTCGATCCGGGTGAGCAGGCGCAGCGACTGGGCGTTGCCCTCGAAGCCGCCGCAGTCCTCGGCGAACTCGTTGAGCGCCTGTTCGCCGTTGTGCCCGAAGGGCGGGTGGCCGAGGTCGTGGGAGAGACAGGCGGCTTCCACGAGGTCCGGGTCGCAGCCGAGGGCTGCGCCGAGTTCCCGGCCGACCTGGGCGCACTCCAGGGAGTGGGTCAGGCGGGTGCGGGGGCTGGGGTCCCATGCCTGGGAGGTGCCGCCGGGGGTGACGACCTGGGTCTTCCCGGCGAGTCTGCGCAGTGCGGCGGAGTGCAGGACGCGGGCGCGGTCGCGCTGGAAGGCGGTCCGGCCCGGACGTTTGTCGGGCTCGGGGGCCCAGCGGGCGGTGGCGGGGGTGGGGTACGCGGTGCCTTCAGGGGCGCTTCTAGCGGTGCCTTCCATGGCATCGACAGTAAGTGGTGGGGGTGGGGGGCGGCGGTATGGGGCCGGTCACGTGGTGAGGAGGGGCGTTCTCGTGGTGGCGCGGGCCTCGGTGTAGCGGGTCAGGACCAGGCGGGCCATCGCGGGGTGGGCGCCCAGGGGGGCGGCGGCGGGTCCGGGACAGTGGAGCGCGCTCTCGGTGGCGAAGCGGCCGGGGGCGGTGAAGTACGAGGCCATCGCGATGCGGTCGTGACCGTGCGCGCGGAGGGCGGCGAACGCCTCGGGGACGGTCGGGCGGGCGGCGGAGGCGTAGCCCGGGAGGACGGGGAGGCCGAGGCGGGCGGAGAGGAGCCGGGCGGTGCGGGTGGTGTCGCGGACGGCGTCGGGATCGCGAGAACCGGCGGCGGCGAGGACGACGGCGGAAGGGGGGTACGGGCCGGTCGCCGCTCGGAGGCGGTCGTGGAGGGCGGTCACGAGGAGGGGGTGGGGGCCGAGGGGGGCGGCGAGGGCGGTACGGGCGGAGGCGGTCGCCGCGATGTCGGGGATGTCCCGTTTGACGTGGTGGCCTCGGCTGAGGAGGAGGGGGACGAGGACGGCGTCGGTGTCGGTCTCGGTGTCGGTCTCGGTGTCGGTCTCGGTATCGGGGAGGGTGGCGAGGGTGTCGGGGAGGAGGGGGGCGTTCAGCTCGATGTGGCCGAGGTGGACGGGGATGTCGGGGCGGAGGGCGCGGACGCGGGCGGCGAGGGCGTGGACGGTGTCGAGGGCGCGGGGGTCGCGGCTGCCGTGGGCGACGAGGACGAGGGCGGGTGGGGATGGGGATGGAGGTGTGGGCTCGGTGGTCACGGTCGGATCGTGGCGGGTGGAGGTTGCGTGGCCGTTGCCCGGTTCGTCACGCGGCTTTGCGGCTCGTTCACCGGGGATCACCCGAAGGTGTGAGGGATTCGGGAACCTGGGCTGCCCTCGATCACGTTTTCGCTGATGACGGGTGGAGGAAGGCGGGGCGGGAGTGGGCGGGGTGGGCAGGGCCGGGGAGTGGGTGAGGGCGCGGCTGCGGGTGCGGCTGCCGCGGACGGTCGCCGGGAAGCGGCGGATGGCGCGGATCGTGGTGGCGGTGTGCGTGCTGGCGCTGCTGCCGATGACGTGGCTGCGGCTGACGACGGGCGACCGGTTGCGGACGACGGCGGACGTGCCGCGTACGGATGTGGCGGTGGTGTTCGGCGCGGGGCTGCGGTGGGACGGGGAGCCGTCGCCGTATCTGGCGAACCGGCTGGACGCGGCGGCGGAGCTGTACCGGGCGGGTCAGATCAGGGTGGTGCTGGTGACGGGCGACAACAGCAGAGAGGAGTACGACGAGCCGGACGCGATGCGGGCCTATCTGACCCGGCAGGGGGTGCCGGACGAGCGGATCGTCAGTGACTACGCCGGGTTCGACACATGGGACTCGTGTGTCCGGGCGAAGGAGATCTTCGGTGTGGACGAGGCGGTGCTGATCAGCCAGGACTTCCACATCCGCCGGGCGGTGGCGCTGTGCGACGCGGCGGGGGTGACGGCGTACGGGGTCGGGGTGGCCGACCGGAGAGACGCGACCTGGTACTACGGCGGGGTCCGGGAGATCCTCGCGGCGGGGAAGGCGGCGTGGGATGTGGTGGTCCGGCCCGACCCGACGTTCCTGGGACCGCGTGAGACGGGGGTACGGCAGGCACTGGCGAGCGGCGGGGAGTCCTGAGGGACCTCAGCGGCGGGTGCGGGTACACCAATCGCCGCCCGGTATGAGGGTGCCGTGGGTGCGCAGGCGCGCGGCGATGGTGGGGGCGGCGAGGTAGACCCAGGCGTCCACGGGGGTGCCGGCGGGGTCTTGGACGACCTCGCGGGAGACCCGTTCGTAGAGGCTGCGGGGGTCACCGGGGATGTACTCCTCCAACTCGTCCAGGGCGTGGAGGAGTTGGGGGTAGGCGTCGGGGAGGGCGGTGATCAGCTCGCCGTGCACGATTCCGCCGGGGGCGGGGACGGCGTACGGGTACCCGGGGCCGTCGTACAGCACCGCGCCGGGGAGTCGGGCGGGGTGCTCGGTGTGAGTGCGTCCGCGCAGGTAGGCGGCGTGATTGGACTCGCCGGGGCGGAGGGTGCCGTAGACGAAGAAGGGGAGGGTCACGGAGGGGATTGTCTCTCGTCCGTGTGTTTGGTTGGTCTTGCGGGGGGAGGCTCGGTGGCGCGCAACGGGAGGGGGGCTGGGGGGCGGTTGGCTTCAGCTGAGGTCGGCGTTGCGGGCGAAGGTCACCAGTGCGGCGAACGCTTCGGGGGAGAGCGTGAGGATCGGGCCGTCGGGGCGCTTGCTGTCTCGGAGGGGGACGACGCCGGTAGCGGACGCGTGGGCGGGGGCCACCTCTACGCACTGTCCGCCGTTGGGATCGCTGACGCTGGATTTGATCCAGTTCCCCTGGGCAGGGAAGTCGGTCATTGGCTGCTCCTCAAGGGTCATCTGACTTCAAAGGAGTGTTTCGTCGCAGGAGCCCCGCCCGGTGTCGCGCGACCGGACGGGGCTGTGAAGGAACGGTCGGTGTCAGACGACATCGGCGTTGCGCACGAACGCCACCAGTCCAGCGAATGCCTCAGCAGAGAGCATGAGGATCGGTCCATCGGGGCGCTTGCTGTCCCGCACAGGGACGACACCGTGTGCCGCCCGGTGGCCCGGAGCCCACTCAAGGCAGTCGCCGCCGTTGGGAGCGCTGCGGCTGGACTTCACCCACTCCATTGCGCGGGGGTTCGGGGTGTGGGTCACCGCGCGCACGGACGGGGCGCTGCGGGAACGGTCGGCGTCAGTCGACATCGGCGTTGCGGGCGTACGTCACCAGTCCGGCGAACGCCTCGGGAGAGAGTGTGAGGACCGGGGCGTCAACGCGCTTGCTGTCCCGGACCGGGACGACACCGGTAGCGGATGCGTGCGCGAGGGCTACCTCTACGCACTGCCCGCCGTTGTTCCCGCTGTAGCTGGACTTGATCCAGCCTTCCAAGGTCGTCATTCGCGTACTCCTCAAGAATTCGCCGAATGCGGTCAACGAATACACCACGGCCGGGCGGTTCAACACGGCGTGCGGGGGGCGCATATCGCCCCTAGGGCTGCCGGACCCCTTTCGGTACGTACGGCCGGAAGGAGCCCCGCAGGAGCGGTCGGATGTCAGCCGAGATCAGCGTTGCGGGCGAACGTCACCAGTCCGGCGAACGCCTCGGGAGAGAACATGAAGATCGGTCCGTCAGCGCGCTTGCTGTCCCGGACCGGGACAACGCCGGCAGCGGACGCGTGCGCGGGGGACCATTCCACGCATGTACCCCCCTCGGGGCCGCTGTAACTGGACTTCACCCACTGCATTGCATGGGGATTCGGGGTGTTGGTCACCACGCGTACTCCTCAAGAATTCGGTGAATTCGGATGGGCAACCGCCCTGGTTCGCGGGCACGGACACGGCATGCGGAGGCCGGTCTCGCACCTGGGCGACCGAGCCCCGCCCGGTGTCGTGCGACCGGACGGGGCTCTACGGAAACGGTCGATCGACATCAGCCGCCATCGGTGTTGCGCGCGAGCGTCATCAGTCCGGCGAACGCCCCGGGAGAGAGCATGAAGATCGGTCCATCAGTGCGCTTGCTGTCCCGCACGGGGACGACACCGTGTGCCGCGACGTAGCTCGGAGCCCACTCAAGGCAGTCGCCGCCGTTGGCACCGCTGTAGCTGGACTTCACCCACTCCATTGCGCGGTCGTTCGGGGTGTGGGTCACCGCGCGCACGGACGGGGCGCTGCGGGAACGATCGGCGTCAGACGACATCGGCGCTGCGGGCGTACATCACCAGTCCGGCGAACGCTTCGGGAGACAGCGTGAGGATCGGGCCGTCAACGCGCTTACTGTCCCGGACCGGGACGACTCCGGTGTGGAGGTAGTCAGGCGCCACCTCTACACACTGCCCTCCGTCGTTCCCGCTGTAGCTGGACTTGATCCAACCTTCCAAGCTGGTCATTCGCGCACTCCTCACGAATTCGCTGAATGTGGTCAACGAATACACCAAGGCCGAGCGCTTCAACACGGCGTACAGGGGGCGCATATCGCCCCTGGGGCTGCCGGGCCCCGCCCGGTACGTGCGACCCGACGGGGCCCCGCAGGAACGGTCGGTGTCAGCCGAGATCAGCGTTGCGGGCGAACGTCACCAGTCCGGCGAACGCCTCGGGAGAGAACGTGAGGATCGGGCCTTCAACGTGCTTGCTGTCCCGGACAGAAACGGCGCTGCGGGGCGCAGCGGCACTGGCGGCAACCTCAACACAGGCACCGCCGTTGTTGCTGTACGAGGACTTGAACCAGATTGGACGGTCAGTCACAGTGCGTCCTTTCGTAGCTGGTTGATCAGGTCAAGCGATGCGCTCTGGGACAGTGCTTCGGTCTGTAGTTGATGGTAGGCCGTCAACATGGGGAGTACTGCTGAGCCCTCGCGCTCCAGGTACCCCCGCTGGGCCGACTCGGAATACATCATGAGCGACCGGTCCGGCATGGTCAGGATGTAGAGCGGCAGGTCGAACGGCCTCTTCCATCCCATAGTGAACGGTGCGATCTGAAGCGTGGTGGTTGGCTGCTCGGCGAACTCCGCCAATCGCTGCATCTGTTCGTCCACTGCTTCGGGGCCACCGATCGGTCGCCTGATGCAGGACTCATCCAGTACCACGAGGATCAGCGGAGGCTTCTTGCGAGCAAGCGCGGCTTGGCGTTCCGCGACGACCGCAACTCGCTCGCTTGCCTGCTCACGGGTGATGGCCCCTCGGTGAACGGCGCCGTCCGCCAGAACCTGTGCGTACTCCGGAGTCTGAAGCAGTCCCGGTATTGCTCCGACCTCGTACACCCTGATTTCCGTTGCTCGCCCCTCGTACCCCACGTACTCCGGGAACCCTTGCAACAGGCTGCCGTGTTCGATCTCGCGCCACGCACGTTCGAACGTGTCGGACGCGTCTAGTTCGAAGACGGCGTCTGCGCTGAGCGAAAACCGACGGGTTGGCGGTTTACGGCCGGTTTCCACTCCTGAGATGTGCCTCCCGGAGTACCCCATGAGCAGGGCCAGCTCATCTTGGGTCCAGCCGCGCGCCTCTCGCATGCTGCGTAAACGGGCGCCGAACGCAGCCTCGGGGCCGCCTTCTGGGTTCAACTCCTTGCGGTTTACCAATGTGTCCCCCATGTCTGACACGTTGATTGGGCTCCGACTCTAGGCCACGCTCACTCTCCTCGGTAGTGGAATCACTACGGAGAGGAGTGGTCCGCATGGGCAATGACGCCGTGATCGATGTGGGCACCCGTCCACGGGTGTCGGCCCTTTCGGGGCACATGGAGTGGCGGTCGCCTCACCGGAAGGGCGGCTAGCCGGTGTTGCCGGGGCGGGGTGAGCCGGTACCGGTGCCCTGGTGCCGCATCTGTGATGCGGCTGCGAAAGGGCGGGAGCACTGCCGGGAGAACTCGGGGGCGTTCCGGAACTTCAACGTGATCATCAGTCAGCATCCGCACCGCCGGGCGACAGATGCGAAAGCCGTTGCCTCGTGATCGGCGCCTTCGAGCGGATGCCCGCAAACAGGCAAGCACCCATCAGTGGACGGGAGTTGAGGGTGTCATGATCCGGTTCGGGCTGTTCTTTGTGTGGCTGTTACGGGTGTTGCTGCCGCCGTCCGGGCGGCATCGGCGTGGGCAAGTCGCCAGCAGCGGGGCGACGGCCGTTCCCGTGGTCGTTCTTCCGTTGGCGCGGGGCGAGATCCGCTGCGATGTCCATACCGCCGTGCTCGTGCGGCCCTATTACCCCGCCAGTGATGCCGACCGGGCTCGGGAGCAGGCTCGGGTTCGGGACTGGGAGGAGTGTGAGCGGGAGCGGGGGCGGCGGCGGGCTCTCGCGGTCGGCCTGCGGCAGGACGCCGTGTGCCTCGACGCCTCCACCCCGCAGACCCGGCGGCGGGCGCGGTGAACGTCGGGACATGGCCCGCCGAGGGCGCGTCTCGGATGACCATCGAGGTCTATCGGGTGCAGGCGGGTGGGACTCAGGTAGGGAGTGTCCGGCGGCTCGTCTATCGCGCGCCCCTCGGGCCGCTCGCCGTCGTCTCCGGGATGTGGCCCCCGTGCCGCTGCCCGCGCTGTCGGGCCGGCGACCGGGTCACCTGACGTCGGGGTCACCCGTTCACACCCCTCGCCGGTGCCCTTCGGGACGTTCCCCTACTCGGCCCTCCCCTCCCCCATGACCTGCTAAAACGCGGTGGACCTGGAGGGGCGGGCCACCCGTTCACCGTATTCGCGCCCGCTTCCTCGACAAGCGGGCCCGCCCCACTCCCCGTTTCCTCAAGAGGCAGGCCCTCACCCGCTTGAGCCGATCGCTCGAAGGAGCACCGATGCGAGGTACCACCCGGCTGCTGGCCGCCACCGCGCTAGCCGTGACCGCCGCCGGAGGGCTCGCCGCACCCGCGTTCGGCGGTACGGCGGCCAAGGCCGGGGTGCTCGACGTGGCGCCGCACACCGTCGTGCCCGGGACGCACATCACCGCCACCACCGACGCGTGCGGAGGGAGCGGGGCCGCCGACGGGGACGCCAGCGCGGTCGGCGCCGGGCGGTTCACGCTCGCGCCCAGCAGCGACGAAGGCCGGGCCATCGGACAGTTCCGGGTGCCCGACAGCGCCGTACCGGGGACGTACGAGATCGTCGCCGAGTGTGCCAAGGGCGGGCGGCGGGCGCTCGGCGATCTGATCGTCACCCTGGGGCCGGCGCAAGGTGCGGTCTATCCGCGCGGCAGTGTGAAGACGGGGGTCGGCGGCGCGCTCGGTCCCGACCCCGTGCAGACCGCGGCAGGAGTGGCGGCGCTGGCCGTCGCCGCCGCGGGCGGTACCTGGCTCCTGCATCGCCGGGCGAGAGGCGACGGGATCTGACGGACACCCTCCGCTGTCCGTCCACCGGTACCGCTTGTCCCCTCCCCTCCGGGTCCGATGCCCCTCGCGGCCCGGAGGGGGCACGGGGCGTGGCCCGCGGGGCGAAGAAGGAGACGTGAGGAGAGGGGTCGCCATGCGGAAGAAGGTCGGGGACGCCGCGATAGCCGGTGTCACCCTCGTCGCCCTGTGCACGGGCATCTGGCTGCTCGCCCCCGGCAGCGGGGCGTACCAGGAACCGCCCCAGCCGTCGGCCGCCCAGGCGGGCACGGCACCGTCCGGTACCCACCCCGGCGCCGCCGCCCCCGCGCTGCCGCCCTCCCCGCCCGACCGCATCCGGATTCCCGGCATCCGCGTGGACGCCCCGCTGATGGGGCTCCGGCTCACCCGCGGCGGCAGCCTCGACGTGCCGCCCGCCGGGAAGAAGAACCTCGCGGGCTGGTACGAGGCCGGTACCACCCCCGGCGAGACCGGCACCGCCATCGTCGCCGGGCATGTCGACAACAGCTCCGGGCCCGCCGTCTTCTACCGGCTCGGCGCGCTCCAGCGGGGCAGCCTGATCGAGGTCGACCGGCGCGACGGCTCCGTCGCCGAGTTCACCGTGGACGCGGTCGAGGTGTACGACACCGACGCCTTCCCGGACGAGAAGGTCTACGGGGCCGCCGCCCGGCCCGAGCTACGCGTGATCACCTGCGGCGGCGGCTACTCACGCGACACCGGATATCAGGGGAATGTCGTCGTGTTCGCCCATCTGACGGGCAGCCGGTAGCCCCGGCTCAGCTTCCCGCTTACCCGAGCCACTGCTCGTACGCCATGTTCGCCACCAGCGCGAACACCACCGTCAGCAGCACCACCCGGACGAAGCCGCTGCCCCGCTTCAGCGCGGTGCGGGCGCCCAGCGTGCCCCCGGCCAGGTTGAACACCGCCATCACCGCCGCCAACTGCCACAGCACCGCGCCCTGCCAGGCGAACATGGCGAGGGCACCGGCGTTGGTGCAGCAGTTGACGATCTTCGCGGTGGCGGAGGCGGCCACCAGGTCGAGGTGGAGTACGGCGGTGAGCGCGAGGACCAGGAACGTTCCGGTGCCGGGGCCGATCAGGCCGTCGTAGAAGCCGATGCCTATGCCCGCCAGGCCGATCGCGGCGAGTTTGCGGCGGCGCGAGGGCGGTCCGGAGGCCGGGGCGGTGCCGAAGGCGGGGCGGAGGATGACGAACGTCCCGACGCCCAGCAGCACCACCATGATGACCGGCTTCAGCACCTCCGTGCTCATCCCGGCGGCGAGGAAGGCGCCCCCGGACGATCCGGCGAGGGCCGCGAGTCCGATGCGTACGGCGGTGCGGACGTCGACCGGGGCCTTGCGGGCGTAGGTGATGGCCGCGCCCGTCGTACCGACGATGGCGACCGCCTTGTTGGTGCCGAGCGCGTGCGCGGCCGGGGTGGAGCCCGGTAGGCCCAGCAGCAGCGCGGGCAGCAGCAGGAGCCCGCCGCCGCCGACCACCGCGTCGATCCAGCCTGCCGCGAGGGCGGCGAGGCAGAGCAGGACGAGGGTGGTCAGGGGTATGTCGGGCATGATCGCGACCCTAGGCGGGGGACGGGTGTGGCGTCCATGTAGCTGAGGGTCTTCTGAGGTCAGCGGCCACCACCGGTCACCGGTGACCGGTCATCGCCAGTCACCCCCGCCCACCTCTGCCCACCTCTGCCCACCTCCGCCCGCCTCCGCCCGCCTCCGCCCACCTCCGCCCACCTCCGCCCGGGACGGTCCCTCACACCCGCCCCCCTCCCCCGCTGAGCGCAGCGTTCCCCTCGGGAAACAGGGGCGATGCGGTCGGGTAACACCCTCCGCGCACGCTGCGAGGAAGCGGGGAGACGCCCGCTCCGCGCGCCCACCTCGCGGACACCCCCGCATCCTGACGGAGGCTTCTGCATGACCGTGACCGCGACCGTCACCGCGACCGACACCCCGGGGGCCGTCCCCACCATCGTGCTCGTCGGCCACGGCATGGTCGGCCAGCGTTTCCTGGAGGCGCTCGCCGAGCGCGGCCTCACAGCGACCCACCGTGTGGTGGTGCTGGGCGAGGAGCAGCGGCCCGCGTACGACCGCGTCGGGCTGACGTCGTACTTCTCGGGCCGTACCCCGAAGGAACTCTCCCTCAGCGACCCGGCGTTCCTGGCCGCGCACGGGATCGAGCTGAGCCTCGGCGACCCGGTGGTGTCGGTCGACCGGGCGGAGCGGACTGTCACCGTCCGCTCGGGCCGTACCGTCGGCTACGACATCCTCGTCCTGGCCACCGGCTCCTTCCCCTTCGTACCGCCGGTGCCGGGACGGGACGCCGAGGGCTGTTTCGTGTACCGGACGATCGATGACCTGCTCGCGATCGAGGCATACGCGCGGGCCGGGGCGCGGACCGGCGCCGTGGTGGGCGGCGGGCTGCTGGGGCTTGAGGCGGCGGGCGCGCTGAAGGGGCTGGGGCTGGCCACGCACATCGTGGAGTTCGCGCCCCGGCTGATGCCCGCGCAGGTGGACGAGGGCGGGGGCGCGGCGCTGCTGCGGACGGTCCAGGACATGGGCCTGACCGTGCACACCGGTACCGGCACCGAGGCGATCGTCACGGACCCGGCGGGCGCGGTCACCGGGATGCGGCTGTCCGGCGGCGGCGAACTCGCCGTCGATCTCGTGGTGTTCAGCGCCGGGGTCCGGCCCCGCGACCAGCTCGCCCGGGACTGCGGGCTCACGGTCGGCGAGCGGGGCGGCATCGCGGTCGACGAGCGCTGCCGTACGGTCACCGATCCGGCGGTGTTCGCGATCGGCGAGTGCGCGCTGAGCGCGGACGGCCGGGTGTACGGGCTGGTGGCGCCGGGCTACGAGCAGGCGGAGACGGCGGCGGCGACGATCGCCGAGGCCGAGGCCGCGTTCACCGGCGCCGATGTCTCCACCAAGCTGAAGCTGCTCGGCGTGGATGTGGCCTCCTTCGGCGACGCGCACGGCACGACCGCCGACTGTCTGGACGTGGTGTACTCCGACGCCCGCTCGGGGCTGTACAAGAAGCTGGTCGTCGCCCGGGACGGCACACTGCTCGGCGGCATCCTCGTCGGCGACGCGGACGCGTACGGCACACTGCGCGCCCTGACCGGTTCGGTGCCCCCGGTGGCGGCGGAGTCGCTGGTACTGCCCGTGGGCGCGGGCGGCGGGGCGCAGCTCGGTCCGGGCGCGCTGCCGGACGAGGCGGTGGTCTGCTCCTGCCACAACGTGACCAAGGGCGCGGTCCGCGCGGCGGTCGCGGAACACGGCTGCACGACCGTCCCGCAGGTGCGCGCCTGCACCCGCGCGGGCAGCGGCTGCGGGAGCTGTGTGAAGGTGCTGGGGCAACTGGTCGGCGCCGAACTGGAGGCCGCCGGGGTCGAGGTCGACCAAGGGCTGTGCGGCTGCTTCCCGCAGACCCGCGAGGAGCTGTACGAGATCGTCCTCGCCCTGCGCGTCACCACGTACCAGGAACTGCTCGACCGCTTCGGGCGGGAGGGCGCCCGGGGCGGTGACGGGTGCGAGGTCTGCAAACCGGCCGTCGGGTCGATCATCGCCTCGCTGGCCGGGACGATCGGTGTGAGCGGCTATGTCCTGGCCGGTGAGCAGGCGGCGCTCCAGGACAGCAACGACCACTTCCTCGCCAACCTCCAGAAGAACGGCTCGTACTCCGTCGTCCCGCGGATTCCCGGCGGTGAGATCACCCCGGAGAAGCTCATCGTGATCGGGGAGATCGCCCGGGACTTCGGGCTGTACACGAAGATCACCGGCGGTCAGCGCATCGATCTGTTCGGCGCCCGGGTCGAGCAGCTCCCGCTGATCTGGACCCGGCTGGTCGACGCGGGCTTCGAGTCGGGGCACGCGTACGGGAAGGCGCTGCGCACGGTGAAGTCGTGCGTCGGACAGACCTGGTGCCGGTACGGCGTGCAGGACTCGGTGCGGATGGCGATCGACCTGGAGCTGCGGTACCGGGGGCTGCGCTCCCCGCACAAGCTGAAGTCGGCGGTGTCCGGGTGCGCCCGGGAGTGCGCGGAGGCCCGGTCGAAGGACTTCGGGGTGATCGCCACGGCGAGCGGCTGGAACCTGTACGTCGGTGGGAACGGCGGGGCGAGTCCGCGCCACGCGGATCTGCTCGCGCAGGATCTGAGCGACGCGGAGCTGATCCGGCTGATCGACCGGTTCCTGATGTTCTACATCCGTACCGCCGACCGGCTGGAGCGCACCTCGGCCTGGCTGGAGCGGCTGCCGGGCGGCCTGGACCATGTCCGGGACGTGGTGGTGGACGACTCCCTCGGGATCTGCGAGGAGCTGGAGCGGCTGATGGCCGACCATGTGGCGCACTACCGCGACGAGTGGGCGCGGACCCTCGCCGACCCCGAGAAGCTGGCCCGTTTCGTGTCGTTCGTGAACGCCCCCGACGCCCCCGACCCGGTGGTCGGTTTCGTATCCGAGCGCGATCAGATCAAGCCGGACCTGCCGCTGCTGGCGATCGGGCTGCGCCCCGCCGACGTCCCCGTCCTGGAAGGAACCGCCCCGCGATGACCATGGCACCCGAAATGACCGCCGTGAAAGAAACCGGCCCGGCGTCCGGGCTCGAGGTGCAGATCCGGCTGCCGGGCGGCGGTGGCTGGCTGGCCGTCTGCGACCTGGACCTCCTGCTCCCCGGCCGGGGCGTCGCCGCGCTGCTGCCGGGCGGCGACCAGGTCGCCCTGTTCCGCGACCGGGCGGGGCGGCTGTACGCCATCGACAACCGCGATCCGTTCGGTGGGGCGGCGGTCCTGTCCCGGGGGCTCACCGGCACCCACGCGGGCCGCGCGTTCGTGGCCTCCCCCCTGCTGAAGCAGCGCTTCGACCTGCGGTCGGGCCGGTGTCTGGACGAGGAGGGGGTGGGGGTGCGGGTGTACGAGGTGCGGGCGGCGACGGCTTCTGCGGGACCGGGAAGGGGTGGGGCGCGGTGACGCCGCCCCACCCGTCGTGCAGCGGGTCCGGTGGTCCGGCGCCCCACCCGTCGTCCAGCGGTCCGAGGGGTCGCCGCTCGAACAGGGCCGGCGCTACGACCGGAACGGGCCGGTGACCTCGTAGGTGATGCCGGCGGAGGAACTGCCGCTCGTGCCGCGCTGGCTGGAGAAGTACAGGCGGCGGCCGTCGGGGGAGAACGCCGGGCCCGTGATCTCCGAGGCGGACTGGCCGTCGATACGCAGGAAGGGCGCGATGACGTCGGCCGGGGTGATGACGCAGATCTCCATGTTGCCGCCGTCCTCGGCGACGTAGAGGTCCCCGGAGGCCGAGCCGGTGATGTTGTCGACGCCGGTCAGGGGCGCGGTGCCGGAGGTGACGAGGGAGTCGTCGTAGGCCAGCTCGTAGGTGTTGGTGGTCAGATTGAGCTGCCAGACGCGGTTGTCGCCCTTGGTGGTGAACCAGACGGTGTCGTCGGCGTAGTGGCAGCCCTCGCCGCCGTTGAAGGACTTGGAGCCGGAGACCTGGGTGCGGGTGGTGGTCGGGGAGCCGTCGGGGTCGGGGATGTTCGCCCAGGTGAAGGAGCCGGAGGTGGCGCTGCCCGCCACCATCACCTGGAGGGTCCCGGCGGACAGATTGCCCCAGGTGGCCGGGATGAAGCGGTAGAAGCGGCCGTTGGTCTCGTCCTCGGTGAGGTAGACGACCTTGCGCACCGGGTCGGCGGCGGCGGCCTCGTGCTTGAAGCGGCCCATGGCGTCCCGGCGGATCGCCGCGTTGGTGCCCCAGGGGTCGGTCTCGTAGACATAGCCGAGGGACACCTCCTCGCAGGACAGCCAGGTGTTCCACGGGGTCTTGCCGCCCGCGCAGTTGGTGCGGGTGTTGGCGAGGATCCGGTAGGCGGCGGTGATGGTGCCGGTGGACGAGAACTTCACCGCGCTCGCCCCGCCGGAGGGGCTGATCTCCGAGTTGGACACATAGATCCAGCCACTGCCATCGGCGTAACAGGCGCCTCCGTCTGGCGCGCTGTGCCAGGTGTAGGAGGTGCCGGGGACGCTCTGGCCCGAGCGGGCTATCACCCTGCTGGTGAACCCGCTCGGCAGTCTGATGCCGTTGGCGTCGGGTGAGCCGAGCGCCCCGTAGGGGCCGGTGCCGGGCTGGGCGGGGGCCGCGTAGGCGGCGCCGCGCCACAGACTGCCGCCGAGTGCGGCGGCGGAGCCGCCGAGGACGGCCGCACGCAGAAGGTTACGACGTTCCACTCTCACTCCCAGAGGTGCCGTGACCGGCCCCGCCACCGGTCGGCGGCGGGGTGGTGCGGTCTGGGACGTTAGGCGAGGGGGATGGACAAGTCATGGACATGCCGTGACGAATACGGGACGGACTTCTCACCCGAAGGAACGAAGCCGTCCCGCTCCGTGATCAAAAGCGCCCCGGGAAGGGCACCTTCGCCGTCACAACAGCGGAACCGGCCACTCCGGACCGCTCCGCACGGATAGGGACTGTGAGGGACTGTGATGACCGACGTGCCCCGGGTGACGATCGACACCAACCTCTGCATCGGCGCAGGCAACTGCTTCCTGACCGCACCGGCGGTCTTCGACCAGGACGACGACGGGTTCGGGACCGTACGCCCCGGCAAGGAGGACGGCGGCGGAGATCCGCTGACCAAGGAGGCGGCCCGGGGGTGTCCGGCGCAGGCGATCGAGGTCATGGGGGTGTAGCCGACGGAGAACGCCGAGGGGCGGCACCCCCGCACAGGGTGCCGCCCCTCTCCGTAGCCCGGAACCGCCCCGCCTCGGCGAGGGTCAGGTCGGCGAGGGTGGTTCCGGCGTTCAGGACCCCCGTCCGTCGGCTACCGGTGGTCGCTCCCGGCCGACCGGGAGGACCCGGACGCCGCCCGGCCCGCCTCCAGCCGCGCCACCGGGATGCGGAACGGCGAGCAGGAGACGTAGTCGAGACCCACCTCGTGGAAGAAGTGCACGGACTCCGGGTCGCCGCCGTGTTCGCCGCAGACCCCGAGCTTGAGGTCGGGGCGGGTCTCGCGGCCCGCCTTCGCGGCGAGTTCGACCAGGGAGCCGACGCCGTCGCGGTCGATGGTCTCGAAGGGGGAGACGCCGAAGATGCCCTTCTCCAGGTAGGCGGTGAAGAAGGACGCCTCGACGTCGTCGCGGCTGAAGCCCCACACCGTCTGGGTCAGGTCGTTGGTGCCGAACGAGAAGAACTGGGCGGCCTCGGCGATCTGACCGGCGGTCAGCGCGGCGCGCGGGAGCTCGATCATCGTGCCGATGGAGAGCTTCAGGGAGGTGCCGGTCTCCGCCTCCACCTCGGCGATCACCCGGTCCGCCTCGTCGCGCACGATCTCCAGCTCCTGGACCGTGCCGACCAGCGGGATCATGATCTCGGCGCGCGGGTCGCCCTTGGCCGCCTTGCGGGCCGCCGCCGCCTCCGCGATGGCGCGGACCTGCATGGTGAACAGCCCGGGGATGACCAGGCCGAGCCGGACTCCGCGCAGGCCCAGCATCGGGTTCTGCTCGTGGAGGCGGTGGACGGCCTGGAGGAGCCGGAGTTCGTTCTCGTGCGGCTCCTGGCGGGACTCGGCGAGGGCCACCCGGACGGAGAGTTCGGTGATGTCGGGCAGGAACTCGTGCAGCGGCGGGTCGAGGAGCCGGACGGTGACGGGGAGGCCGTCCATCGCCTCGAAGAGTTCCACGAAGTCCCGCTTCTGGAGCGGCAGCAGACCCTTCAGGGACTCCTCGCGCTCCTCGTCGTGGTCCGCGAGGATCAGCCGTTCCACCAGCTCGCGCCGGTCGCCGAGGAACATGTGCTCGGTGCGGCACAGGCCGATGCCCTGGGCGCCGAAGCGGCGGGCGCGCAGCGCGTCCTCGGCGTTGTCGGCGTTGGCGCGGACCCGCAGCCGGCGCTTGCGGTCGGCGAAGGCCATGATCCGGTGGACGGCCTCGACGAGTTCGTCGGCGTCGTCGGCGCCCGCGTGCATCCGGCCCTCGAAGTACTCGACCACCGGGGACGGGACGACCGGTACCTCACCGAGGTAGACCTTGCCGGAGGAGCCGTCGATGGAGATCAGGTCGCCCTCCTCCACCACATGCCCGCCGGGGACGGTCATCCGGCGGCGCTTGGTGTCGACCTCCAGCTCCTCCGCGCCGCACACACAGGTCTTGCCCATGCCCCGGGCGACCACGGCCGCGTGGGAGGTCTTGCCGCCACGGGAGGTGAGGATGCCCTCCGCCGCGATCATGCCGTCGAGGTCGTCGGGGTTGGTCTCGCGGCGGATCAGGATGACCTTCTCGCCGGAGCGGGACCACTTGACGGCGGTGTACGAGTCGAAGACCGCCTTGCCGACCGCCGCGCCCGGTGAGGCGGCGATGCCCCGGCCGACCTGCTGGACCTTGGCGTCCTCGTCGAAGCGGGGGAACATCAGCTGGGCGAGCTGGGCGCCGTTGACCCGCTGGAGCGCCTCGGCCTCGTCGATCAGGCCCTGGTCGACGAGCTGGGTCGCGATCCGGAAGGCGGCACCGGCGGTGCGCTTGCCGACCCGGGTCTGGAGCATCCACAGCTGGCCGCGCTCGATGGTGAACTCGATGTCGCAGAGGTCCTTGTAGTGGTTCTCCAGGGTCTCCATGATCCGCATCAGCTGGTCGTACGACGTCTTGTCGATCGACTCCAGCTCGGCCAGCGGGACCGTGTTGCGGATGCCGGCGACGACGTCCTCGCCCTGGGCGTTCTGGAGGTAGTCGCCGTAGACGCCCTGGTAGCCGGAGGCGGGGTCGCGGGTGAAGGCGACGCCGGTGCCGGAGTCGGGGCCGAGGTTGCCGAAGACCATGGAGCAGATGTTGACGGCGGTGCCGAGGTCGTGCGGGATGCGTTCCTGGCGGCGGTAGAGCTTGGCCCGGTCGCCGTTCCAGGAGTCGAAGACCGCCTTGATGGCGAGGTCCATCTGCTCGCGCGGCTCCTGCGGGAAGTCCCGCCCGGCCTCCTTCTTGACGATCTTCTTGAAGGCGGTGACCAGTTTCTTGAGGTCGGCGGCCTCCAGCTCGGTGTCCACCGCGACCTTCTTGGTGGACTTGGCCTTGTCCAGCGCCTCCTCGAACAGCTCGCCGTCGACGCCGAGGACCGTCTTGCCGAACATCTGGATGAGGCGGCGGTAGGAGTCCCAGGCGAACCGCTCGTCGCCCGCCTGCCGGGCCAGTCCCTGCACGGACGCGTCGGAGAGCCCGATGTTGAGGACGGTGTCCATCATGCCCGGCATGGAGAACTTCGCTCCGGAACGTACGGAGACCAGCAGGGGGTCGTCGGCCTGGCCGAGCTTCTTGCCCATGCGCTGCTCCAGCGCGTCGAGGTGCGCACTCACCTCGTCACGCAGTGCCGCGGGCTCCTCGCCGCTGTCCAGGTAGACCTTGCACGCCTCGGTGGTGATGGTGAACCCGGGAGGGACCGGAAGGCCCAGATTGGTCATCTCCGCGAGGTTCGCGCCCTTGCCACCCAGAAGGTCCTTCAGGTCCTTGTTGCCCTCGGTGAAGTCGTAAACGAACTTGTTCTTTTCCGACACGGGTCCCAACTCCTCGGAGGACTCGGTGGCTGCCCTGACGGCGAGGAACATACCCAGATCCAAGGCGTCTGGGGAGGTCTACTTGTGCGTCATGTGCCTGTAACCGGGCATCCGCCACAGGATCGAAAGTCAAGGCTTGGCAAGGAATCGGGCGATCATGTGTTCACTTCTTGAAGCCAAGCGTCGCCTTATGCCTGCACATCATGCTCACATGAGCGACTTATGACACGTCTGAGTTCGCTCGATGAACGATCATCGATTGGCACTCAGTGCCACCCCTTGGAGAAGTGCAGTCGCTCATGATCCGCTCATCTGAGCGGAAGCCTTATCAAGGGTGGCGAGAATCACGCGGTGCGGTCACTCTTGCGGGCGACCGGATATCACCATGCGGACGGTCGGCGAGGAGCCGTTACGGGGAGGAAACCTCCTCTCATCCACCGAGCGTGCGCTTGGGCCCGTTGGGCCGCAACTTCGGGGTTCTCTGGCGGGGGGTGCGTTTGGCGAGTGCGGGTGGGTGGGGGCGGGGTCGCGCAGTTCCTCCCCCAGAGGGGGCACCCCCAGCGCCCCTGAGAGGCCCGGTCCTCCACCGGCGCGGGGGAAGGTGCGGGTGCGTGGGGGCTGGTCGCGCAGTTCCCCGCGCCCCTAAAAAGCCTCGGTCCACCACCGGTGCGGGGAAAAGTGCGGGTGGGTGGGGGTTAGTCGCGCAGTTCCCCGCGCCCCTGAAAGGCTCGGTCCACCATCGGTGCGGGGAAAAGTGCGGGTGTGTGGGGGCTGGTCGCGCAGTTCCCCGCGCCCCTGAAAGACCGGCGGGGGCTGGGCGCCGTGTGTGGGCCCCGGGTCTTCGAGGGGCGGTCGGGGCAACGCCCTGTTTTTAGGGGCGCGGGGAACTGCGCGAGCAACCACACACCACCCGCACCCGCCCCCCTAGGCGCGCCGGTCAAACACCCAGCGCGCGCAATCGCTCCTCCGCGCGGTCCGGGGCGTAGAGGTGTTCCACCACCAGCGCGCCGCCACCGATCAGCGCCGCCCGGTCGCCCAGACGGGATGTCACGACCTCCAGATGCGCGGTGGAGCGCGGCAACGCCCGCTGGTACAGAAGCTCCCGTACGCCGGTCAGGAACGGTATCCCCGCCAGATCACCGGCGATCATCAGCACACCGGGGTTGAGCAGCGTCACCACCGTCGCCAGCACCTCCCCCACGTCCCGCCCCGCCTCGCGGGCGAGCGCCGCCGCCTCCGGATGCCCCGCCGCCAGCAGCACCCGCACATCCGAGCCGGACGCCGCCGGCACCCCGGCCTCGGACAGCCGCCGCGCCACCGCACCCCCGCTGGCGACGGCCGCGAGACAGCCGTACGAGCCGCAGCGGCACAGCGCGTGGGTGCCCCGCGGGACGCGGATGTGGCCGATGTCCCCGGCGCCGCCGTCGACGCCACGGAACAGCGCGCCGTCCACCACCACGCCAGCGCCTATCCCGGTGGACACCTTGACCAGCACGAACGCCGCGCACCCCGGATGCCCGGCGCGCTGCTCGCCGTACGCCATGAGGTTGGCGTCGTTGTCGACCAGGACCGGTACCGGGGCGGTGGCGCCGGTGTGGTCGGCGAAGGAGCGGGCGAGGCGGCCCCGTATGTCGTAGCCGTCCCAGCCCGGCATCATCGGGGGCTGGACCACCCGGCCGGTCGTGGAGTCCACCGGGCCGGGCACGGCGAGGCCGATGCCGCAGACCTCCGCGGGGCTCCGCCCGGCCTTGCGCAGCAGCTCCGCGAACCAGCCGCCGAGCTCGCCGAGCACCGGCTCCGGGCCGTCCTCCACCACCAGCGTGCCGCCGCTCTCCGCGAGGATGTCGCCGGTCAGGGTCAGCAGGGCGGCGCGGGCGTGCCGGGTGTCGAGGTCGGCGGCGAGGACCACCGCGTGCGCGTCGTCGAACTCCAGGGTGATGGAGGGGCGTCCGCCGAGCGGGGAGCCGACCGGGCCCCCGGCGCCCTCGCGCAGCCAGCCCGCGCGGAAGAGCCGGTCCAGGCGCTGACCGACGGTGGCCCGGGACAGTCCGGTGACCTGCTGGAGCGCGCCACGGGTGACGGCCCGTCCGCTGCGGACGAGTTCCAGCAGCTCACCGGCGCTGGTCTGGGTTCCGTTACGACCGGTCATGCTCACCCCCTTGTGTTTCCCAAGTCTGCATTACATCCTGGGTTTTGCGTGTTAAATAGACGTAACTCTACGGTGGCCAGGACCGAACCGGTCCGGCCGTACGTCTTCGGGGAGCCCCGAGTGGATCGCACCGCCCAACTCACCGCCCGACCTGCGCACCGAGAGATCGCATACGATCCTCCACCGCCGCCCGGTTCGCCCCGGCTCGCGGCGGCCCGGGTGCTGGAACGGAACTGGACCGGGACATCGACGGTGCCCTCGCGCTCGCTGTATCCGCACCAGTGGTCCTGGGACTCGGCGTTCATCGCGATCGGACTGCGGCACCTGTCGCCGTTACGGGCCCAGACCGAACTGGAGACGCTGTTCCGCGCCCAGTGGGGCGACGGCCGTGTCCCGCACATCGTCTTCAACCCCTCCGTGCCGCTCGACGCGTACTTCCCGAGCCCCGACTTCTGGCGCTCCTCGGCCGCGGGCCGCACCGCGGGCGCTCCGCGCACCGTACAGACGTCAGGGATCGTGCAGCCACCGGTGCACGCGCTGGCTGTCTGGTTCACCCATCTCGCCGACCCCGGTCTGTCCCGCGCCCGGGGCTTCCTCACCGGCATGTATCCGAAGCTCGCCGCCTGGCACCGCTATCTGCTGCACCGACGTGATCTGGGCGGTGCCGGACTGGCCTCGGTCGTCCACCCCTGGGAGCAGGGCATGGACAACAGCCCCGCCTGGGACGCCCCGCTCGCCCGGGTCGTCCCCGCCCCGGGCCGCTCCTTCCGCCGCGCCGACCTCGACCACGGCGCCGCCGAGGACCGGCCGACCGATCTGGACTACGGCCGGTATGTGCGGCTGGCGGCGGACTACCGGGACGGCGGATACGCGGACGCGCCGGGCGCGTTCATGGTGGAGGACCCCGCGTTCAACGCCCTGCTGATCGCCTCCGAGCACGCCCTCGCCCGGATCGCCGGGGAACTGGGCGCCACCGGCACCGCCCGTCACGCGCGCGCCGAGCGCCTCACGGCCGTTCTGCTGGACCGGCTGTGGGACCCGGCGAGCGGGATGTTCCTGTGCCGGGATCTGCGCGACGGCGACGAGACGGGGGCGCGGGCCGGGTCCCGGCGACCCGGCGGGGCCCGGCGGTCCGGCGGGTCCGTCCTCGGTGGGGAACTGGTCCCCGAGCGCGCGGTGTCCGGGCTGGTCCCGCTGATGCTGCCGACGCTGCCGCGCGAGATCGCCGCCACGCTGGTGCGCACACTCACCGGCCCGCACTTCGGGCTGGGCGCGAGCACCCGGCTGGTGCCCAGCTACGACCTGCTGGGCGAGTCGTTCGACCCGCACCGCTACTGGCGCGGGCCGGCCTGGTTCAACACCGGCTGGCTGGTGGAGCGCGGGCTGCGCCGCCACGGCGAGCCGGAGCGGGCGGACGCCCTGCGGTCGGCCCTCGTGGACAGCGCGCTGTCGTCCGGGTTCGCCGAGTACGTCGACCCGTACACCGGTGGGGCCTGCGGCGCGGCCGGCTTCGGCTGGACCGCCGCCCTCACCCTCGATCTGCTGCACGCCATGGAACCGGCCGCGCGGAGCGCCACGGCCGAGGGAGGGGACCGGCCATGACGGACCGGCATCATCTGCTCGTGTACGGCGGTACGTTCGCCGCCGTCGACGACAGCGGCGACATCACCGGCGTACGGCACGGCGGCTCCCCCGAGGGGCTGTTCGTGCGGGACGCCCGGCATCTGAGCCGCTGGCAGCTCACCGTGGACGGGGCGGTGCCGGAGGCCCTGGCGCCGGTCGGCGCCGGGGACACCGCGCGCTGTGTCCTCGTCCCGCGCGGCGGGCGCACCGAGCCGCCCGCGTGCACCCTGTTCCGGGAACAGGCGGTCGCGGAGAGCGCGTTCGTGGAGTCGCTGCGGGTGACCAGCAACCGGCCGGTGCCGGTCACGGTCCGGCTGGCGCTCACCGTCGACGCCGACTTCACCGACCAGTTCGAGCTGCGCGCGGACCACCGCACCTACGCCAAGACCGGCGTCGTGCGGCGCCGGGAGATCCTCGACGACGGCGTCGAGTTCGGCTACCGGCGCGGCGAGTGGCGCTCCAGTACCACGGTGACCGCCGAGCCCGCCCCGGACGCGGTGGAGGAGACCGGCACCGGCGCCCGACGGCTGGTGTGGGCCCTGGAACTGCCCGCGCACGGCACGGCGGAGCTGCTGCTGCGGGTGATGGCCCGGCCGCACGGCGAGAAGCGGGCGCTGCGGGTGCCGCGCTCCCCGCGCGCGGTGACCGAGCAGGTACGGGCGCGGGAGGCCGCGTTCATGGAGGGCGTGGCCTTCCCGACCGGCTGGCCCGAGCTGGCGGCGGCCTGTACGCGGGGGCTCGCGGACCTGGCCATACTGCAAGTCCCGGCGACCGGTCCGGACGGCGAGGAACTGCGGGTACCGGCGGCCGGGGCGCCCTGGTTCCTCAGTCTGCTCGGCCGGGACGCCCTGCTGACCTCGCTGTTCGCCCTCCCGTACCGTCCGCAGCTGGCCGCCGCGACACTGCCCGCGCTCGCCGCGACCCAGGCGACGGACACCCGCGCGGAGGCGGTCGCCCAGCCCGGCAAGATCGTGCACGAGGTACGCCACGGCGAGCTGGCCCACTTCGGGCAGGTGCCGTACGGGCGCTACTACGGGTCGGTGGACGCCACTCCGCTGTTCCTGGTGCTGCTCGGCGCGTATGTGGAGCAGACCGGGAACGGGGTACTGGCCCGGCGCCTCGAACCGCACGCGCGGGCCGCGGTCGGCTGGATGCTGGACCACGGCGGGCTGACCTCGCGCGGCTATCTCGTCTACCGCGCCGACCGGGGCGGTCTCGCCAACCAGAACTGGAAGGACTCCCCCGGCGCGATCTGCGCCGCCGACGGCACCCGGCCGACCGGCCCGGTGATGGCGGCGGGCGCGCAGGGCTACGCGTACGACGCCCTGCGCCGCACCGCGTGGCTGTCGCGCACGGTGTGGGGCGACGAGGTGTACGCGGCGCTGCTGGAGCAGGCGGCGGCGGATCTGCGGGACCGTTTCCAGCGGGACTTCTGGATGGCGGACCGGGCGTTCCCGGCGCTGGCCCTGGACGGCGAGGGCCGCGCCCTGGACGCGCTGGCCTCCGACGCCGGGCATCTGCTGTGGTCCGGGCTGCTCGACAAGGAGTACGGGGAGGTGGTCGGGCGGCGGCTGCTGGAACCGGACTTCTTCTCCGGCTGGGGCGTGCGGACGCTGGCGGCCGGGCAGCCCGCGTACCACCCGCTGTCGTACCACCGGGGTTCGGTGTGGCCGCACGACAACGCGCTGATCACGCTGGGCCTGGCCCGCTACGGGCTGCACGACGAGGCGCGGGCGGTGGCGCAGGGCGTGGTGGCGGCGGCCGGGGCGATGGGCGGACGGCTCCCCGAGGTGTACGCGGGGTACGAGCGGGGGGTCGGGGACGGGCCCGTGCCGTACGCGCACGCGTGTGTGCGGGAGTCACGGGCGGCGGCCTCGCCGCTGGGTCTGCTGACGGCGGTGGGAGGGGCGTAGGGAAGAGAAGCGGCGGCGGTGGGAGGGGTGTAAGGCAAAGAAAGGGCAGGGAAGGGCGGTGCGGTGAACGGGTCGTGGGGGCGGCCCGTACGGGACGGGACAGGACCGTTCCGTACGGGACGGGACAGGACACGTGACCCGCACCGTGCGGAAGGACCCTTCTGGTGGCCGTACTCGCCCGCTTGCTCTCCCGGCCCCGACGACATGTGGCGCAGTGGGGGGAACGGCATCCCCGGGCGGCCCTCGCGGGGCGGGTCGGGCTGACGGCGGGGGCCGCGGCGCTGGTGTTCCTGGCCTGTGTGCTGCCGAACGCGCTGGAGGACATGCGGCCCGCGGCGTTCGTACGGATTCCGGCGGAGCTGGTCGTGGCGGCGGCGCTGCTGCTCGCGCTCCCGCGCCGGGCGCGGTCCTGGGCGGCCGGGGCGATCGGCGCCGGGCTCGGGACGGTCACGGTGGTGAACCTGCTGGACCTCGGGTTCCGGGAGTATCTGGGGCGGGGCTTCAACCCGGTGCTGGACTGGGGGCTGCTGGACGACGCCCAGTCGTACATGGTCGACACCATGGGGCGGACGACCACCTGGATCGCGACGGTGGCGGTCGTGGTGGGGGCGGTGGCGCTGGTCGCGGGGACGGGGGCGGCGGCCGTACGGCTCAGCCGCCTCCTCGGACGCCATCAGGGGGCGGTGACCCGGGGGACGCTGATCACGGCGACGGTGTGGATCTGCTGCGCCACGCTGGGGGTGCAGCTCGCCGGGGTGCCGGTGGCCGCCGACCGGGCGCGGGACGTGGTCGAGGCGAAGGCGCGGATGGTGCGGTGGACACTGAAGGACGAGGCGGCGTTCGCCAAGGAGGCGGGCAAGGACCCCTACGGGGCGACACCGCCCGGTCAGCTCGTCCCGGACCTGCGGGGCAAGGACGTGGTCTTCGCGTTCATCGAGAGCTACGGCCGGACGGCGATCGAGGACCCGGTGACCGCGCCCGGCGTCACCGGGACGCTGACGGACCGCAACAAGGCGCTGGAGGCAGCCGGGTTCCGGGCCAAGAGCGGCTGGCTGACCTCGGCGACCTTCGGAGGGAGCAGCTGGCTCGGGCACTCCACGTTCCTGTCCGGCCTGTGGATCGACAACCAGCAGCGGTACCGGACGGTGACGGCGGGCGACCGGCTGACCCTGACCAAGGTGTTCCAGAAGACGGGGGCGTGGGACACGGTCGGGGTGATGCCGGGTGTGCAGAAGGGCTGGCCGGAGCAGCGGTTCTTCGGTCTTGACACCGTGTACGACGCCTTCGACCTCGGCTACGAGGGGCCGAAGTTCAGCTGGTCGACCATGCCGGACCAGTACGCGCTGCAGGCGTTCGAGCGGCTGGAGCACGGTCGGCGGGGGGACGGGGAACGGCCGCTGATGTCGGAGATCATCCTGACGTCCAGTCACCAGCCGTGGGCGCCGCTGCCGGAGATGGTGGACTGGGACGACCTCGGCGACGGCTCCCTCTACGACCCGATCGAGGCGAAGGGCCACCGCCCGTCGGAGATCGTCTCGAACGGAACGCGTTCCAAGGAGGAGTACGGGAAGTCCGTCGCCTACTCGGTCCGCTCTCTGACGGAGTGGCTGGAGCGGTACGGCACCGAGGACACGGTGCTGGTGTTCCTCGGCGACCACCAGCCGCTGGCCAAGGTGACGGGGCCGCGCGCCAGCCGGGACGTACCGGTGTCGATCGTGGCGAAGGACCCCGCGGTGCTGGCGAAGATCTCCGACTGGCGCTGGACGGACGGCCTTCAGCCTGGCGGCACGACACCGGTCTGGAAGATGAGCGCCTTCCGTGACCGCTTCTTGAGGGCGTACGGGTCGGTCCCGACACCGTCCGGCGCCTGACCCCGCCCCCCGTTCCCCACCCACCCGGCTGTCGGTTGGGGGGCTTGGGGGGGGTGTGCGGAGGCATGGGGGTACGGGGGGTACGGGGGCCACTGGAGCGAGCCTGATCGGTGGAGTGGGGGGCCGTTGGGGCGGGGGCGACGGTTGTATGCGAGCGACCGAGACGGGTGGGCGGGTGGGAAAAACCGTCCAGCGCCGGGCGCCCTGGTCGGGACGGGAGGCGCAAGGAGACGGCCAGGACCCGGCTGACCGAGACGGGCGGGCGGGTGGGAAAAACCGTCCAGTGCCGGGCGCCCTGGTCGGGACGGGAGGCGCAAGGAGACGGCCAGGACCCGGCTGACCGAGACGGGCGGGCGGGCGGGAAAAACCGTCCAGCGCCGGGCGCCCTGGTCGGGACGGGGGACGCGAGGCGACGGTCAGGGGCTGGCTGGGCGAGACGGGTGGGTGGGTGGGTGAAGGCGTCCGGCGTGGAGTGGCCGGCGGCATCCCGCTGCCGTAACACCCGGTCAACCGCCGGAGGTGTCCAGTTCTGCCTCCTCCCCCACGCCGGCACAGTCGTACGGGTCCCGGAGCCAGCCGTCCGGGAGTACGACCCGGTTGTTGCCCGAGGTCCGGCCACGGGGACCGTCCGCGCCCTCCGGCCAGCCCTGGTCGAGGTCCAGTTCGTCCAGCCCGCCCCGCAACTCCGCCAGCGACGAGGCGATGGCCAGCCGCTTGCGCATCTCGGAGCCGACCGCGAACCCCTTGAGATACCAGGCGACATGCTTACGGAAGTCGATGACGCCCCGCGCCTCGTCCCCGATCCACTCCCCGAGCAGCGCGGCGTGCCGCACCATCACATCGGAGACGACCCGCAGCGAGGGCCGCGCCACCTCCCCCGCCCGCCCTTCGAACGCCGCGACGAGATCCCCGAACAGCCACGGCCGCCCGAGGCACCCGCGCCCGACCACGACCCCGTCGCAGCCGGTCGTACGGACCATGCGCAGGGCGTCGTCCGCCGACCAGATGTCGCCGTTGCCGAGGACGGGGATCTCGGGGACGTGGTCCTTCAGCCGCGCGATGGCGTCCCAGTCGGCGGTGCCGCCGTAGTGCTGGGCGGCGGTCCGCCCGTGCAGCGCGATCGCCGTGACGCCCTCCTCCACCGCGATCCGCCCGGCGTCGAGGAAGGTGAGGTGATCGTCGTCGATCCCCTTGCGCATCTTCATCGTGACCGGCAGGTCCCCCGCGCCGGTGACCGCCTCGCGCAGGATCGCGCGCAGCAGCGGACGCTTGTAGGGCAGCGCGGAGCCACCGCCCTTGCGGGTCACCTTGGGGACGGGGCAGCCGAAGTTCAGGTCGATGTGATCGGCGAGACCCTCGTCCGCGATCATGCGGACCGCCTTGCCGACGGTCGCCGGGTCCACCCCGTACAGCTGGATCGAGCGCGGTGTCTCGCTCGCGTCGAAGTGGATCAGCTGCATGGTCTTCTCATTGCGCTCGACCAGCGCCCGGGTCGTGATCATCTCGCTCACGAACAGGCCCTTCCCGCCGCTGAACTCCCGGCACAGGGTGCGGAAGGGCGCGTTGGTGATCCCGGCCATGGGGGCCAGGACGACGGGCGGCTGAACGGTGTGCGGACCGATCCGCAGCGACGGCTGCGCGGGGCTGACGGGCGTGGACATCCCCCCATTGTGCCGGGTGCCGAACCCACACGGCATCCACATATTTGTTAGTTAGCCGCACTATCGAAATCGACGTACAGTGGAGAAATGTCCGAGCCGAGCTCTCGCCGACGGATGCTGGTACTCGCGATCTGCTGTATGAGCCTGCTGATCGTGAGCATGGACAACACGGTGCTGAACATCGCGCTCCCCTCGATGCAGCGCGACCTGCACGCCACCACCTCCGGTCTCCAGTGGACCATCGACGCGTACACGCTGGTCCTGGCCTCCCTGCTGATGCTGGCCGGTTCCACGGCCGACCGGATCGGGCGCAAGCGGGTCTTCATCGTGGGCCTGATCGTCTTCACCCTCGGTTCGGCCCTGTGCTCCGTGGCGCCCAGCCTGGAGACGCTGGTGGCGTTCCGGATGATCCAGGCGGTGGGCGGCTCGATGCTGAACCCGGTCGCCATGTCGATCATCACCAACACCTTCACCGCCCCCGCCGAACGCGCCCGCGCGATCGGCGCGTGGGGCGCGGTGGTCGGTATCTCGATGGCGGCCGGTCCCATGATCGGCGGTCTGCTGGTGGAGGCGGTCAACTGGCGGGCGATCTTCTGGATCAACCTCCCCGTCGGTATCGCCGCGCTCCTGCTGACCTGGCGGTTCGTCCCGGAGTCCCGGGCCGCCAAGCCGCGCAGGGCGGACCCGGTCGGACAGCTCCTGATCATCCTGCTGTTCGGTTCGCTGACGTACGCGATCATCGAGGCCCCGCACTCCTCACTGTCGTACGTCCTCCCCTTCGCCGCCCTCGCGGTGTTCGCGCTGGTGGCGCTGGTGCGGGTGGAGCCGAGACGGGCCGAACCGCTGATCGACCTGCGGTTCTTCCGGTCGGCGCCGTTCAGCGGTGCGACGGTCATCGCCATCAGCGCCTTCGCCGCGCTCGGCGGCTTCCTCTTCCTGTCGACGCTGTACCTCCAGAACGTCCGGGGCCTGGACGCCCTGCACGCCGGACTGTGGATGCTGCCGATGGCCCTCCCGACCTTCGTGTGCGCCCCGCTGTCCGGACGGCTGGTCGGCAGCCGGGGCCCACGGATACCGCTGGTGATCGCCGGGGTGACGATGACGGCCGGGGCCCTGATGTTCGCCGCGTTCCACGCCGAGACCTCCGACGTGACCCTCCTCCTCGGCTATGCCCTGTTCGGCATCGGCTTCGGCTTCGTGAACGCGCCCATCACCAACACGGCGGTGTCCGGGATGCCGCTCTCCCAGGCCGGTGTCGCCTCCGCCGTCGCCTCCACCAGCCGCCAGCTGGGCCAGACCCTGGGCGTCGCGGTGGTCGGCGCGCTCCTGGCGGCCGGGCTCGGCGGGCTGACCTACGCGGAGGGCTTCGAGACCGCCGCCCGCCCCGGCTGGTGGGTACTGGTGCTGTGCGGACTCCTGGTGCTCGGGATCGGCGTCCTGACCAGCGGCCGGTGGGCACAGCACACCGCCGAACGCACGGCGGCCCGGCTGGAGTCGTCGGAGGCCCGGGACCAGACGGTGGCGGCACGGAGATAGCTCACAGGCGCCCTCGCCCCACGTCCGGCCCACCGGACCCCGACCCAACGAGCCTCACCCTCGGCCCCCTCACCCCGTGTGCGCCACCACCGCCCCGACGATCTCCGGCCACAGCTCACGCGGCCGGTCGTGCCCCATGTCCGGGAGCAGCAGCAGCTCCGCGCCCGGCACCAGCTCCGCCGTACGCCGTCCACCGCTGGGGTCGATCAGAGTGTCGTCCAGCCCATGGATCACCAGGGTCGGCACCTTCAGCGCGCGCAGCCCGTCCGCCCGGGACCCGCTGAGGATCATCGCCCCCAACTGCCGTCCGCCCCCGGCCGGGTAGTACGCGCGGTCATAGCTGCGGCCCGCCAGCTCCCGCAGCACCGCCGCGTCCCCGTAGCGCCGCGACGCCCACACCAGCTCGCGCTCCGCCGCCGCCACAAACCCCGCGCGGTCGACCGGTTTCGGCGCGAACAGCACCGCCTGCGCCTCGGGCGTCGACTCGCCGTACCCCCGCTCGCCGGTGGTCGACATCATCGACTTCAGGGTGAGGACCCGCTCCGCACGGGTGAGGGCCATCGTCTGGGCGATCATCCCGCCCATCGACGCCCCGACCACATGCGCCCGCTCGATCCCCAGCGCCGTGAGCAGCCCGAACCCGTCCTCGGCCATATCGCCCAACCGGTACGGCACCATCGCCTCGGCGGCCGGAAGGTCCCCCGCCCGGACGGCGGCGATGAACCGGTCCCGGTCCACAGGATGGTCGTCGAACTTGGTCGACAGCCCCGTGTCCCGGTTGTCGAACCGGATCACATACCGTCCCCGGTCCGCCAGCGCCCGGCAGAGGTCCTCGTGCCAGGAGAGCAGCTGCGAAGCGAACCCCGACACCAGCAGCACCGCTGGATCTCCCGGATCACCGAAGCACTCATGGGCGAGGGACACTCCGGACGACACTTCGACAATCGGCATACCGCGATCCTGCCAAGCCGCACCACCCCACCGCACCCGGTTTGACCCGCCCCGCGTCCGCTCCGGAGACTCTCCCCGGCGTCCTCACCTACCGTCGCCCGAAGTTCCCGTGAAGGAAGCCCCGTTGATGTTGCACCTACCGCACACTCACCACCATCGTCACCACCACCATCCTCACCACCACTGATCCATCACGGCCGCCGGAGGAGTCATGCCGCAGATCGACACGAGCAAGGTCAGCCGATGGGACCAGCACGGCCGGGAACACGTGGTCCGCGTCGCCCGCACCGGCGCCCAGCGCACCATCAGCTGCGACACCTGCGGCTGGCGCCGCCGCGCCCAGTTCCTGCCCTGGCTGAAGGCCGAGGAACATCTGGCCGAGGCCCATCAGGCGACCGTCGACCCCGGCGGTTCGACACCGGGCGCCGGCTGACCGTCCACCCCGGTCACCAGCACGGACTTGCCCACCACCGTCCGCTCGGCGAGCGCCCGATGCGCCTCCGCCGCCCGCTCCAGCGGATACCTCGCCCCGATCACCGGCCGCAGCCCGCCCCGGACCGTCAGGGCGAACGCCCGCGTCAGCATCCCGCTCACCGCCACCTCACCCGGGGAGCCGAACTCCAGCGCGTTGATCACCGTCACCCCCTGGCGCCGCGCCGCCTCCGGGTCGATGTCCGCGAAGCCCTCCGCCGTGCCGTAGGTGAGGAAGCGACCGCCCCTCGCCACCGTCCGGAACGCCTCCCGGCCCAGTCGGCCACCGGCCCCGTCGAAAGCCACCGCCACCCCGGTGCCGCCCGTCGCCGCCCGCACCCTGTCCGGCCAGTCCGGCTCGCTGTAGTCCACCGTGAGCGTGGCGCCCAGCTCCGTAGCCAGCGCGCGTTTGCGCCCGCCCCGCGCCGCCGCGATCACCCGCGCACCGGCGGCTTCCGCCAACTGCACCACCAGCGACCCGGCGCCCCCGGCCGCCGCCGCGACCAGCACCCACGCCCCCTTCTCGATCCGCCCCTCACCGATCAGCATCTGCGCGGTCACCGCGTCATGCAGCAGCGCCGCCGCCTCGGCGAACCCCAGTTCCTCCGGCAGCGGTACTGCCTCCGCCGCCTCGGCGGCCATCCGCTCGGCATAGCCGCCGCTGCCCCGGACCAGTACCCGCCGCCCGATCCAGCCGGGGTCCACCCCCTCACCCACCGACAGCACCAGCCCGGCGCCGCCGCCTCCCGGGACGTACGGCAGCTCCAGCGGGAAGTACTCCTGGCCCCAGCCGGAACGCAGCAGGGTGTCCAGGAAGATCACATCGGCCGCGGCGATGGCCACGACCAGTTGGCCGGGTCCCGCCACCGGGTCGGCGACCTCCCGCGCGACCAGCACCTCCGGTCCGCCGAACTCCCGTACCTGAATCGCCCGCATCCGCGCTCACCGCTCCCGCCCCGCTCCCGGCCGTCCCTGGCTGTCCGGCCCCGTTCGGCAACGTAGGACCTCAAGAACGGTTGAGGTCAAGCGGACGATCACCTCCCCCTTCCCCTGTTCCGGGGCCCCTCCCTCCCCTCCCCGCTCCCCTACTCCGGCCTCGGGGAGCATTGGTACAGCGGTTAACGCTAAGCCGGTGATCATGGCCTCTACCACGGGCGGCAGGCCCGGCGGCGAGGTTCGGCGGAAGATCCCTGAGCGTTCGCGGGCGCCGATAGCTTCGCGTCCATGCCAGTGGAGTTCCTGACCGATGAGCAGGCAGCGTCGTACGGCAAGTTCAACGAGGAGCCGACCCGGCCGGAGCTGGAGCGGTTCTTCTTCCTGGATGACGAGGACCGCAAGCTGATCGCGAAGCGGCGCGGAGACCACAGTCGGCTCGGGTTCGCTCTCCAGATGTGCACCGTGCGCTACATCGGTCGGTTCCTCCCGGACGACCCGCTGGACGTGCCGTGGGTCGTGGTCGAGCACCTGGCCGTGCAGCTCGGCATCGAGGACGTCAGTTGCGTGAAGCGATACACCGAGCGCAAGCCGACGCCGTACGAGCACGCGTGGGAGATCCGGGACGCCTACGAGTACCGCGAGTACGAGGATGCGGAGTGGTCCCGGCGGTTCAGGACGTTCCTGCACGGGCGGGCGTGGACGCACGCCGAGGGGCCGGTGGCGCTGTTCAACCAGGCCGTGGGCTGGCTGCGCCGTCACCGGGTGCTGCTGCCCGGGGTGAGCGTGCTGGCCCGGCAGGTGTCGGAGGCCCGGAAGGTCGCGGAGAAGCGGCTGCACGCCACGGTCGCGGGCGTGGCCAGCCGCGCCGACCCGGCGCTGCCGAGCGACTTGGTGGCGACGTTGAAGACGCCGGAGGGAGCGCGGTTCTCGGAACTGGAGCGGCTGCGCCGGCCGCCGACGCGGATGACCGGCACGGCCTTCGCCCGCGCGCTGGAGCGCGTGGACGAGATCGGCGCATACCGGCTCGGGCGGCTGAGGCTGTCGCAGATCCCGCCGAACCGGATGGCGGCGCTGGCCCGGTACGCGCTGGGGTCGAAGGCGCCGCTGTTGGAGCGAGCGGCGGAGCCCAAGCGCACGGCGATGCTCACCGCGGTGATGCGGCATCTGGAGGCGAAGGCCATCGATGAGGCCCTGGATCTCTTCCAGGTCCTCATGGCCACCCGGCTGCTGAACGCCGCGAAGCGGAAGACGGAGAAGGAACGCCTGTCCACGCTGCCGCAGCTGGAGAAGGCGTCCCGGCTGGTCGCCCGTGCGTGGACGGTGCTGGTCGAGGAACTGGAGCTGGTGGAGGAGCACGGCGCGGACCTGGACGTGTCCGCGCTGTGGGCGGCGCTGGAGGAAGTCGGCCAGCGGGCGGCGGTGACGACCGCCGCGGCGACCGTGGTGACGCTGGTACCCGAGGACGAGAACACCGCGGACGTCGCGATGCGGGCCGCGCTGGCCACCCGCTACGCCACCGTGCGCCCGTTTCTCGCGCTGTTGGGTGAGTCGAAGGCCCTGGACGCGGCGAGCGCCGGGAAGCGGGTGCTGGCCGGGGTGCGGGGTCTTCCGGCGCTGGCGCGGCGGAAGGTCGGGGTGAAGCCGCTGCTGCCGCGCGAGGTCGACGACAAGCTCGTGCCGCCGATGTGGCGCAAGGCGGTGTATGCCAACCCGGATCTGCCGCAGGGGTCGGTGGACCGGGACGCGTATGTGGTGTGCGTGCTGGAGCAGCTGCACCGAGCCCTGAACAACCGTGACGTGTTCGCCTCGCCCTCGCACCGCTGGGCCAACCCGCGCGCCCGCCTCCTGGACGGCCCGGACTGGGACGCGGTCGAGGAGGCCGTCCTGGCGGCCCTGAGCCTGGACATGCCCGTCACCGAGCACCTGGCTGAGCTGGTGCGCGGCCTGGACGCCGCCTGGAAGCAGCTCGCGACCCGCCTGGAGGAAGCGGGCCCGGCGGCGAAGATCTCCATCGAGGTCCAGGAGGACGGGCGGGTGAAGCTGCACGTCGACAAGCTCGGCGCGCTCGGTGAGCCCAAGTCCCTGACCTGGCTGCGCCGACGGGTCGAGAAGATGCTTCCGAAGATCGATCTGCCGGACCTGTTGTTCGAGGTGAACGCCTGGACCGGGTTCCTCGACGCCTTCGTGCACCTCGGCGACGGCACGACCCGGATGAAGGACCTGCCCACGTCCATGGTCGCGCTGCTGGTGTCCGAGGCGTGCAACATCGGCCTGACCCCGGTGGTCAACCCTGCCCACGAGGCCCTGACCCGGGCCCGGCTCGTTCACGTCGACCAGTACTACCTGCGCGCCGACACCATCGCGGCGGCGAACGCGGCTCTCATCGCCGCCCAGGCCGGTATCCCGATCGTCCGGTTCTGGGGTGAGGGGCTGCTGGCCTCCGTGGACGGGCTGCGCTTCCAGGTCCCGGTGCGGACCATCAGCGCCGCCCCCTCGCCCAAGTACTTCGGGTTCAAGCGGGGTATCACCTGGCTCAACGCCGTCAACGATCAGGTCGCGGGCATCGGGCAGATGGTGGTGCCTGGCACCCCGCGCGACTCCCTGCACATCCTGGACGCCCTGCTGAACCTGGACGGCGGGCGCAAGCCGGAGATGGTGGCGACCGACAACGCCTCGTACTCGGACATGGTGTTCGGCCTGTTCAAGATCCTCGGCTACAACTTCAGCCCGCGGTTCCGCGACCTGGACGACCAGCGGTTCTGGCGGGCCACCATGCCCGGCGTCGAGACGGGCACCTACGGCGCGGTGGAGGACCTGGCCCGCAACCGCGTGAACCTGAACAAGGTGATCACGCACTGGCCGGACATGCTGAAGGTCGCCGGTTCCCTGGTCACCAACCAGGTCCGCGCCTACGACCTGCTGCGGATGTTCGGCCGCGACGGCCGACCGACTCCGCTGGGGCAGGCGTTCGCCGAGTACGGGCGGATCGCGAAGACCGAGCACCTGCTGCGCGTGGTCGACCCGGTGGACGACACCTACCGCCGGCAGATGAACCGGCAGCTCACCGTGCAGGAGTCCCGCCACAAGCTCGCCCGCGACGTGTGCCACGGCAAGCGGGGCACCATCCACCAGGCGTACCGGGACGGCATGGAGGACCTGTTGACCGAACTACCGGGGTGTGAGCCGACGAGCCCCCGGAGATCGACGCACGGTGACGGGACCAAAGACCAGGCCGATCAGCTTGCCTCGGAAGCCGTGCCACTCCACCGTCCTGATGTGCTGTCATCACGAGCTGTTGGAGACCACAGCAGCTCGTGGAGGCTCAGGTGCAAGAGGGCAAGCAGTTACGGGACGTCACGGTGCTCACGGTGGCGAGGGTCGGCCGGGTCGAGGAGACCGGCGATCCGTCGCTGCCTTACCGGCTGCTCGACCGCGACGGGATCGAGGTGGCGGCAGTCAGCGAGTTCCTGCTCGACATGCTCGCCGACGACGACAGCCCGGCCTCGCTCCGCTCGTATGCGTACGAGCTGCTGGCCTGGTTCCGGTTCCTGTGGGCCGTCGACGTTCCGTGGGACCGGGCCGGCCGGGCGGAGGCCCGAGACTTCGCACTGTGGCTGAAGATGGCCAAGAAGCCGCCGCGGCCCCGGCGGCCGGGCGCCCCGGCGCCCGGGTCGGTCAATCCGGTGACCGGCAAGCGGTACGCGGGCGAGAACTACGCGGCACGCACCCGGAGGCACGCGCGGGCAGTCGTCCGCAGTTTCTACGAGTACCACCGCGACATGCACGGACGGCCGCTGCTCAACCCGTTCCCGAAGACCAAGCGCGCCAAGGACGAGCACCTCGACGCCCACCACAACCCGATGCACGCCTTCAAGCGCCCTGTCCGCCGGGCCCCCTACCAGCCGAAGGAACCCCGGCGAACCCCGCGCGGCATCCCCGACCAGGCATTCAACGAACTGTTCGCGGCCCTGCCCTCGCACCGCGACCGCGCGCTGGTCGCCTTCTACATCTCGGCCGGCCCGCGCGCCTCGGAACTACTCGGCGTCAGCCGGGACCGGGTCAGCCCCGGTGACCAGACGATCGGTGTCATCCGTAAGGGCTCCCGGGCCCTGCAATGGATACCCGCCTCCAGCGACGCGTTCGTATGGCTGCGGCTCTATCAGCAGCAGATCCGCCCGCAGGCCCTCGACGGGCCGGAGGAGCCGCTGTGGTGGACCCTCCGGCGCCCGATCAGGCCGTTGAGCTACGACGCGGCACGCATGGTGTTCACCCGGGCCAACGAGACCCTGGGAGCGAACTGGACCCTGCATGACCTGCGGCACAGCGCGGCCAAGCGCATGGTGCGCGACCCCAAGCTCTCGCTTACCGACGTCCAATGGGTCCTTGGCCATCTCCACATCAGCACCACGGAGCAGTACCTCGAACCCGCCGAGGACGAGGTCGTCGCGCACGTGCTGGCCCACCACGCCCAGCAGGCTGCGGAGCCCGTCAAACCGGTGATGCCCGCTCCGGGCTACCGTTCCGAGGTTCTCCAGACGCTGCTCGGCACGGCCGCCCTTGGTGGAGGCCCGGCATGACCACCGTGACCGTGACGGCCCGGCCCTCCGCCTCCGTCCGTCACGCCCCCTTGCCTCCCGGCCAGGAGAAGCGCGAAGCGCCGGCGACCTGGTGGCAGACGGAGGAACCGCGCGAACAGGTACTGGAGCGCACACTCGCGCTGCCGTTCACCGCGGACAGCGATGCCAACCTGCGCACACGGCACCGCGGTCTGATCAAGCTGCTGGACTGGCTGGAGGACCAGCCCGGCCGCACCTGGCAGGAGCGCTGGATGGCCAGCGGAGCCGAGGAAGCAGGCCGGGAGTGGACGCGGCTGCCGATGCAGTGGCTCGCCGAGCACCAGCGGGCACGCAAGTATGACCGCGCCGATCTGTGCTGCGGGATGATCCCGCTGCTGGGCGGACAAGTCGTACGCCCCGCCTACCGGTGGCTACTGAGGCAGCGCCCTTCGCAACTGCTGGCACACATCCGCAGCGTCACCGATCCCGGCGGTTTCGCGGCGCTCAAGGACCAGTACACGGCCACCGGCCACGCGGGAGCCAACGACTGCAACAACGCACTCAACCGCATCACCTGGATCGTGGCCTCCAAGGGTGGCACCGTCCACGACGTCACCATCGGCGACTGCGTCGAACTGCAGCACGCCATCGGCGAGCACCAGACCAACGGCTACCACGGCAAGCACCTCTTCTACGCGCTCCTCGCGGGCCTTGGCGTTTTCGGCCCTGATGCCCCGGCGCGGCTGAAGACGGTGATGCTGCCGGGGCAGTTGACACCGGCAGCCCTGGTCGACCGGCAGGGCATCACCTGCACCGCGATACGCGACCTCCTGGTCGACTACCTCACCGAACGCGCGGTGGACGTCGACTACACCACGCTGGAGGACATGGCCCGCACCCTGGCCGGACTTTTCTGGCGCGACCTGGAGAAACACCACCCGGGCATCGACTCGCTGCGGCTGGACGCCGACACCGTCACCGCCTGGCGAGAGCGCGTCCGCATGGTTCGTGACCGGCACGGCACCCCCATCCGGCCGCGGGTCAACGCACACACCGTGTTCAGCTGGGTCCGCACGTTCTACCAGGATCTCGCCCGCTGGGCCGCCGACGAGCCGACGCGCTGGGGCCCGTGGGTCGCGCCCTGCCCGGTCCGCGACAGCGACACCGACCACAGCAAGAACCGCGCCCGCCGCAAGGCGGCCATGGACCAGCGAACCCGCACCCTGCTGCCCGCACTCCCGGCCCTGGTCAAAGCCGTCGAGCGCCAGCTCAAGGACGCCCAGACCTGTCTCGCCACCGGGCGGGAGACCCCGGCCGGAGTCCCGTTCACCACTCCGGCGGGCGAGAACCTCCTCCGCCGTGCCGGGGTGTCCTCCCGCATCTACGCCGACGACCCCGCCACCGGCCGGCGCCGGGACCTGACCGTGGAAGAGGAACGCGCCTTCTGGGCCTGGGCCATCGTCGAGGTCCTTCGCCACACCGGCATGCGCATCGAGGAAGCACTCGAACTCACTCACCACAGCTTCGTCGCCTACCAGCTGCCCACCACCGGCGAGATCGTACCCATGCTCCAGGTCGCCCCGTCCAAGCTCGACCAGGAGCGGCTGCTGCTGGTCTCACCAGAGCTCGGCGAGGTGCTGACTGCGATCATTCATCGCGTTCGGCGCGGGCAGCAGGCCATGCCGCTGGTCTCCGCCTACGACAGTCTGGAACGGCTCTGGAGTGCACCGATGCCGTTCCTCTTTCAGCGCCGCTGCGGCCCGGAGGACCGGGCCATCCCGCGCAACTACATCTACACCTGCCTCAACGACGCCCTCGCCACGAGCGGGCTGACCGGGCCCGGCAACGAGCAGCTGCGATACACGCCCCACGACTTCCGGAGAATCTTCGTGACCGATGCCCTCCGCTCCGGTCTGCCCCCGCACATCGCCGCCCGCATCTGCGGCCACCGGACGGTCGACACGACCCTCGGCTATGCCGCGATCTATCCCGAGGACGTCATCAACCACCACCGGTCCTTCATCGCCCGCCGTCGGGCGCTGCGACCCGGGGAGGAGTACCGCGAGCCCACCGCACAGGAGTGGCAGGACTTCCTCGCCCACTTCGAGCTGCGGAAGGTCGCCCTCGGCGTCTGCGCGCGCGACTTCGGCACCCCCTGCGTCCATGAACACGCCTGCATCCGCTGCCCTGTCCTGCGGCCCGACCCCGCGCAGATGCCCCGCCTGGAGGAGATCCACGCGAACCTGCTCGACCGACTCCAGGAGGCCAAGGAACAGGTATGGCTTGGCGAGGTCGCCGCGATCGAGGCCAGCCTCGCCGCCGCCGAGCAGAAACTCGCCGCCATGCGCGACCTCGCGGCCCGGCACATTACCGTCCACCTGGGCATGCCCGATTTCCGTGGCGTCGTCGCGCGCATCGACTCCGAGCAGCGAAACGAGGATGCGAAGCAGTAGCCCTGAGCACTACAACGAGGGCGGGCCGGCTTCGCTCTCCTGAGGGAATGGGTTCTTCTGGCCAGCTGACCACAGCCACCCATAGGGTGACGGGGACGAGAGAAGAGCACGATGGATCCCCGCATACCCCGCCTGCGTCGCAAGCTGGCAGCGATCCCGTTCCAACCCCTGCGCAGCCACTCCTTCGGAGAAGAGCAACACAAGTTCCGCCTCGGTCCGAAGCTGGCGGAAGCACGCGTCGCTGCGTTCGAGGCCGAGCACGACATCGTCCTGCCCGACGCCTATCGGCAGTTCCTCACGCACATCGGCGGCTCAGGCGCGGCGCCGTTCTACGGCCTCATGCCGCTGGAGCGGTGTTCCTTGCTGGTCATGAACCCGCGCGGAGAACCGGGGGCACCCCGCGGCTTCGACGACGCAGAGCCCGGGGGTCACGGACGCGACCTCTTCCTCCACGTCATCGAAATGGGCTGCACCGACGTATGTGTCATCGCGGTGACCGGTCCCCTCACCGGCCGCGTCCTCATCGGCAACAGCGACGGGTTCTGGGGCCCCAACGTCTCCTCAGCCACCGGCTTCCTCGGCTGGTACGAACGCTGGCTCAACCACATGAGCGCCGGACGCGACAACCGGGCCCTGGAACTCACCTCACCCCAGCTTCGTGCCCATCCCGACAGGCATCGCATGGCACCGAAGATTTGACTCTCCGTGACCACTCCACGGAAAGTGATCCAGAACCCGGTTCGCGCGGACAAGGCCAACGCGATCGACACGCCCGACGGAGCGCGTCCACCCAACTTCTTCACGACTACTTTCCGTGGTGAACTTCAGATCACAGGCGGACCCGCCACCGAGCTGGGCTAGTTCGGATAAGACCAGCTCGGCGCGCTCGGCCTGGTCCTCAACGCCATCGTGCTGTGGACCACGAAGTACCTCGACGCCGCCGTCGAGGCGCTCCGCGCTGAGGGCCACGAGATCCCGGGCGAGGACGTCGCCCGGCTCTCCCCGCTCAAGCACGCGAACCTGAACCTGCTCGGCCGCTACAGCTTCACCGCCTCCACCCCGGCCGCCGGTGCCCTGCGCCCGCTGCGCGACCCGGACGCGCCCGAACTGGACGAGGACGACGACGGCGGCGGGGAGTGAGCCGCCCTGGGCGCACAGGGGTGTCCGTCTGCCCAGGGCGGCGCAGGTCAGGTCGTGGTGAAGTCGGGCAGGGCCCAGGTCTTGTCGAAGTATTCCTGGGTGGGGCCGTAGAGGCGGAAGTAGACGAACCAGCCGTCGTCGCCGGTGGTCTTCATCCAGTTGGTCTCGGCGCCTTCGGGGGCGGTGGGGCCGATGTAGAGGTCGATGCTGTCGTCGGTGTTGAAGACGAGTTCCTCGTCGCGGCTGTCGAGGCTGATGTCGCGGATGGCGGTGCCGCCGTTGTCATAGGCGCGGCGGGTGGCCTCGCTGTAGAGGGTCAGGGACCAGAACTGCTTGACGGGCATGCCGGCGGGAACGTGGAGGCGGTAGGTACGGTCAGCGCGGATGAGGTTGCCGTCGGCGTCGCGCTTGGTGGTCATGTAGACCTGACCCTTGTTGACCGTGGGCTCGACCATGCCCTTGCTGCTGCCGACAGCCTCATAGAACCAGGTCGCGCGCTCGTCGAGCTGGACCGAGGTGTCGGTCTCCTGCTCCAGGGAGAAGTCGAAGCTCTTGAACCAGTTCGTGCCCGGCCAGTACGGGGCGTCGTGGCGAGGGGAGACCTGGTTGGCGCGGGCCATCAGCTCACCGATCGCGGCCCCGTTCTCCAGGATCAGTCGCTGCCGGTCGTCGGGTGCGAAGGGCTGCCCGGGGGCGATACCGAGGGGGGCGATCATGGCCATGATGCCCTTGTCGATCTCCCGGACGGGTTCCTGGCCCAGGACGTTGGCGAGGTCCTCCCAGTAGCGCAGGCCCCGGGCGGGGGTGGCCGACCACTCGCGGTCGACGTTCTCGATGAAGTTGGCCGACGCCGCCTCCTGGCCCTCGCGCCAGATCCGGAAGCCGTCCTTGACCGACTCCATCACCTTGGGGTCCTGGTCCAGGACCCGGAAGAGAATCCAGCAGTTCACCGTCGCGGAGCGGACCACGATACGGCCGGAGTCGTCGTAGGGGGATGCGTCGGCATCCGGGCCGATGACGACGTAGCCGCCGCCGTTGCCGCCGTCGGGGCCGGTCTGCCCCAGGTCGGTCGCCGGGCGCTGCCAGAAGTCCAAAACGCCTCCGGCGGTGGGCCCGGCCGGGTAGTCGAACAGGACCGGGCCCTCGGCCAGGCTCATGAAGTTGCCGATGTAGGGGGTGGTGAGGTTCGCGGTCAGGATGCCCCGCTTCTCCCGCAGCGTCTGGTAGACGACGAAATCGGACAGGCTGGTGGCGCCGAAGGTGGCGGCGGCCTGGTCACGCCAGGTGGCCGAACCCATGAGCGGCGTGAACCACACGTACGCTTGCGCGGCCCGCTGCGCGTCCAGCTCGTTCAGAAGCAGCGCGGACGATTCGTCCGTCGGGTAGTTCTGCTCCAGGCGGATCGTGCCGAACGACGTCTCGATCGTCTCGTCACCGGTCAACGACGCCTCGTGAGGCTGTGTCATCTACTGGACCCCATCCCTTGTTCCACCAGGGGCTCATCGTCAGGACAAGGACACCTGGAGCGGCTCCGCTCCACGCCGCGGGCAGCACGCAGCGGCCCGCCCCCACCGAACGAGTACCCCGAGTAGTGATCTTTTTACGCAGCGTAGGGTGTCGCGAATGGGCGTCTGAAGACTTCTTCCGGACAATGCTCAGCGGACACCGGCCACACAGGGCATCTCGGCAACTCCATCTGTCGTCAAACGATCGAATGAAGACAGGCGCGACAGCCGTCCAATGGACCCGGACTTTCCGGGGTCCCGATCCAATGAGATCCGATGACGGCTGATGACAGGGTTTGCTGACAGCTAGGGTCGGATGCGACCACCACAACGGGGAGCGGCATGGCCAACCTGGTCTACAAGCGGGTGTCGACCGACCAGCAGTCGACCGACCGTCAGAACCTCGTCCTGGACGAGGCCGGGATCGAGGACCCGGTCGTCTTCGAGGAGGAGCCCGGCACCTCCAGCCGCCTCCACCCGCTTGAGCGCCCGAAGTTCGGCGAGCTGCTTGTGTACGCGCGGCCGGGCGACACCGTGCACATCTCCGAGATGTTCCGCCTCGTACGCGGCACCGGGCACATCCTCGACGTGCTCGACGTCCTCCACCGAGACCGCCTCTCCCTGCGCATCCACGACGGGGCGTTCTCCGCGATGGACCTCACCGCCCGCCACCCGCGCACCGGCGAGCTGCTGTCCACCGTGAAGTTCATGGTGCAGACCCTCGCCGCCGCCGGCGAACTCCAACGCGACCTGCAACGTGAGCTGACGTACGACGGCCTGCGGGCGGCAGAGGCCAAGGGCAACAAGGGCGGGCGCCGCCCGGTTGTCACGGCAGCGAAGGCCGCCGCCGTCCGCGCCGCGTACCTGGGCGGCCAGTCCATCGCCGCCCTGGCCCGCAACCACCACGTCAGCCGCGGCGCCATCCGTACCGCCGTCGCCGACCTCCTGCCCGAGCACACGGCCCCCGATCTGGACGACCCCGCCCCGGAGCAGCCGGTCACCCTCGACATGCCGGGCAAGGTCGCCGACTTCCTCCGTGCCGCCGAGCTGGAGCCAGCCGAACGAGCCGCGCTCGACCAGAGCGTCACCGTACGGCGCGGCCAGGGCTACACCCTGCGCGTCAGCGCAGTCCCCGCCGTGCACCTCGGGCTCCTCGCCCGCTGTCAACCGCTCGACGGCGGTCTCGGCATCCCGGCGGTCCCGGCCCAGCGCAAGGCTCGCCGCGAATACGAGAGCCGCGTCAGTTCGCTTGCACCGACCGCACCATGATCGTTCTCAGCGCCAACGGCTGTACCGATGTTCCCGGCCTGCAGCGACCGAGCCATGATCACCGGCTTAGCGTTAACCGCTGTACCGATGTTCCCCGAGGCCGTACTCCGACCGCAACCCCGCGAGCAGCAGCCCCAGCATCGCCTCCAGGTCCGTCTCCACCCCCGGCCGCACCCACTCCGCCGCATAGCACGGATCATGGAACCGGCCGCTGGCCTGGAACAGCACCCGGGCGGTGAGCCGCTCGTCGGCCGTGTGGAACGCGCCCGTCGTCACCCCGTCCCCGACTATCTGCGCCAGCTGGGCCGTGAGGTCGGTGATGTGGTCGTCCACCGCCTGGACCGCCTCGTCCACCAGCACCATGTACGTGGCGAACAGCTCGGGGTCCTCGCCCGCCTTGCGCCGCTTGGCCTCGAACAGCGCCCACAGCCAGGACCGCAGCCGCTCCTCCGGATCGCTGTCCCGCCCGGCGATCACCGAAAGGCTCTCCGACGTGCGGTCCAGCCACCGCTTGGTCACCGCCTCGCGCAGCGCCGCCTTGGTGCGGAAGTGGCGGTACACACTGCCGTGGCTGACGCCGAGGGCGCGGGCCACGTCGACCACGGTGGCCTTGGCCGGTCCATGGCGGCGCAGCACCTCCTCGGTCGCCTCAAGGATGCGCTCGGCGGTGAGGGTCTCGCTGGTGGGTGGCATGTCTTTGACCGTACCTGGCGGCCGGTTCAGCGTTCGCTGTCGAGGTGGGCCATCTGTCCCGTCGGGTAGCGGTCGCCGGCCGCCGCTCCGGCGGGTACCGCCCGCTCGATCGCCGCGAGGTCGGTCTCGTCCAGCGTCACATCGAGCGCGCCCAGCGCCTCGGTCAGCCGGGCCCGGCTGCGGGCGCCGACCAGCGGCACCACGTCCTCGCCTCTGCTGAGCACCCAGGCGATGGCGATCTGGGCGACGCTGACCCCCTTCTGCTCGGCGATCTTCCGTAGGGCCTCGACCAGCGCCAGGTTGTGCTGGAGGTTCTCGCCCTGGAAGCGCGGGGACATCGCCCGGAAGTCATGGGCGGCGAGCTGCCGGTCGGCGCTGAAGTGCCCGGAGATCAGCCCTCGGGAGAGCACGCCGTACGCCGTGACGCCGATGCCCAGTTCGCGGGCGGTGGGGAGGATGTCGGCCTCGATGCCACGGGAGATCAGCGAGTACTCGATCTGGAGGTCGGAGACCGGGGCGGTGGCGGCGGCCCGGCGGAGGGTCTCGGCGCCGACCTCGCTCAGCCCGATGTGCCGGACATGGCCCTGCTCCACCAGTTCGGCGAGGGCGCCGACGGTCTCCTCGATGGGGACGTCCGGGTCGAGGCGGGCGATCCGGTAGATGTCGATGTGGTCGGTGCCGAGGCGCTGGAGGGAGTACGCCGCGAAGTTCTTCACGGCGGCGGGTCGGCCGTCGTAGCCGCTCCAGCCGCCGTCCGGGTCGCGCAGGGCGCCGAACTTCACGCTGATCAGCGCCTGCTCCCGGCGGGTCGCGGGGGCGGCGCGCAGGGCTTCGCCGATGAGCAGTTCGTTGTGCCCCATGCCGTAGAAGTCGCCGGTGTCGAGCAGGGTCAGACCGGCTTCCAGCGCCGCGTGGATGGTCGCGATGGACTCCGCCCGGTCCGCTTCGCCGTACAGCGCGGACATGCCCATGCAGCCGAGGCCGAGGGCGGAGACCTGGGGGCCGGTGGTGCCGAGTGTGCGTGTCGGTGTGGTGGTCATGGCTCCACGATGACATTACAGCTGACAGATTTCAATATCTGTCAGCTGTCATTTGTCAGCCACTTATCTGCCACCACCCCCCTCACCACCTCCCCCACCCCCCTCACCCCCGCCCGCCCCCGCCCGCCCCCTCCCCCTCCCCTCGGCCACCCTTCCCATCAATTGGTCCAGACCTATTGACGAAATGGTCTGGACCGCGCGACTGTCATGTCTACGACACCCATGGCTCGGTCGCCCCACCAGAAGACCCTGGAGGTCCGCATGACCCGCACACTCCGCTTGCCCCACGCGCTCCGCACGGCCCGGCACCGACTGCGCCTGCTGGCCGTGGCCCTCGCGACCGTCTGTCTCGCCCCGCTCACGATCGCGCTCGCCCCGTCGGCCGCCGCCGCCGACGTCTGCGCGGTCAAGTCCCGCCCCACCGGGAAGGTGCTCCAGGGCTACTGGGAGAACTGGGACGGCGCCGCCAACGGCGTCCACCCGCCCTTCGGCTGGACCCCGATCACCGACGCCCGGATCGGCCAGCACGGCTACAACGTGATCAACGCGGCCTTCCCGGTGATCCGCTCCGACGGCACCGCGCTCTGGGAGAACGGCATGGACACCGGGGTCAAGGTGGCCACCCCCGCCGAGATGTGCGCGGCGAAGGCGGCCGGGCAGACGATCCTGCTGTCCATCGGCGGCGCCACCGCCGGTATCGACCTCAGCTCGGCCACCGTCGCCGACCGCTTCGTCGCCACCATCGTGCCGATCCTGAAGACCTACAACTTCGACGGCATCGACATCGACATCGAGACCGGCCTCATCGGCAGCGGCAACATCAACACCCTGTCCGCCTCCCAGGCCAACCTGATCCGCATCATCGACGGCATCCTCGCCCAGATGCCGTCCAACTTCGGCCTCACCATGGCCCCGGAGACCGCCTATGTCACCGGCGGCAGCGTGGTCTACGGCTCCATCTGGGGCGCCTACCTCCCGATCATCAAGAAGTACGCCGACAACGGCCGCCTGTGGTGGCTCAACATGCAGTACTACAACGGCAGTTACTACGGCTGCTCCGGCGACTCCTACTCCGCCGGAACCGTCCAGGGCTTCATCGCCCAGACCGACTGCCTCAACCGCGGCCTGGTCATCCAGGGCACGACGATCCGCGTCCCGTACGACAAGCAGGTACCCGGTCTCCCCGCCCAGTCCGGCGCGGGCGGCGGCTACATGTCCCCGTCCCTGGTCTCCCAGGCGTGGCGGAACTACGGCACCAGCCTGAAGGGCCTGATGACCTGGTCCCTCAACTGGGACGGCTCCCGCAACTGGACCTTCGGCGACAACGTCAAGGCGCTCCAGGGACGTTGACCGCCCCGGCTCCAGCGCGTCCCGGTCACTGTGAGGTGACCGCCAGCTTCGCCCCCAGCACCACGAACGACCCCGCGAAACTCCGCCGCAGCCATGTCATCACCCTGGGCCGGGAGATGACATGGCTGCGTACGGCCGCGGCGAGCACCCCGTACCCGGCGAAGACCACGAACGTGGCCAGCATGAAGACCCCGCTCAGCGCCAGCATCAGCGGCAGCGCGCGCGGCTCCCCCGGGCTGACGAACTGGGGCAGGAACGCGAAGAAGAAGATGGTCAGCTTGGGGTTGAGGATGTTGATCAGCACACCCCGCCAGATCATCCGCCCCGGTGACAGGGGCGCCGCCCCGCCCTCGACGCCGATCGCCTCCCGGTCCCTGAGGGTGGCCCACGCCATGTAGAGCAGATACGCGACCCCGGCGTACTTGAGCACCTGGAACGCGGTGGCGCTGGTGTGCAGCAGCGCGGCGACGCCGGTGACGGTGGCCAGCATGTGCGGCACGATCCCGACCGTGCAGCCGAACGCGGCGACGACGCCGGCCCGCGGCCCGTGCGACAGCCCGGCCGCGAGAGTGTAGACGACGCCGGTACCGGGGGTGGCGACCACGACGAGGGTGGTCAGCAGAAACGCGATGCTCATGTGCCCAGCGTCCGGCGCCGGTCGCGTCCGCTCCAGGACCAATCCGCCCCGGGTATCGGGGACCAGCGGGACGACAGGGCCCGGAGAAACGCGACGCCCACCCTCCTCCCGACCGAGTCGGGTGGTGGGTGGGCGTAGGGCGGGGGGCCGGGGGCGTAGCCCCCGGGCGGGAGCGGGGCCGACCTCAGCGGCTGGACGCCGGTCCCGGCGGGGTGACCCCGGCCAGCAACCCGGCGCCGCCCCCGGCAAGCAGACGTAAGGGTCAGCAGCCCAGGAGGCGCTGAGCCAGGTAGCCCTCGATCTGGTCGAGAGACACCCGCTCCTGCTTCATGGAGTCCCGCTCACGCACGGTCACCGCGTCATCGTCCAGCGTGTCGAAGTCGACGGTCACGCAGTACGGCGTACCGATCTCGTCCTGGCGCCGGTAGCGCCGCCCGATCGCGCCGGCGTCGTCGAACTCGATGTTCCAGTGCTGGCGCAGCGCCTGCGCCAGCCCCTTCGCCTTCGGCGACAGTTCGGGGTTGCGGGACAGCGGCAGCACGGCGACCTTCACCGGGGCGAGCCGGTGGTCGAGCCGCAGCACGGTCCGCTTCTCCATCTTGCCCTTGGCGTTGGGCGCCTCGTCCTCGACATAGGCGTCCAGCAGGAACGCGAGCATCGCCCGGCCGACACCGGCGGCCGGCTCGATGACGTACGGCGTCCAGCGCTCCTGGGCCTCCTGGTCGAAGTAGGAGAGGTCCTGGCCGGATGCCTTGGAGTGGGCGCCGAGGTCGTAGTCGGTGCGGTTGGCGACGCCCTCCAGCTCACCCCACTCGTTGCCGCCGAACTGGAAGCGGTACTCGATGTCGGCGGTGCGCTTGGAGTAGTGGGAGAGCTTCTCCTTCGGGTGCTCGAACCACCGCATGTTCTCCTCGCGCAGGCCGAGGCCGGTGTACCAGTTCCAGCGCTGCTCCATCCAGTACTCCTGCCACTTCTCGTCCTCGCCCGGCTTGACGAAGAACTCCATCTCCATCTGCTCGAACTCGCGGGTGCGGAAGATGAAGTTGCCCGGCGTGATCTCGTTGCGAAAGGACTTGCCCATCTGCGCGATGCCGAACGGGGGCTTGCGCCGGGAAGCCGTCTGCACCTGGGCGAAGTTGGTGAAGATGCCCTGCGCGGTCTCGGGCCGCAGATAGGCGACGGAGCCGGAGTCCTGGGTGGGGCCGAGGTGGGTGGAGAGCAGCCCGGAGAACTGCTTGGGCTCGGTGAACTGGCCCTTGGTGCCGCAGTTGGGGCAGTTGATGTCCGCGAGCCCGTTCTCGGGGGCGCGCCCCTTCTTCTCCTGGTACGCCTCCTCCAGGTGGTCCGCGCGGAACCGCTTGTGGCAGGAGGTGCACTCGGTGAGCGGGTCGGTGAAGGTGGCGACATGGCCGGAGGCGATCCAGACGTCCGGGGCCAGGATCACCGAGGAGTCGATACCGACGACGTCCTCGCGCGACGTCACCATGTAGCGCCACCACTGGCGCTTGAGGTTCTCCTTCAGTTCGACACCGAGCGGTCCGTAGTCCCAGGCGGCCTTCTGACCGCCGTAGATCTCACTACAGGGGAAAACGAAGCCACGGCGCTTGCTCAGGCTGACGATGGTGTCGATCTTGTCGGCGGCCACGGTGCTCTCTTCATTACGACGACGGGCGACGAAGCGAGATGCTTCAGAGCGAATGCCTCAGGTTACCGGCGGGGCCTCCCCCTCAATCAAATCGGTTGGGGTCCCTGGAGAGGTTCAGTCCCGTGCCCTCGCGCGCGCGGCGGTCCGTTCCGTCCCGTCCGGCCGTGATGTGGAACCGTTTGTTGACAATCGTTTCCAGGATTGTTGAAAATGACTGTCATGAACGTACGACGACACCTCATACCCACGGCGGCCGTGTCCGCTCTGGGTCTGGCCGCCCTCACCGCCTGCTCCTCCGCCGACGGCGCCGCCGCGGGCAACACCGGCAAGTTCGACGTCGTCGCCTCGTTCTATCCGATGCAGTTCCTCGCCGAGCAGATCGGCGGGGACCATGTGAACGTCTCCACTCTGACCGAGCCCGGCCAGGAACCCCATGACCTGGAGCTGAGCGCCCGGCAGACCGCGCAGATGGGCGAGGCGGACGCCGTGCTGTATCTGAAGAGCCTCCAGCCCGCCGTCGACGAGGCGGTCGCCCAGTCCGAGGTGGGTACGAAGATCGACGCCGCCTCGCTGACCCGGCTTGAGGACCATGGCTCCGGCGGGCACAGCCACGCGGGCGAGGACGCCCACGCCGAGGAGGCCCCCGCCGAGTCGGACGGGAACGCCCTCGACCCCCATGTCTGGCTGGACCCGGTGAAGTACGCGGAGATCGCCGACGGTGTCGGCGCCGCCTTCGCGAAGGCCGATCCGGACCACGCGGCGGACTACCGCACGAACACCGAGGCCCTGGTCGGCAAGCTGGACGCGCTGAACTCCCGCTTCGAGGACGGTCTGCGCACCACGGACACCAAGGTCTTCTTCACCAACCACTCCGCCTTCGGCTATCTCGCCGAGCGCTACGGGCTGACCCAGGAGGCCATCAACGGGCTGGACCCGGAGAGCGAGCCCAGCCCGGCCCGGATCAAGGAACTCCAGCAGGAGGCCGAGGCGGACGGGGTGACCACCGTCTTCTACGAGACACTGGTCTCCGACAAGACCGCGAAGACCCTCGCCGCGGACGCGGGCCTGAAGACGGACGTCCTAGACCCGCTCGAAGGCATCACCGACCGGTCCAAGGGCGACGACTACCTCCAGGTCATGGACGCGAACCTGGCGGCGCTGAAGCGGGCACTGGGAAGCACATGACGGTGACGGAGGACGCGATGGGCGCCGATGACGGGGCGGAGAGCGTGATCTCCGTGCGCGGGGTGCACGCCGAGCTGGGCGCGCGGCCGGTGCTGCGCGGGATCGACTTCACGGTCCGCCGCGGCCAGGTCGTCGCGCTGCTCGGCGCGAACGGCTCGGGCAAGTCGACCGCCGTACGCGGTGTGATCGGGCAGGTACCGGTGAGCGCCGGGCGGATCGAGCTGTTCGGCACCGACCGGGCCCGGTTCCGTGACTGGGCGCGGATCGGGTATGTCCCGCAGCGCACCACGGCGGCGGGCGGGGTGCCCGCCACGGTGACCGAAGTGGTCTCCGCTGGGCGGCTGTCCCGCACCCGGTTCGGGCTCTTCCGCAAGGCCGACCGGGAGGCCGTGCACCGGGCGCTGGAGCTGGTCGGGATGGCCGACCGGGCGAAGGACCCCGTGGAGGCGCTCTCCGGCGGCCAGCACCAGCGGGTGCTGATCGCCCGCGCCCTGGCCTCCGCGCCCGAACTGCTGATCATGGACGAGCCGATGGCGGGCGTGGACCTGGCCAGCCAGGAGGTCCTGGCGGACGCGCTGGGCGCCCAGGTCGCGGCCGGTACGACGGTGCTGCTGGTGCTGCATGAGCTGGGACCGCTGGAGCCGCTGATCGACCGCGCGGTGGTGCTGCGCGACGGCTGTGTGCTGCACGACGGGCCGCCCCCCGAGGCCGTGGGGCAGCATGCCCTGCCCGGCCATGACCATGTCCACCCGCACGCGCCCGACAGCGCGTGGCCCCTGCGTACAGGACTGCTCGGCTGATGGAGATCCTCGACTACGCCTTCATGCAGCGGGCGCTGCTCGCCGCCGTCCTGGTCGGCGTCACCGCCCCCGCCGTGGGCATCTATCTCGTCCAGCGCCGCCAGGCCCTGATGGGCGACGGCATCGGCCATGTCGCCATGACCGGCGTCGGCCTGGGCTTTCTGCTGTCCTGGTCACCGGTGTGGATGGCGACCCTGGTGTCGGTGCTCGGCGCGGTCCTCATGGAGCTGATCCGCTGGTACGGCCGCACCCGCGGCGACATCGCCCTCGCCATGCTGTTCTACGGCGGTATGGCCGGTGGCGTGATGTTCATCAATCTCGCGCCCGGCGGGTCCAACGCCAATCTCACCTCGTATCTCTTCGGGTCCCTGTCGACGGTCTCGGCGTCGGACGTCACCGCGGTCTGTCTGCTGGCGGCGTTCGTGATGCTGGTCACGCTGGGGCTGCGGCGTCAGTTGTTCGCGGTGAGCCAGGACGAGGAGTTCGCCCGGGTGACCGGGCTGCCGGTGCGGGCGCTGAATCTGCTGACGGCGATCACCGCGGCGGTCACGGTGACCGTGGCGATGCGGGTCGTCGGGCTGCTGCTGGTGTCGGCGCTGATGGTGGTGCCGGTGGCGGCGGCGCAGCAGCTCAGCCGGAGCTTCGCGGCGACCTTCGCGGTCTCCGTCGCGATCGGGGTGACCGTGACGCTGGGCGGCACCGTCACCTCGTACTACCAGGACGTGCCGCCGGGCGCGACGATCGTGCTGCTGACCATCGGCGCGTTCCTGCTGCTGGCCGCGGTGGCCGCCCCGCTGGCCCGGCGCCGGGCGCGGCTCGCCGCGGCGGGGCATCCTGCCGGGGACCCGGCGGAATGCAAGGTTCCGGCCGCTCGGGAGGCGGGTAGGGAGATCGGCGTCTGACCGCGCACGGGCCGGGCTGGCACAATGGCGCCCGGCACAACGCAGACGCAAGGAGGCAACCAGTGACCACCGCTGGACCGCCCGTGAAGGGCCGCGCCACCCGGCAGCGTGCCGCCGTGGCCGCCGCGCTGGACGAGGTCGACGAGTTCCGCAGCGCCCAGGAACTGCACGACATGCTCAAACACAAGGGCGACGCGGTCGGGCTGACCACGGTGTACCGGACGCTCCAGTCCCTCGCCGACGCGGGTGAGGTCGATGTGCTGCGTACGTCGGACGGGGAGTCGGTGTATCGCCGGTGCTCCACCGGGGAGCACCATCATCATCTGGTGTGCCGGGCCTGTGGGAAGGCCGTGGAGGTGGCCGGGCCCGCGGTGGAGTCCTGGGCGGAGACGATCGCCGCGGAGCATGGTTTTGTGAACGTGGCGCACACCGTGGAGATTTTTGGGACCTGTGCGGAGTGTGCGGCTTCGGGGCGGTGAGTTTCGGCTTTCCGTGGGTGGGGGCTGGTCGCGCAGTTCCTCCCCCAGAGGGGGTACCCCCAGCGCCCCTTATGGGGGGGGCCTGCGGCCCCCCCATACCCCCCTGCTATTCCTCCGTCGCCAGGAGTTGTTCGTTCGGGATCGCTCCGCCGAAGCGGCGGTCTCGGGAGGCGTACTCGACGCAGGCGCGCCACAGGTCCCGGCGGTCGAAGTCAGGCCACAGGACGTCCTGGAAGACCATCTCCGCGTAGGCGCTCTGCCACAGCAGGTAGTTCGAGGTGCGCTGTTCGCCGCTGGGGCGCAGGAACAGGTCCACGTCCGGCATGTCGGCGTAGTACAGGTACTTCGCGAAGGTCTTCTCGGAGACCTTGTCGGGGTCCAGGCGTCCGGCGCGGACGTCCTCGGCGAGGCTCCTGGCGGCGTCGGCGATCTCGGCCCGGCCGCCGTAGTTCATGCAGAAGTACAGGGTGAGCCGGTCATTGTCCCTGGTCAGGTCCTGGGCGTCCTGGAGTTCCTTGACGACCGACTTCCACAGCTTGGGCATCCGGCCCACCCAGCGGACCCGCACCCCCAGCTCGTTCAGCTCGTCGCGGGACTTGCGGATGAACGTGCGGTTGAAGTTCATCAGGAAGCGCACCTCGTCGGGCGAGCGCTTCCAGTTCTCGGTGGAGAACGCGTACACGGAGACATTGCGGACGCCCAGTTCCAGTGCGCCCTGGAGGACGTCCAGGACGCGGTCGGCGCCGACCTTGTGGCCCTCGGTGCGGGGCAGTCCGCGCTCCTTGGCCCAGCGGCCGTTGCCGTCCATGACGATCGCCACATGGCGCGGTACCAGTTCACCGGGCAGCTTCGGCGGGCGGACGCCCGTCGGATGCGGCTCGGGCGTCCTGTACTCGCGGCGCTGGCGTCCCAGAATCCCGCGTACCACCATGTGCTTCTCGTCTCCCTGGGCTGGGGCAGGACATCGCTGCCGGGTGCTTATTTCTCGACGTATCGGAGGGAGCGCAGGCCGCGCTCCAGGTGCCAGTGCAGATAGGCGGAGACCAGTCCGCTGCCCTCCCGGACATACCGGGCCTCGCAGGAGTCCGCCGTGTCCCAGTCTCCCGTGAGCAGCGCGCCGAGCAGGGCGAGGGTCTGCGGTGAGGGGACGACGCTGCCGGGGACCCGGCAGTCGACACAGACCGAGCCGCCGGAGCCGACCGAGAAGAAGCGGTTGGGGCCCGGCATACCGCACTTCGCGCAGTCGCCGAAGGTGGGCGCGTAGCCGTTGACGGCGAGGGAGCGCAGCAGGAAGGCGTCCAGGACCAGGTGCGGGGCGTGCTCGCCACGGGCGAGGGTGCGCAGCGCGCCGACGAGCAGCAGATACTGCTGGACGGCCGGTTCGCCCTCATGGTCGGTGAACCGCTCGGCGGTCTCCAGCATGGCGGTCCCGGCGGTGTAGCGGGCGTAGTCGGTGACGATGCCGCCGCCGTACGCGGCGATGGTCTCGCTCTGGGTGCACAGGGGCAGTCCCCGGCCGATCAGCTCGCCGCCACGGGCGAAGAACTGCACATCGACATGGGAGAACGGTTCGAGCCGGGCGCCGAACTTGGACTTGGTCCGCCGTACGCCACGGGCCACGGCCCGTACCCGGCCGTGGCCCCGGGTGAGCAGGGTGATGATGCGGTCGGCCTCACCGAGCTTCTGCGTGCGCAGTACGACACCGTCGTCCCGGAACAGGCTCATCGCCGCGCACCTGTGTCGGTGCGGGTCCGGGAGACCTCGGCCGGTCTCCCGGGCGGGCGCGGCGGCGGCCGGTGCGGCTCACCCGCCGGGTGCGGGGAGCGCGGGACGGCGGCGCGGGACAGGGTCATGGCCCCATTCTCGCCCACGCGGCCGGTCGGTGTGGCCGCCGCGGCCCCTTCAAGGGACCTCACCGCGGCTGCGTGCGTTCTGGTAGGCGGTGGCCGCGCGGAGCCGCTCGGCGCCGCTGGCCGCCCGGATCACACCGGGCGGGCAGTCCCACTCCCGGCCGCCGCCGAAGGGCCGCAACTGGATGTAGGGCCCCTCGTGGCCCATGACGACGCCGACCCGGCCGGTACGGGTGTCGACGACGTACGAGCCGATGGATGGCTTCGGTGTACTCACCGCGCAGCCGCCTCGATGCGCCCGGGTACCGGAGAAATCCCGGCCATTTCGCCTGCGGCCCGCATTTTTTTCAACGTTCCCTCCACCTCTTCGGCGCATCGCGCCGCGCCTTGTGACTCCCCGTGACTCCCCGGCTTTTCCGTATCTCATGCTTTTGGCTTCGCGGCGGCACGGTGGGCCGTAGACTCACCGTCTGCTTTTGTTCCGCCGGGATACAAGTACCTGGCCGTTCAAGGGTGTTGGTCATGGCCACGGGCCGTTTCGGTATCTCGCGCGGGGTGCGCGAACGACCTTGGGGAGACCGTACCGCGCCCCCGGGAAATCCTCGGCCACAATTGCCGTGGCCGTTAGCCGCGGCTTGGTCCGAATCCGTAAATCGGCGCCGTTTTCGAGCAGTTGCGAGGAATTCGAGGAGGAGAGGGAGGAGAGGGGGAGGTGGCGGGGGCGGGTTCTAGTGGGCCGCTCGCCTGGGGGTGCCGGGGCGCTTTGCGTTCGCGTAGTGGCGGGCCACGGTGTGGAAGGCGGCCTTCGGCTCCCAGTGCCAGTCGGACGCCGGGTCGCCGGGGCGGTCCCTGAGCGGTTTGGTGATCGCGTAGCTGGCGAGGTCCAGGTCGTGCAGCGGGTCGCCGGGCCAGTGCGGGGCGTCGGGGGTGAGGAACTCGAAGACCATCGCCGCGTACAGCCCCATCGAGGTGAAGACGTCGAGGAGTCCGCCGATGTAGTCGGCCTGGGTGCGTTCGCTGCGGACCAGGCCGCCCTTGATCTCGGGGGGCTCCTTGGAATAGTCCACGATGTCCCAGCCCATGCCGCCGCCCTGCGGGGCGCCCCGGTAGGTGCAGCAGCCGAACTCGGTGATGGCCACCGGTTTGCCCCAGCGCAGATGGCGGCTCAGTTCACGCCGGTGGTCGGCGGGGCGGGGATGCGCGGAGTAGTAGTCGATGCCGACGATGTCGAAGAGGCTCCAGTCGACCTCGTCGTTCTGGGCGGCGGCATAGCTGAGCCGGCCGCCGAAGACATCCCGGCCGACGGCGGCGGCGCGGGCGGTGAAGCGGTCAAGGCGGCGCTGCATGGCGACCGGGTCGACGGTGCCGTTCATCAGGTTGCGGATGCGTTCGATCGCGTCGGCGCCGGGCACGATGCCGGGCACGAACAGCCAGAACTCGCAGCCGACGCTGAGTTCCACGCTCGCGCCCGCCCGGCGCAGCGCCTCCGCGTGCCGGCCGGTCTCGGCGAGGTGCTCCAGGATGTCGGCGGGCGGCTGGTCGCCCAGGGTGGGCTGGAGCCAGACGTGCAGTCCCCGCTCGGCGGCGGCGGTGGCGGTCGCGGTGAGCCGCTCCACTCCGTCGCCGGTGACGTCGAGGGTGTCGGCGTGCAGGTCGTCGCGGATACGGCGGACGTCCTCGCGCATCCGGGCCTCGCTCCAGGCGGTGCCGGGGGTCTCGCCCGCCCCGACGGTGTAGACGACGCCGTGCCGCCGCAGTCCGGGGCGGGGGCGGGGTCCGTGGGCCGCCCGTGCCCCGGCCGCGCTCGCCGCCACCAGGGCCGCCCCGGCCGCGGCGGCGCCGAGAAACGCGGCGCGGCTCATACCGTGGTCTTCCGTTCCCTTGGAGGTGTGGTTGTCCATGCGTCCACTGTGCGAACGGACGGGGCGGGTCCGCCGTCGGCCGAAGGTCTACGGGGGCGCGCCGAAGGTAGGGGAGGCGGGGAGCGGCGTACGACCATCGGCGCGGGGCGGTCCGGCGTCGGGCGGTCGTCCGGCGCGGGGCGGTCGTCCGGCGCGGGGCGGTCCGGCGGGTGGCGGATGCCGGGCGGTGGACGCGGGTGGCGTACGTGGGGGATGCGTGGTGGATGCGCCATTCGTGTGTGATCCCTTGACCACGCAGTGTGCCTTTCCTATGGTCGCACCGATCGCGGCATAGAACGTCGTATCTCCTGATTTACCCGGCTGGCCGTTCCCGTCCCGTCCGTACCGTCCGCCCCGCCCGGCCGCCCCCGCGGACCGGTCCGCGCTCCCCCGCCGCTCCTTCACGCCCCCCACCTCACCCCACCTCAGCTCACCCCACGCTTCCTCTCCCCCCACCGTTGGAGGACCCGTGCGCGATGTGTCCCGTGGCGTCCCGGTGCCGTCGCGCCGGGCGTTCCTGAAGCACACCGGGGCGCTGGGCGCCGCAGCGGCGGGGCTCGCCGGGTGCGGGCCCGAGTCGACGATCTACACCGGCGGCGGCTCCGGCCACGACCGCGTCCTGACCGCGGTGATCGGCTACGGCAACGACGGCAACTGGGACCCGACCCTGACGGCGTCGGCGTTCTCCATGGCCGCCAACAACCACATCTACGAGGGGCTCGTCGACACCGACCCGGTCTCCCGGGCGCCCTACCCGGCGCTCGCGACCGCGCTGCCCCCGGACCCGTCCGCCACGACCTGGACGTTCACCCTGCGCGCGGGAGCGCGGTTCCACGACGGGACGCCGGTCACGGCCGACGACGTGGTGTTCGTCTTCGACCGCGTCCTCGACCCGGACACCCCGACCCTCGCCAAGGGGTTCTTCGCGCCCTGGCTGCGGGCGGTCACCAAGGTCGACGCGCGACGGGTGCGGCTGGAGCTGAAGTTCCCGTTCCCGGACGGGGTGTCCCGGCTGACCCTGGCCAAGGTGATGCCCCGGCATGTGTTCTCCCGGCCGGGCGCCTGGGACGAGGCGGTCAAGGGGCTGGCGATCGGATCGGGACCGTACCGGCAGTCGGCGCACCACCCGAAGTCCAACACCACCTTCGAGGCGTTCGACGGCTACGACGGGCCGCGCCCCCCGGCGTTCCGGCGGATGAACTGGCTGACGATCGTGGACGCCGCCCCCCGGGTCGCGATGATCTCCGGGGGCGCGGCGGGCGTGCAGATCGCGGACAACATCCCGTACGCCAACATCGGGCAGTTGGAGCGCGGCGGGATGAGCGTGGGCAGCGGGGCCGGGATGAACAACCTGTTCCTGATGTTCAACACCGCGCACCGGCCGTTCGGGGACGTCCGGGTGCGGCAGGCGCTGCGCTACGCCGTGGACACCGCGACCATCGTCGAGGTGGCGCTCAAGGGGCACGGCAGGGCGGCCACCTCCTTCCTCGACGAGGGCAATCCGTCGTACCGGCGGGCCAGGACGGTCTACGGCCACGACCCGGACCGGGCGCGCGCGCTGCTGAAGGAGGCGGGCGTCGACGGGCTGAGCGTGGAGCTGATGGCGTCCAACGTCAGCTGGATCATGGACTGTCTGCCCACCATCAAGGCGTCCTGGGACGCGATCGGGGTGCGGACCACGCTGGCGCCGCAGGAGACCACGGCCGTCTTCACCAAGCTGGACCAGAAGCAGGACTACCAGGTGGTGGCCGCCGCCTCGAACCCCAACCAGTTCGGCGTCGACGCCGATCTGATCATGCATTACAACTACGGGCCCGAGAACCTGTGGATGGGCTACACGCGGTGGGCGGACGACCCGGTGGCCAAGGAGCTGTTCCGGGCGATGGACCGGGCCACCCGGGAGCCGGACCCGGGCCGCAAGAAGACGCTGGTCCAGGACTACATCGACATCGTCGCCGAACAGGCGGTGCTCTACCCGGTGGTGCACAACGCGCTGATGACCGCCTGGGACCCGCGGCGGCTCACCGGGGTCAGGGCGCAGCCGTACCCGGGGATCAATCTGCTTCAGGCCCGCTGGGTCTGACGGAACGGAGGGGAGTCGCGCGTGGTCGCCGTCGTCCGGATTCTCGTCCGCCGCCTGGTGCTGCTGGTGCCGCTGATGCTGGGCATCGTGCTGTTCGTGTTTGTCGTCATGCGGTTCTCGGACGTCGATCCGGCGTCCGCGTTCTTCCAGGGCGCCAACCCCACCCCCGAGCAGTTGCACGACTTCCGCGCCGAACACGGTCTGCTGGACCCGCTGCCGGTGCGGTACGTGCATTTCGTCGGCGATCTGCTCCACGGCGACCTGGGGACCAGCGCCCTGACCCGGGGCGAGGTCCTCGACCAGGTGCTGACCGCGCTGCCGCTGACCGTGCAGCTGACGTTCCTCGGGCTCGGTATCGCGGTGGTGCTGGCGCTGCTCGGCGGGGTGACCGCGGCGATCTACCGGGACCGGCTGCCGGACCAGGTCATCCGGGTCGTCTCGCTGATCGGGGTGGCCGCGCCCGGCTTCTGGCTGGCGCTGCTGATGATCCAGTACCTCGCGGTCGGCTTCGGCTGGTTCCCGGCCGGGGGGTACATCAACCCGGCGGACTCGGTGACCGGCTGGCTGCGCACCATGGCGCTGCCCGCGCTGGCGCTGTCCCTGCCGGTCGCCGCGCAGCTCACCCGGATCGTGCGCACCTCGATGGTGGAGGAACTCGACAAGGACTACGTCCGCACCGCCATCGGCAGCGGGCTGCCGCCCCGGGTGGTGGTGGGGCGCAATGTGCTGCGCAACGCGCTGATGAACCCGCTGACCGTGCTCGGGCTGCGGGTCGGCTATCTGCTGGGCGGCGCGGTCGTCATCGAGACGATCTTCTCGCTGCCCGGCATGGGCAAGCTGATGATCGACGCCGTGAAGAACGGCGACCCGGCGGTGGTCCAGGGGGTCGTGATCACCACGGCGGTCGGGTTCGTCGTGGTCAACCTCGTCATCGACATCCTGTACCTGCTGGTCAACCCGCGACTGAGGGACTCGACCGCATGATCATGACCCGTAAGGCGCTGACCGAGGCCCTCGCCCGTCCCGGGGTCCGGCTGCGCGGCTGGCGGCGGCTGCCGCCGCTGTCGAAGATCGCCGTGTGTTTCCTGGCCGTGGTGGTGCTGCTGGCGGTGGGCGCCCCGCTGCTCGCCCCGCACGATCCGCTGGCCCAGTTCCCGCCCGTCGACGGCACCGGGCATCCGTCGGCCGGGCACTGGATGGGGCAGGACAGCGTCGGCCGGGACATCCTCAGCCGGCTGGTGCACGGCGCCCGCTGGTCCCTCGCGATCGGCCTCGGGGCGACCGGGCTCGCGCTGCTGGCGGGCGCGGTCATCGGGGCGGTCGCGGCGACCTCCCGCCGGGCGGTGGACGAGACGCTGATGCGCGTCCTCGACGTGGTGATGGCGTTCCCCGGCATCGCGCTGGCGGCCGTCCTCGTCGCCGTGTTCGGCGGCGGGCTGACCGTGCTGATCTGCGCCATCGCGTTCCTGTTCACCCCGCCGGTGGCCCGGGTCGTCCGGGCGAACGTCCTCGACCAGTACGGCGAGGACTACGTCACCGCCGAGCGGGTCATCGGGGCCCGCACCCCGCACATCGTGTGGCGGCACGTGGCGATCAACTGCGCCGCGCCGGTGCTGGTGTTCTGCACGGTCCAGGTCGCCGAGGCGATCGTGTTCGAGGCGTCGCTGTCCTTCATCGGGGCGGGCGTACGACCCCCGGACCCGTCATGGGGCAGTGTCATCGCGGACGGCAAGAACATGGTCCTGACCGGCGGCTGGTGGGCGACCGTCTTCCCCGGGCTGCTGATGCTGGTGACCGTGCTGTCGCTGAACGTCCTGTCGGAGGGCGTCTCGGACGCCTGGGCAGCACCGGCACCACGGGAGACACCGGTGCCACGGGGGACGCCGGTCCCTCAGGAGACGCCGGTGCCACGGGAGACGCCGGTGGGCGGGGTTCGGCGGGGCGGGACGGGCGGGGAGCGCACCGGAACGGGCGGGGAGCGCACCGGAACGGGCGGGGAGCGCACCGGGTCCGGCGGGGGTGCCGGGCCGCTGACCGCCGCCGGGGGCACGGGGCGGCCGGCCGCCGACGGGGACACCGGGCGCCCGACGGCCCACGGGGACGCCGAGCCGCTGACCGCCGACGAGGAGACGCGGCGGCTGACGGCCCACGGGCGCGCCACGCGGCCGACCCCCGACCGGAACACCGGGAACCCGACCGCCCACGGTGACACCGAGCCACACACCGCCCACCAGGAGACGCAGCGGCCGACAGCCCACGGGCGCACCACACGGCCGACCCCCGACCGGAACACCGGGAACCCGACCGCCCACGGTGACACCGAGCCACTCACCACCGACCGGGGCACCGGTCTCGCGGGGACGCGCGGGCGTCCCGAGCGCGTGACGGCCGACAGCAACCGCCAGCGGCCCACCGCCGACCGGAACACCACCCTCCCCGGGGCCGACGCCCACAGCGACCCCCACACCGACCCCCTGGAGACCCCCGAACCCGGTACCGGTGACGTGCTGCCGCTTCCCGGGCTGGCCGGCGCAGCCGCCCGGCTGCGCTCACGTGCCCGGCCGCTGCCCGGTGGGCAGCCGGTGCTGGCCGTGGAGAACCTCGCCATCGGCTTCCCGGGTAGGCACGCGGGCGTCGACATCGTGGACGGCATCAGCTTCGAGGTGCGGCCCGGCGAGGTGCTGGGGCTGGTCGGCGAGTCGGGCTGCGGCAAGTCGCTGACCGCGCTCACCGTGATGGGTCTTGAGCCCAGAGGCGCCCGGGTGCGCGGTCAGATCCGCTTCCGGCAGCGCGAGCTGCTCGCCGAACCGGCCCGCGCCCGGCGCAAACTGCTGGGCCACGAGATGGCGATGGTCTACCAGGACGCCCTGTCCTCCCTGAACCCGGCGATGACCATCCGCGCCCAGCTCGGCCAGGTCGTCCGGCGCGGCGGCCGGCGCACCGCCGCCGAACTGCTCACCCTGGTCGGCCTCGACCCCGACCGCACCCTGCGCAGCTATCCGCACGAACTCTCCGGCGGCCAGCGCCAGCGCGTACTGATCGCGATGGCCCTGTCCCGCGACCCCCGGCTGATCGTCGCCGACGAACCGACCACCGCGCTCGATGTGACCGTGCAGGCGCAGGTGATGGCGCTGCTGCTGCGGCTGCGCGCGGAGCTGGGCTTCGCCCTGGTCCTGGTCTCCCACGACCTCGCCCTGATCGCCGACATCACCGACCGGGTGGTGGTGATGTACGGCGGTCAGATCGTGGAGAGCGGGGTGACCGCCGACCTGGTGGAGGCACCGGCCCACCACTACACGCGCGGACTGCTCGGCAGTGTGCTGTCACTGGAGGGCGGCGCGGAGCGGATGACGCAGATCAAGGGCGTCGTACCGTCCCCGGCGGACTTCCCGGCGGGCTGCCGCTTCGCGGACCGCTGCCCGCGCGCGAGCGCTGTCTGCCGGACGACGGCCCCCGCGCTCACCGGCACGGCCACGCACCTGGCGGCCTGTCATCACCCGGCGGTCGACCTGGTGACGACGGAGAGCGAGCCGGTCGGATGACGAAGGAGGGCTCCCGTTGAACGCACTGGTCAAACCTGAGGACCTCGGCGAGACCGACGGCCCGCCCCCGCCCCTCGTGCGGCTCACCGGCGCCCATGTCGTCCACAAGGCGCGCAGCGGCGGTGTCTTCACCCGCGACCGGGTGTACGCCCTGACCGGCGCCGATCTCACCATCGCGCCCGGTGAGACGGTCGGCGTGGTGGGCGAGTCCGGGTGCGGCAAGTCGACCCTGGCGAAGGTGCTGGTGGGCGTGGAACGCCCGGTGTCGGGCACGGTGGAGCTGCGCGGCCGGGACCTGTGGGCGATGCCGCCGGGCGAGCGGCGTACCGCCGTCGGCACGGGCACCGGCATGATCTTCCAGGACCCGTCGACCGCGCTGAACCGCCGGCTGACGATCCGCCAGATCCTGCGCGACCCGCTGGATGTGCACGGCCGGGGCAGCCGCGCCGGGCGCGCGGAGCGGGTACGGGAGCTGATGGCCCTGGTGGGGCTGCCGCCCGCGCTCGGCGACGCGCTCCCCGGCCAGTTGTCCGGCGGTCAGCGCCAGCGGGTGGCCATCGCCCGCGCGCTGGCCCTGGAGCCCGAGCTGGTGGTAGCCGACGAGCCGACCAGCGCGCTGGACGTGTCGGTCCGCGCCCAGATCCTCAATCTCCTGCTGGACCTGCGCGAACGCCTCGGTCTCGCCCTGGTGTTCGTGTCGCACGACATCCAGACGGTACGGCGGATGAGCGACCGGGTGATCACCATGTACCTGGGCCGGATCGTGGAGGAGTCCCCGGCCGACCGGGTCACCGACCACGCCCGTCACCCGTACACCCGGGCCCTGTTCTCGGCCACCCCGGGGCTGCTGCACCCGGTCGACCCGATCCCGCTGGTGGGCCCGGTGCCGTCGGCGACCCGCCCGCCCAGCGGCTGCCCGTTCCGCACCCGCTGCTGGAAGGCCGACCAGGTCTGCATGGACGAATTGCCCGATTTTACGGCCGCGTCGGCGCCCGGCCACCGCTTCCGCTGCCACCATCCTGTGGAGGAGGACGAGTCGACCCGAGACCTCGCCCGGCACACCCACCCACGGGAGAACTGATGCCCCTTCCCGCCCCGCTCACCGGAGTCGTCCCGCCCGTCTGCACCCCGCTGACGCCCGAGGGCGAGGTGGACGTCCGCTCGCTGCGGCGGCTGGTGGACCATCTGGTGGCGGGCGGGGTGCACGGTCTGTTCGTGCTGGGCTCGACGTCCGAGGCGGCCTATCTGACGGACGCCCAGCGGCGGCTGGTGGTGGAGACCGTCGTGGACCACATCGGCGGCTCCCTCCCGGTGCTGGCGGGCGCGATCGACATGACGACCCCCCGGGTCCTGGACCACATCGCCGGCGCCGCCGCAGCGGGCGCCGACGCGGCGGTCGCCACGGCCCCGTTCTACACCCGTACCCATCCGGCGGAGATCGCCCGCCACTTCCGGCTGCTCGCGGAGGGCTCAGCGATCCCGGTCGTCGCCTACGACCTGCCCCGCTCGGTGCACTCCAAGCTGTCCCCCGCCTTGGTCCTGGAACTGGCGGCGGAGGGCACCGTGGCGGGCCTGAAGGACTCCAGCGGCGACCTCGGCGGCTTCCGCGAGGTCGTGCTCGGCGCCCGCGCGATCCCCGGGTTCAGTGTGCTGACCGGCTCCGAGGTGGTGACCGACGCGGCCCTCGCGCTGGGCGCCGACGGGGCGGTCCCGGGCCTCGCCAACGTGGACCCGCACGGGTACGTCCGCCTCTACCGCCTCGCCCGCGCCGACGACTGGGACCGGGCCCGCGCCGAACAGGAACGTCTCTGCGCCCTGTTCGGCATGGTCGGCGTCGGCGACCCGGCCCGGATGGGCGGCAGCTCCGCCGCCCTCGGCGCGTTCAAGGCGGCGCTGCATCTGCGCGGGATCATCGACTGCCCGGCCACCGCCGCCCCCCAGATCCCCCTGTCGCCGGACGAGACCGAGCGCATCGGCAAGTACCTGGCGTCCGCCGGCCTCCTCTAGTCGATCTCCAGCCGCCGGAACTCGATCGTCTCGTACGTCCCGGACACCCCGGTCTCGTACAGGATCCCCGCGGTGCGCGCGTCGAGCGGCACGAGGTCCGAGTAGGCGGCCCGCCGGGTGGACAGCGTGCGGTCCTTGGTGAAGCCGCGTCCGCCGTCCGTGCTCCGCCACAGGGCCATCGACTGCCGGGCGGTGGGCACGGACGGCCCGGAGAACAGCAGCGGCCCCCCGTCCGGCATCTGGAGCACACTGCCCTGCACGATCGGCACATCGTCCAGGCTGTGCTGCACGGCGTACGGCCGGACCAGACGGGCGCCACCGTCGAGGGACCAGGCGTCGAGCCGATGCCCCGCGCTCGTCCCGTGCTGGTCGCGCGCCGAGAAGTAGAGCCGACCGTCCGGGAGCTGGGCGGCACTGGACTCGTTGGCGTTGTCGACCCCGTCGTAGGAGTCGTCCACGAACCCGATCCGCCAGGTCAGCCCGCCGTCGTCGCTGTAGAGCGCGTGGCCGCCGTACCAGCGGGGCTCCTGACCGGTGTCGGAGGACCCGGCGGGCGGGGCGGCGGAGTGGTTGGCGGGCACCACCAGACGCCCCGCGTGGCGCCCCTGGGTGAGGGCGACGGCGTGACCGGGCCCGGTGGCGTACCAGCGCCAGCCCGGCAGCTTCACCTCCCCGGTGATCTCGCGGGGCGCCCCGAACCGGCGCCCGTCGTCCGTGCCGCGCTGCACGAACACCCGCCTGCTCTGCTCGGCGCTCACCTCGCCCCGCATGATCTGCGCCTCGCTGACCTGCCCGCCGTTGAAGGAGGTCAGCAGGACGACGTCCCCGCTGGCCGGGTCGACCACGGGCGCCGGATTGCCCCGGGTGTCCCCGTCCCCGGCGGCCACCACACTCACCGGGCCCCAGGTACAGCCCCCGTCCTCGGACCGCCGCACGACGACATCGATGTCCCCGCTGTCCCCCGCCCCACCCCGCCGCCCCTCGGCGAACGCCAGCAGCGCGCCCTGGTCGGTACGGACGACAGCGGGAATCCGATAGGTGTCGTACCCCCCACTCCCCGCCACATAGGGCACGGACCCCTCACACCCCCCGACGGCCCCCACACCGGGAGCAAGACCGGCGAACAACCCGCCGACCAGCCCAAGAACGACCACTCCACGCCCGAAAGCTCTCATCCCCCCATCCTCAGGGCCCCCCACAATCTCCCCGAACAGCAACGCCGCAAAAGGGGCGCTGGGGGTACCCCCTCTGGGGGAGGAACTGCGCAAAACCCACAACGCACCCGCACCCGACCACGCACCGCACCGCACCCAACACCCCCGTCACTCCCCCGCCCGCACCAACCCCGACTCATACGCCACAATCACCAGCTGAGCCCGATCCCGCACACCCAACTTCCCCATGATCCGGCTGACATGCGTCTTCGCGGTCAGCGGACTGAGCCCCAGCGCCGCCCCGATCTCCGCGTTGTTCAACCCCCGCGCCACCAACGTCAACACCTCCCGCTCCCGCCCGGAAAGACACCCCGGCCCCACCCCGGGAAGCGGCTCCACGCTCCGCACCACCCGCTCGATCAGCCGTGCCGTCGGCCCCGGCGACAGCAACGCCTCCCCCGCGGCGACCGTACGGATCGCGTCCAGCAGCTCCGCCGGCCGTGTGTCCTTGACCAGGAACCCCGCCGCGCCCGCCCGCAGCGCGGCGACGATGTTCTCGTCGGTGTCGTACGTCGTCAGCACCAGCACCTTCACGCCCGCCAGCGCCGCGTCCCCCGCGATCAGCCGGGTCGCCTCGATCCCGTCGAGATCGGGCATCCGGATGTCCATGACGACCAGGTCCGCCCCGGCCCCGCGCGCCAGCTCGACCGCCTCCCGCCCGGTCGCCGCCTGCCCGACCACCTCCATGTCCTTCGCGGACTCGACGAGCAGGGCGAACGCCGACCGCACCAGATTCTGGTCGTCGGCGAGCAGCACCCGGATACGCCCCCGCTCCCCACCCATCCCGTCCATCCCGGCCGTCCCGTCCACCTCACACCCCCTCCTTCGGCAGCAGACACCCCGGACACTCGGCCACCGAACCCACCGAACCCACCGAAGTCGCCGAAGTCGCCGCACCCGCCCCCACCGCGGCAGCGACCCGCTCCCCCAGCGGCAGCACCGCGCTCACCTCGAACCCGGCCCCGCGCGGCAGCGGCCCCGCGTCGAGGCTGCCGCCCACACTGCGGGCCCGCTCCCGCATCCCGACCAGCCCGTAGCCCGGCGTCCCGGTGCCCGCGCCCGCCCCGTCGTCGGTGACCCCGACGCGCAGCACCCCGGCGTCATGGCGTACCCGCACCCGCACGGTGAGGTCGTCGCGCCCGCCGTGCCGTACGGCGTTGGTGAGGGCTTCCTGCACGATCCGGTACGCGGCGGCGCCCACCGCCGGGGGCACCCCGTCGGCGGTGACATCGAGGTCGACCCGCGCCCCCGCCAGCCGCGCGCTGTCCGCGAGGTCGCCGAGCCCGCGCAGATCCGGCAGGGAGCCCCGGGGGTCGCCGCCGTCCTGGGCGCGCAGCACCTCCAGCGTGGTGCGGAGTTCACCGCGGGCCGAGCGGCAGGTGTCGGCGATGTCGTCGAGCGCGGCGGCGACGGAGGCCCGGTCGAGCCGTTCGGGGTCGGCGTTGAGGACATGGGCGGCGACGGAGGTCTGCACCCCGATGAGGGTGATGCTGTGGGCGAGCAGATCGTGCAGATCGCGGGCGATGCGCAGGCGTTCCTCGGCGACCCGGCGGCGGGCCTCCTCCTCCCGGGTGCGCTCCGCGCGTTCGGCGCGCTCCACGACGGAGGCGAAGTACTGCCGGTAGTAGCGCACGTCGATGCCGCAGAACAGGACGGCGAGAATCCAGCCGGAGATCCGCAGCACCTCGGCGAGGCCGTCGGGGTTGGTGACGGCGTTGATGACGAGGGTGGCGCCGAGGATGGTGGCGCCGGTGAGCAGGGTGCGCCGCACGGTGCCGGTGGCGGCGACGGTGTACAGGACGATCACGGTCGCCGGGATGGCGGCGGGGTGGCTGTTGTCCAGCGCGTGGTAGGGCGCGACGAGCGCGACGACGGCGAGGAGCACCGGCATCGGGCGGCGCCGCCGCCACACCAGCGGGACATGGGCGGCGTAGAGCAGGGTCCAGCCGAGCGGGTCGGGGCGCAGCCCGTCGCTGCCCATGAGGGCGAACCAGGTGCCGAGGAGGGCGGCGGCGACGGCGAGCACGGCGTCGTTGCGCCGCCCGTGCGGGGCGGTCAGCGGATCGCGGTTGATCGCGGCCATGACCCGCTCGCCGACGCGGGGCCGGGCGGGGTGGGTGGTTGCCTGCACGGGCTCATCTTCCGTCAGGGGGCGCCCGCTCCGGGAGGGAGGGGGCGCCCCAGGTCGTGCGGTGCGTCAGCGTCCGGCGGAACGTCCGGTGCGTCAGCGTCGGGCGGAACATCCGGTGCCTCAGCCTCCGGCAGAACGCCCGGTACCTCAGCGTCCGGAGGAGGCACCCACCGGCGCGGACCGCTCCGCCGTGTCCGTCCCGCCGGTCCCCGGCGCCGTACCCGGCGCGCGGGACAGCGGTCCCGGCCACCACACCGCCCGCCGCAGGGCCACGCTGGCGCTGGTGACCAGGTACGTGCGGACCAGGAAGGTGTCCAGCAGCACGCCCACCGCGATCACGAAGCCCAGCTGCACCAGTTGCAGCATCGGCATGGTGGTGAGCACGGCGAAGGTCGCGGCGAGGACCAGCCCGGCGGAGGCGATGACGCCGCCGGTGGTGCGCAGCGCGGTGAGCGCGGCGGCGACCGGTTCGGCGCCCTTGAGTGCCTCCTCCCGCATCCGGTGCATCAGGAAGATGCCGTAGTCCACGCCGAGGGCGACGAGGAAGACGAAGGACAGCAGTCCGAGCCCGGGGTCGGTGCCCTCGAAGCCGAACAGCGGCCCGAAGACCAGCCCGCCGATGCCGAGCGAGGCCCCCCACACCGCGACCACGGCGGCGACCAGCAGCAGCGGCGCGACCAGGCTGCGCAGCAGCACGACGAGGATCAGCAGCACGGAGACCAGCACCAGCGGGACGACGACCATCTGGTCGCGGGCGTTGGTGTCCTTGAGGTCGATCTGCTCGGCGCTGGGCCCGCCGACGTAGGAGCCGTCGAGCCGGTCGCGGAGTTCCCCGATGGTCCGGGTCTCCCCGGCGGACTGCGGGGGCGCGGCGGCGAGCACGGTGATCTCGCTCCAGCCGTCGCCGCTGCGTCCGCGTTCGGCGCTCGCCACACCGCCGGTCCCGCGGATCTCGGCCAGCGCGGTGTCGGCCCCGGCGGTGGGGGTGATGACGGTGAGGGGCTGGGTGCCCTGCCCGGGGTAGGCGTCGGCGAGGGTGCCCATGGCGGCGACGGCTTCCGGGGTGCTGGTGAAGCTGTCCTCCTGCTTGAGGTCGCCGGGCAGGTTCAGCGACCCGAGGGCCAGCGCGCCGAGCAGCAGGGCCCCGCCGAGCAGGACGGTCCTCGGGCGGCGTCCGGCGGAGGTGCCCATGGCCGCGAACAGTGAGCGCCGGACCTTGGGCTGCTGCCCGTGGCGGGGCACCAGCGGCCAGAACACCCGGCGCCCGAGCAGCACCAGCAGGGCGGGCAGCAGGGTCAGCATGGCGAGCAGCGCGCACAGCACGCCGACGGTGCCGAGCGGGCCCATGCCCCGGCTGGAGTTCAGATCGGCGGCGAGCAGGCACAGCAGCCCGGCGGCGACCGTGCCGGACGAGGCGAGGACGGCGGGCCCGCAGCCGCGCAGCGCCCGCAGCATGGCGTCGTAGGGCCGTTCCACGACCCGCAGTTCCTCCCGGTACCGGGAGACCAGCAGCAGCGCGTAGTCCGTCCCGGCGCCGAACACCAGGATGGTCATGATCCCGGACGACTGCCCGGTCACCGCCGTCCCGAACCACTGGTTCAGCCCGTAGGCGACGCCCATGGACAGGAAGTCCGCGATCCCGGCGACGGCCAGCGGCACCAGCCACAGGAACGGACTGCGGTAGATGATGATCAGCAGGACGGCGACCACGGCGACGGTGGTGTAGAGCAGCGGTCCGTCGAGGGACTCGTAGACCTCGGAGGCGTCGGTGGCGAGCGCGGCCTCGCCGCCCACCTCGACACTCAGCCCGTCCCCGCCGTCGGCGACCTCGCGCACCGCGTTGACCAGGGCGTCCCGGGCCTCCTCGTCCTGCCCCGGCTCATTGCTGGCGACCGGGTACATGAGGGTGGTGCCGTCCTCGGAGGGCACCCCGACGGGTTCCGCGGCCAGGGTGTGGGCTCCGGCGATCTCGTCGATCTGCCGCGCGGCGATCTCCCGGTCACCGTCGGTCAGCCCACCGTCCCGGTGGTAGACGATCACCATCTCGGTGCTCTCCCCGCCGGGCAGCCGGTCCTGGATCTTGGCGACCTGGGTGGAGTCGGCGCTGTTGGGCAGATAGTCGACGGCCCGGTCGCGCTGGACGTCCCCCAGCTTGGCGGCGAACGGCGCGACGATCACCATCACCCCGATCCACAACCCCAGCACCACCCAGGGCACGGCCCGCCGCCGACGCCGTACGGATGCAGTAGCGGCCCCCATGAGACGGTCTCCCTCCGTCAGGACTATCAAGACGCCCTAAGCGTGTCGGGAGCCAACCCGCGATTCATCACACACCAGACCGACTTACGGGGTACTACGCCAGGAGTCAGCGCCGCTCCATTACTCCCACGGGAGTACACAGGCTGTTGAGGGCGCTGGGGGTACCCCCTCTGGGGGAGGAACTGCGCGACCAGCCCACCACGACCCGCACCAGACCCACTCAGCTCGGCGTCCCGGCAGCCGCAAGCAACCGCGACACCTCATCCGCGGTGATCGTCAACGCCGCCCCCACCGTCGCCAGAACATCCCGTTCCGCCGCCGTATAGGGCCCGTCCGCGAGAGCGATCCGCGCCCCCTGCAACAAGATCCCCTCCCGCCCCGCGGGAGCGAGATGCGGCGCGAGCGGATCGAGCGCCTCGTGCAGCTCTATGGCCAGCCCCGGCCCGCAGGGCCGCCCGTACACCCGCCCGGTGTCCGCCGCGAGCGCCTCCACGAGCGCGTCGAGCTGTTCCTCCGTGCAATCGTCGAACCCGGCGGCCCGTACGGTCCCGGCCGCCGCCGCCAGCGATCTGCGCGCCCGGGTGCCCCCGGCGGCGAGCACGGCCAGCGCGACCGTGTGCACGGCGTCCCGCAGCATCGCCGAGAACCGCGAGGTGGTCGGGTGGTCGAGGACGTCCGTGCCGAAGTGCCGGCGGCAGGCCGCGCACTCGATGGTGGGCCCGGTCTCACCGCGCGGCAGCACCGGCACCCCGAGGAGGGTGAACCGGCGGCGGCCGGTGAGCCGCTGGAAGTTGCGGTCGCCGCCGCAGCCGGGGCAGAAGAACTGCCCGTCGCCGACGGCCGTCCACGCGGTACGGGTGCCCAGGATGCGGGAATACCGGGCGACACGGCCGTCTTGTCCTCGTTCTGGCAGCATGTCGCACCTCCGTAACCCCACGGCAACATCGCCGCGCTGGCGTGATGTTAGCCACATCGGTGAGCCATAGTCAGCACCTTGGACGATACCTTTCTGTGACCTTGGCGTGAGATCGCCGATAAACGACGGAATCCCGCCCACCGACGACGGTGGACGGGATGCCGAACCCCCGGGGGGAGCGGTCAGCGGGCCGCCCGGTTGACGGCCGAGACGACCGCCTTCAGAGAGGCGCGGGTGGTGTTGGCGTCGATGCCGATACCCCACAGCACCTTGTCGCCCACCGCGCACTCGATGTACGAGGCGGCCTGCGCGGAGGCGCCCTCGCTCATGGTGTGCTCCTGGTAGTCCAGCAGCCGTACGTCGACGCCGATGGACTCCAGGGCGTCGAAGAAGGCCGAGATGGGACCGTTGCCGGTGCCGGTCAGCACGGTGTCGGCGCCGTCGACGGTGGCCTCCACGGTGAGGGTGTCCACGCCGTCGGTGTCGGTGGTGGACTGGCCGGTGCGGACCTGGATACGGCCCCAGGCGTTGTCCGGGTTGGGCAGGTACTCGTCCTGGAAGGCCGCCCAGATGTCCTTCGGGGTGACCTCGCCGCCCTCGGCGTCCGTCTTGGCCTGGATGATCTTCGAGAACTCGATCTGCATCCGGCGCGGCAGATCCAGCTTGTGGTCGTTCTTCAGGACGTACGCGATACCGCCCTTGCCGGACTGCGAGTTGACCCGGATCACGGCCTCGTAGGACCGGCCGACGTCCTTGGGGTCGATGGGCAGGTACGGCACGGCCCACTCGATGTCGTCGACGGTGACGCCCTTCGCCGCCGCGTCGGCCTCCATGGCGTCGAAGCCCTTCTTGATGGCGTCCTGGTGGGAGCCGGAGAAGGACGTGTAGACCAGGTCGCCCACATAGGGGTGGCGCGGGTGGACCTCCATCTGGTTGCAGTACTCCCACGTACGGCGGATCTCGTCGATGTCGGAGAAGTCGATCTGCGGGTCGACGCCCTGGGAGAACAGGTTCATGCCCAGGGTGACCAGGTCGACGTTGCCGGTGCGCTCGCCCTGGCCGAACAGACAGCCCTCGACGCGGTCGGCGCCGGCCATCAGCGCCAGCTCGGCGGCGGCGACGGCCGTCCCCCGGTCGTTGTGCGGGTGCACGGACAGGCAGACGAACTCCCGGCGGCTCAGGTTGCGGCCCATCCACTCGAAGCGGTCGGCGTGGGTGGAGGGCGTGGAGCGCTCGACGGTGGCGGGCAGGTTCAGGATGATCTCGCGGTCCGGGCCGGGCTGCCAGACGTCCATGACGCCCTCGCAGACCTCCAGCGCGAAGTCCAGCTCGGTGTCGGTGAAGATCTCCGGCGAGTACTGGTAGCCGAACGCGGTCTCCGGGCCCAGCAGCTTGTCGGCGTACTCCATGACCAGTCGCGTGCCGTCCACGGCGATCTGCTTGATGTCGTCCCTGGAGCCCCGGAAGACGACCCGGCGGAAGACCGGCGCGGTGGCGTTGTACAGGTGGACGGTGGCCCGGTGGGCGCCCTTCAGGGACTCCACGGTCCGCTCGATCAGGTCCTCACGGGCCTGGGTCAGCACGGAGATCGTCACATCCTCGGGGATGGCCCCCTCGTCCTCGATGATCGAGCGGACGAACTCGAAGTCGGTCTGTCCTGAGGCGGGGAAGCCGACCTCGATCTCCTTGTAGCCCATCTTCACCAGCAGATCGAACATGGCCCGCTTGCGTACCGGGGACATCGGGTCGATCAGGGCCTGGTTGCCGTCGCGCAGATCGGTGGAGAGCCAGCGGGGGGCGGCGGTGACGCGCTGCTGGGGCCAGCTGCGGTCGGGGAGGTCGACCTGCTCGTAGCGGCCGTACTTGCGGATGGGCATCGAGCTGGGCTGCTGGCGATTCACCATGATCGGGGGCTCCTGAGGGTGTCCGGAAGGGGACGGCCGACGCAACACGAAGCTCCGCGGGGAGGGAGTCGACCTGGACTACAGGCCCTCGCCGCGGCAGCTAAGAAGAAGCAGCCCGAAACGCATGATGCCGAGCACTCTAACCGAGACAGGACGGACACGGCGCCCTGTATCACCATGCGGAACCGGGGATCACCTTCCATGACCGCCGTGCGAGGGGCGAGGAGCGACGCGAGGAACCGCACAGGACCACGCGTCCGCTAGCACACCGTAACCGGACCAGCCCCAAACCCCCGCACTCTTCACCAAATCCTGGTAACCCCTAGTGACATCGACTCAACGGAGTGCCACCGTGTCGTACATGAAGGAAAACGGGGGCCATGAGCCCATCTTCTGCACGATCATCCCGCCCCACGTCCTCGACAAGCTCACCCAGGCCGATGAGCCCGGCGTGGCCCGCGCGGCCCGCCACACCCTCCAGCGGGACGCCTTCGAGCGCACCCAGCGGCGGCTGACCACCGTCCTGGGCGCCCCCGCCGTCGCCGTCCCCGCCGCCACCGGCACCCCGCGGCGCACGATCTACGACGCCCAGCACCGCACGAGCCTGCCCGGCACGAAGGTCCGCGGCGAGGGCTCGGAGCCCGGCCAGGACGCCACCGTCAACCGCGCGTACGCGGGTCTCGGCGCGACCTACGAACTCTTCTTCACGGCGTTCGGGCGCGACTCGATCGACGGCGGCGGCCTCCCGCTGGACGCGACGGTCCACTACGACGAGGACTACAACAACGCGTTCTGGAACGGCGAGCAGATGGTGTTCGGCGACGGGGACGGCGAGATCTTCCTCGACTTCACGCTCCCCATCGACGTCATCGGCCATGAACTCGCCCACGGCGTCACCCAGTACACGGCGAACCTCACCTACTTCGGCCAGCCCGGCGCGCTCAACGAGTCGCTCTCCGACGTCTTCGGCTCGCTGATCAAGCAGCAGACCCTGGGCCAGACCGCCGACCAGGCGGACTGGCTGATCGGCGCCGGACTGCTCGCCCCGCGTGTCACGGGCGTGGCCCTGCGCTCGATGAAGGCCCCGGGCACGGCGTACGACGACGACGTCCTCGGCAAGGACCCGCAGCCCGCGACGATGGACGACTATGTGCGCACCGGCCGGGACAACGGCGGGGTGCACATCAACTCCGGTATCCCCAACCACGCGTTCTACCTCGCCGCCACCACCCTCGGCGGCCACGCCTGGGAGCGCGCCGGACAGATCTGGTACGACGTGCTGACCGGCGGGGAACTGGCGGAGGACGCGAACTTCGCCGAGTTCGCCGAGCTGACGGTGACCGCCGCCCGCGCCCGGTTCGGCGACGGCGAGGAGCTGTTGGCCGTGCAGAAGGCGTGGGAGCGGGTCGGGGTGCGCGAGGCGTAGTTCCGTACTAGACAGGGACCCATGCGGATTCAGGTGAGGCGCACGGGCGGGTTCGCGGGGATCGAGCGGCAGGCCGAGGTGGACACCTCGGGGCGGCCCGACGCCGCGGAGTGGCGGGCCCTGGCCGGGCGGGCGGTCGACGCCGGCCGGGGCACCCCGGCGGCCGGGGTGCCGGACGGCTTCAGCTACGAGATCACCGTGGACGGGACGACGGTGTACTGCGCGGACCCCCGGCTCACGGACGACCAGCGGGAGCTGATCCGACGGGTGCTGAAGGAGGGCACCTGAGTGGTGGGGTGAGCTGCGGGGGAGCCACGGGGGTGAGCTGCGGGGCGAGCCTCGGGGCACTGGGCGCCGGGCGCCGGGCGAGCCGCCGGGCGAGGCAGTGGTCGCCCGCCCGTTGACTTCTGTTACCCGCGGTACGGATGATCCGCGCATGGCGACTGACGATCCGCGCGTGGCGAGTGACGATCCAGGCTTGGCGACTGACGATCCGGGCTTGGCGACTGACGATCCTCGCTCGGCGACTGACGGGGCGACCGGCCGGGTGACCGGCCGGCGCACGGAGACGACCCCGATCCCCCCGATCCCCCGGTTCCCGGACGGGTTCCGGTGGGGGGTCTCGACCTCCGCCCAGCAGATCGAGGGCGCGGCCGAGCTGCGCGAACCCTCGGTGTGGGACGTGTTCGCGGCGGAGCCCGGCCGGGTGAAGGACGGCTCGAACCCGGCCGTGGCCTGCGACCACTACCACCGCTACCCCGAGGACGTGGCGCTCCTCGCCGACCTGGGCGTGGACGCGTACCGCTTCTCGGTCTCCTGGCCGCGGGTGGCCTCCCCCGGCGGACTCGACTTCTACGACCGGCTGGTGGACGCCCTGTGCGCGGCGGGGATACGGCCGGTACCGACCCTCTTCCACTGGGAGCTGCCGGTCACGCTGGACTGGCGGGAGCGGGACACCGCCGCCCGGTTCGGCGACCATGTGGCGGTGGTCGCCGAGCGGCTCGGCGACCGGGTGTCCCAGTGGATCACCCTCAACGAGCCCGCCGAGCACACCCTGCTGGGCCACGCCCTCGGTATCCACGCCCCCGGCAAGCAGTTGCTGTTCGACGCGCTGCCGGTCGCCCACCACCAGCTCCTCGCGCACGGCATGGCGGTCCAGACGCTGCGCGCGGCCGGGGCGGCGGAGGTCGGCATCACCAACTCGCACGGCCCGACCTGGCCCGCCTCCGGGGAGAGCGCCGATGTGGAGGCCGCCGAGTTCTACGACGTGCTCCTCAACCGGCTGTTCGCCGATCCGCTGCTGCTGGGCGCGTACCCGGCCGGGCTGGGCGAGCTGATGCCGGGGGATGTGGCGGCGGACCTGAAGCTGATCTCCGAACCGCTGGACTTCTACGGCGTCAACTACTACGCGCCGACCCGGGTGGGCGCCCCGCAGGGCACCGAGATCGACTTCGGCGGGGTCCGGATGCCCGCCGAACTGCCCTTCTCCGTGCGGGAGATCGAGGGCGTCCCGGTGACGGACTTCGGCTGGCCGGTGGTCCCGGAGGGCCTGACCGAACTCCTCACCCTCCTGCGCGACCGCTACGGCGACCGGCTGCCCCCGGTCGTCATCACCGAGAACGGCTGCTCCTACGAAGGGCTCGACGACCAGGAGCGGATCGCCTACCTCGACGGCCACATCCGCGCCCTGCACCGGGCGGTCGAGGCGGGCGTGGACGTGCGGGGCTACTTCGTCTGGTCGCTGCTGGACAACTTCGAGTGGGCGGAGGGCTACGCCCGCCGCTTCGGCCTGGTGCACGTCGACTACGCGACCCAGCGCCGTACGCCGAAGGCGTCGTACGCCTGGTACCGGGAGCTGCTGCGCGCCCAGCGGTGAGCCGGGGTGACGGTCACAGGGCTCCGGCGTCCCGGGCGTTCCAGACGCTCGGGAAGATCGGCCGGTAGCCCAGCTCCCGGCGTATCCGCTCGGTCGACATGATGCCGAACCAGGGGTCGGGGTCGGTGCGATCCTGGAGCTCGGCCGGGGGCTCGACCCCATTGAGCTGGTGCAGCTCTACGGCGGTCACGGGGGCGTCGTCGGCGAGGTTGTAGACGCCGGTGGCGCCCGGGGTCCACAGCAGCCGCAGCAGGCCCTGGGCCACGTCCATGTGGTGGGCCATCTGGAGGCGCTGGGCGCCGGCCCAGTGCGCGGCCCAGCGCAGGGACTGGGCGAGATGCGGGTCGCCCTCGCCGTACACGAAGGGCAGCCGTGCGATACGGACGTCGAGACCGGTCAGGGTGGTCAGCTCCCGCTCGGCGGCGATCTTTGACTCCGGGTAGGCGCCCCACAGCTCGCCGCCCGGCCGGATCTCGTCCTCCTCGACCAGCGGACGCCCCCGGCCGGTCCCGTACACCACGCCCGTACTGACCTGCACGAACCGTTCCACTCCGGCCGCCTGGGCGGCCTTGCCGAGGGCGACGGCCGCGTCCCGGTTGACCGCCCACGCCTCCTCGTCGGGCACCCAGCGGAAGGAGGCGGCGATGTTGACCACGGCGTCCGCCCCGGCCACCGCCTTGTCGAGGGTCTCCTCGTCCCGCAGATCGCCCACCAGGAGCTGGGCGCCCAGCTCCACGAAGGGCTCGGCGCGGGCCGCGTCCCGCACCAGCACCCGCACCTCGTCCCCCGGGCGCCGCCGCGCCAGCAGCCGGGGCAGGAAACGCCGCCCGACCTGCCCTGTCGTCCCTGTCACCAGTGTCAGCATGATCCGCCGCCTTCGTGTTCCGACCGTTGCCGGTGGTTGTCGTCTCTCGTCTCTCCAGCGTGGCTCCGGGAGCGGTGGGGCGGCAGAGACCTGTCGATCGGGGGATCGGCGGTCCCTGGTTGAGCCGGGCGGGAAGGCGCAGGCTGGAGGGGTGAACCGAACGGAACTCGCGGACTTCCTGCGGCGGGGCCGCGCCCGCATCACCCCGGCCGACGTGGGACTGACGGCCGGCCCCCGGCGCCGTACGCCCGGACTGCGGCGGGAGGAGGTGGCGGCGCTGGCCGGGCTGTCCGTGGACTACTACACCCGGCTGGAACAGTCACGCGGGCCGCGCCCGTCCCGCCAGACCCTGACCGCCCTGGCCCGCGCGCTACGGCTGACGGACGTGGAGCACGACCATCTGTTCCATCTGGCGGGCGAGGAGCCGCCCCGGCGGGAGACGGCGTCGGGACATGTCCGCCCCGGGCTGCTGCTGGTCCTGGACCGGCTGCACGACGCGCCCGCGCATGTCGTCAGCGACTGCGGTGAGCTGCTGGCGCAGAACGCGATGTCCAGGGCGCTGATCGGGGACGTGATGGCCGCGCCGCGCCGGCAGCGCAACCTCGTACGCCGCTTCTTCCTGGACCCGGACGCGCGGACGCTGTTCCCGGCGGCCGATCACCCGGCGATGGCCCGCACGCATGTGGCGAGCCTGCGCGCGGTGGCGGCGGCCCACCCCGACGACCCGGAACCGGCGGCGCTGGTGGCCGAACTCCGCTCCGCCAGCGCGGAGTTCGCCCGGCTGTGGACCGCGCACGAGGTCGCCCAGCGCAACAGCGCGACGAAACGGTTCCTGCATCCGGTGGTGGGGCTGCTGGAGGTCGACTGCGAGGTCCTCCTCAGCCACCGCCACCGCCACCTCTTGATCCTCCACACGGCCCGCCCGAACACGGAAACCCACGACCGCCTAAAGCTACTGAGAGTCCTGGGCACGCAGACCTTCAGCGAGGAGGTGTTGTAGGGCCTGCTGGAATCGGGGGGGAGGGGGAGGAGGCTTCGGCTTTGGGGGGCGGCGCGCCGGAATCACGGGCAGGAGCGCGGGCTTCAGCTTTTAGGGGCGGCACGCTGGGATCAGGGACAGGAGCACGAGCTTCAGCTCTCAGGGGCGGCGCGCCGGAATCACCAGGCAGGGGCGCGAGCCTCTGGTGGCGGCGCGCCGGAATCACCGGGCGGGCGCGGGCTTTGGCCTTCAGGGGCGGCACCCTGGAATCGCCGGGCGGGGCGCAGGTTTTTAGGGGCGCGGGGAACTGCGCATCACACCGAGAGACGGCACAGGGAAGTCACCGGGCTGGACCAAGGCTCTTCAGGGGCGCGGGGAACTGCGCGACCAGCCACAACCCACCCGCACCCGACGACCGACCCCAACCCCTAGAACCCCAACCCCTAGAACCCAAGCCGCCGCAACTGCTTAGGATCCCGCTGCCAATCCTTCGCCACCTTCACATGCAGATCCAAGAACACCGGCGTCCCCAACAACGCCTCGATCTGCTTGCGCGACTTGATCCCGACATCCTTCAGCCGCTTCCCCTTCGGCCCGATGATGATCCCCTTCTGACTGGACCGCTCGATGTAAAGATTCGCGTGGATGTCCAGCAGGGGCCGATCCGCAGGCCGATCCGCCCGAGGCAACATCTCCTCCACGACCACCGCGATGGAGTGCGGCAACTCATCCCGCACCCCCTCAAGCGCCGCCTCCCGGATCAGCTCCGCGATCATCACCTGCTCGGGCTCGTCCGTCAGCTCCCCATCGGGATACAGGGCGGGCCCCTCCGGCAGCAACGGGATCAGCAGATCCGCCAGCAGCTCCACCTGCCTGCCCGCCGTCGCGGACACCGGCACGATCTCCGCCCACTCGAACCCCAGCTCCTTGCCGAGCTGGTCCACGGCGATGAGCTGCTCGGCGAGGGTCTTGGAGTCCACCAGATCGGTCTTGGTGACGACGGCGATCTTCGGCGCCTTGCGAATCCCGGCGAGTTCCTTCGCGATGAACCGGTCGCCGGGCCCGATCTTCTCGTTGGCCGGGATGCAGAACCCGATGACGTCGACCTCGGCCCACGTCGTGCGCACCACGTCGTTCAGCCGCTCGCCGAGCAGGGTGCGCGGCTTGTGCAGTCCGGGGGTGTCGACCAGGATCAGCTGGGCGTCGGGCCGGTGCACGATGCCGCGGACGGTGTGCCGCGTGGTCTGTGGCTGGTTCGCGGTGATCGCCACCTTCCGCCCGACCAGAGCGTTCGTGAGGGTGGACTTGCCCGCGTTGGGCCGGCCCACGAAACAGGCGAAACCGGAGCGGTGGGGTGCCGCGGACGGCTCGGAGGACGGGGTTCGAACGCTCATGGCGCCCATTGTCCCTGATCCACAGGGAGCCGCCGTACGTGCGGGCCGGGCGCCGCGTGGACGCCCGGCCCGCACCCAGGCCCGTGGGGTGGGCCGGAGGGTGGTTCAGGGGTGGGTCAGGGATGGGTCAGGGGTGTGGATCAGGGGGTGGCTCAGTCGAACACGAACGGCCCCGGCGCCTGCGGCGCGGTCGCCGTACAGGTGATGGTGATGCCGAAGACGACCATCTTCAGGGAGCCGCCGAACGCCTCCAGCCGGTCGCCGGAGGCCACGGTCCCGTTGAGCGGACCGACGGTGACCGGGGACCCGGCGCTCATGGCGGGGTTCTTGGTGCCGGTGAAGGCGACGGTGCCGCCACTCGCCTTGACCAGGGTCAGGGTGGAGGTGATGGAGTCCGCGCCGAGCGCGATGGGCGCGGTGATGGCGGACGAGGTGACGGTGAAGGTGGCCGCGGTGCCGTTCTGGGTGGCCGTGAGGGTGGCGGTGCCGCCGCCGAAGCTGCCGCAGTCGGCGTTGATGGTGGCGCTGCCCGGGGCGACGGCGAGCGCGGCCGGGGCCATCGCGAGCCCGGTGACCGCGAACGCGCCGACCGTGAGGGCCGCGCCGGTGCCTATCCGCTTCAGGTTCAGAAGACTCATGGGTGATCCGGTTCCCTTCCCGTGGGGGATGCCATGTGGGGATGCCCGGGTGGGGCATGTGGGGATGGACGGGAGACGGACAGGGGTGTCCGTCGAGGGGACCGCAGCGGCGGGCGGGGTGCGGGCGCGCCACGCTGGGCGAAAATCTGACGGTCCGTCGGAACTAGTGGTCTCATTGATACCGGAGCGACGGACGCCGGTAAGCACGAAAACCAGCCAGGTTACCGGCGGTAAGTTGAAGGGGTGATCGTGTCCCTCACTCGACCACCGCCGTCGCCCGGACCACTCCGTCCGGCCCCGCCAGGAACACCGGCGTCCCGGCCCCGCCCAGATCCCCCACGGCAGCCAGATCCGCCGGGGCGATCCCCTCGGCCTCGCTCACCACGGCCGCCGCCTCCAGCGAGCGCGCGCCGGACGCCACCGCCATCGCCACCGCCGTCTGCACCGCGCTGAGCCGCAGCGACTCCAGCGCCACCGTCCCGGCGACATACGTCCGCCCGGTCTCGTCGCGCACGGCCGCCCCCTCGGGCACACCGTTACGGGCACGGGCGGAACGGGCCAGGGTGACGATCTTGCGGTCCTCGGCGTCGAGCGCGCTGCTGTCGGTCATGCCCGAAGCATACGAAGCACCCGTGCCCGCCCGGTCGTCCACCCGTCGCCCGTCCGTCGCCCGCCGGTCAGGGACGGTCCAGCCGGAGCCGCTCGGCCCGTGGCAGCCCCGCGACGACCAGGTCGTACGAGTCCTCCACCAGCTCCCGGACCAGCCGGTCCGGCAGCTCCGCGTCGACCGTGACGGTGTTCCAGTGCCGCTTGTTCATATGCCAGCCGGGGACGATCAGCTCCGGGTGGTCGGCCCGCAGCCGTACCGCGTCCTCGGGGTCGCACTTGAGGTTGACCTTCAGGGGCAGCCCGTCGAGGTGGCTGAGCGCGAAGAGCTTGCCGAGCACCCGGAAGACGGAAGTCTCCGGGCCGAAGGGGAAGTCCTCGACGGCCGCGTTGAACGAAAGACAGAACGCGCGCAGCTCCTGCGGTGTCACCCTCGCTCCTCCCGCGCGGAGAGGGCCGGTCTGCCGGTCTCCCGGGGCGTGCCGTCCGGGCCGACCGGCTCCACCAGCACCGTCACGATCTTGTTGCGCCGGCCCGCCGCGGCCTCCGCCGTCAGCCGCAGGGAACGCCCGTCGGGCAGCTCGACCACGCCGCTCGCCCCGGCGATCGGCACCCGGCCCAGGCACTTGGCGAGCAGCCCGCCGACCGTCTCCACGTCCTCGTCGTCGTACGCCTCCAGGCCATACAGCTCGCCCAGGTCGCCGATGTCGAGCCGGGCCGTGACCCGGAAGCGGCCGTCGCCCAGCTCCTCCACGGGCGGCAGCTCACGGTCGTACTCGTCGGTGATCTCGCCGACGATCTCCTCCAGGATGTCCTCGATGGTGACGATCCCGGCCGTGCCGCCGTACTCGTCGATCACCACGGCGACGTGATTGCGCTCCTTCTGCATCTCCCGCAGCAGATCACCGGCGTTCTTGGTGTCCGGCACGAAGAACGCGGGGCGCATCGCCGTCGACACCAGCTCGGACTCCGCGTCCCGGCTGATGTGCGTCTTACGGGCCAGATCCTTCAGATACACGATCCCGACGACGTCGTCCTCGCTCTCCCCGGTCACCGGGATCCGGGAGAAACCAGAGCGCAGGGCGAGCGTGAGGGCCTGGCGGATGGTCTTGTACCGCTCGATGACCACCAGGTCGGTGCGCGGCACCATCACCTCCCGCACCAGGGTGTCGCCCAGCTCGAAGACCGAGTGCACCATCCGGCGCTCGTCGTCCTCGATCAGCGACTCCTGCTCGGCGAGGTCCACCAGCGCCCGCAGCTCGGCCTCCGAGGCGAACGGACCGCGTCGGAAGCCCTTGCCGGGCGTCAGCGCGTTGCCGATGAGGATCAGCAGGGACGGGATCGGCCCCATGATCCGGGCCAGCGGCAGCAGCACATACGCGGCGGCCGTCGCCGTGTTCAGCGGATGCTGCCGCCCGATCGTGCGCGGCGACACCCCGACGGCGACATACGACACCAGCACCATCACGCCGATGGCGACCAGCAGCGCCTCCCAGGTCGCCGGGAACTCCTGGAGACAGGCGTAGGTGACCAGCGCGGCGGCGGCCATCTCGCAGGCCACCCGGACCAGCAGCGCCACATTCAGATAGCGGGTCGGGTCGGCGGCGACCTGCGCGAGCCGGGCGCTGCCGCGCCGCCCGGACCGTACGGCTTCCTCCGCGCGGAAGCTGGAGACCCGGGCGAGGCCCGCCTCGGCGCAGGCGGCCAGCCAGGCCACGACGACCAGCGCCACGGCCCCGGTGATCAGCGGGATGCTCATGACACCGTGGGGGCCGGGGAGGGACCCGTCAGGCCCTGCTCCGCGCGCCAGCCGTCCACGATGGCCGCCTGGAGACCGAACATCTCGGCCTTCTCGTCCGGCTCCTCGTGGTCGTAGCCCAGCAGATGCAGCACACCGTGGACGGTGAGCAGTTGCAGCTCCTCGTCCATGGTGTGCTGCGTCTCGGCCTCGGCGCCCTGCTTGGCGGCCACCTCCGGGCACAGCACGATGTCACCGAGCAGCCCCTGCGGGGGCTCCTCGTCGTCCTTCGCCGGCGGACGCAGCTCGTCCATCGGGAAGGACATGACGTCCGTCGGGCCCGGCAGATCCATCCACTGGATGTGCAACTGCTCCATGGCGTCGGCGTCCACGACGATCACCGACAGCTCGGAGAGCGGATGGATCCGCATCCGCGCCAGCGCGTAGCGGGCGATGTCGAGGATCGCCTGCTCGCCGACCTCGGTTCCGGACTCGTTGTTGACGTCGATCGACATCTGCTGCTGGTCTACTTCCCGTTGGAGCCCCGGGCAGCGGAGCCGGGCTTGCCACGCCCCTGGTGCGTGCCGTTCTCCGTGCCGTTCTGGCTGTCGTACTGCTCGTACGCGTCGACGATACGGCCCACCAGCTTGTGCCGGACGACGTCGTGCGACGAGAGCCGTGAGAAGTGCACGTCCTCGACGCCCTCCAGGATGTCCTGCACCTGCCGCAGCCCCGACTTCGTCCCGTTCGGCAGGTCGACCTGGGTCACATCGCCGGTGATCACGATCTTCGAGTCGAACCCGAGCCGGGTGAGGAACATCTTCATCTGCTCGGGACTCGTGTTCTGCGCCTCGTCCAGGATGATGAAGGCGTCGTTGAGCGTGCGACCACGCATATACGCCAGCGGTGCCACCTCGATCGTCCCGGCCGCCATCAGGCGGGGGATCGAGTCGGGGTCGATCATGTCGTGCAGCGCGTCGTACAGCGGGCGCAGGTACGGGTCGATCTTCTCGTACAGCGTGCCGGGGAGGAAGCCGAGGCGCTCTCCGGCCTCCACCGCGGGGCGGGTCAGGATGATGCGGTTGACCTGCTTGGACTGGAGGGCCTGGACCGCCTTGGCCATCGCCAGATACGTCTTGCCGGTACCGGCGGGGCCGATGCCGAAGACGATGGTGTGGTGGTCGATGGCGTCGACGTACCGCTTCTGGTTGAGGGTCTTGGGGCGGATCGTGCGGCCCCGCGAGGACAGGATGTTCTGCGTCAGCACCTGCGCCGGGGTCTCCGCCCCGTCGCTCTCCCCGTTCCCGCTCGCCTTGAGCATGGCGATCGAGCGTTCCACTGCGTCCTCCGTCATCGGCTGCCCCGTGCGGAGCACCAGCATCATCTCGTCGAACACGCGCTGGACCATGGCGACGTCCGCCGGGTCGCCGGCCGCGCTGATCTCATTGCCCCGGACATGGATGTCGGCCGCCGGGAAGGCTTTCTCGATCACGCGCAGGAGGGAGTCGCCGGACCCCAGGACGGTGACCATGGGGTGCTGGGCGGGGACGGTGATCTGTGCGCTCGCGTGCCCCTGCGCGGAGGTGTGAGCTGTGGGTGTCTGAGTCATGGGCCGGCGCTGATCGCCTGCTTTTCCTCCTTGATACGGCCGCGTGGCTGAGGGCGGCCTCGCGTTTCCCAGGGTACGACGGGGGGCTGACATCGCCGTAGGGCTTTTCGGTGACGGGCGGGCATCGCCCCCGAGCGGGGCGGGAGTGGGGGTGGGGGTGAGGGCAGGGCGGGGGGGTGTCCCGTCGAGCGGCGGTGTCATGACGGGCGGCCGTGTCATGACGGGCTGGGGTGTCATGACGGGCTGGGTGTCCCGTCCAGCGGTGGTGTCATGTCGAGCGGCCGAAACCGATCGTGGGGACCGCGCGGCGCAGTGGCCAGGGGCGGGCCCGCTCGCTGGGGACCAGACCGTCCAGGAAGGCGTAACGCTTGAGGGCTGTGGGGTCCTGGCCCGGCAGCGACTGCACGGTGCGCCACCAGGCGCCGATCTCCGACCAGCCGGGGGCGGAGAGCGAGCCGCCGAACTCCTGGACGGACAGGGCGGCGGTGAGCCCGGCGAAGGCGAGGCGGTCGGCGAGCGGCCAGTCGGCGAGGGTACCGGTGACGAACCCGGCGACGAACACGTCCCCCGCGCCGGTCGGGTCCAGGGCCTCCACGGCGATGGCGGGCACCTCGGCGGCCTCCCCGGTGCCGCCGTCCACCGCGTAGGCGCCCTCCGCGCCGAGGGTGACCACGGCCAGCGGGACGTGCCGGGCCAGGGCGTGGGCGGCGCGGCGGGGGCAGTCGGTGCCGGTGTAGCGCATCGCCTCCTGGGCGTTGGGCAGGAACGCCTCGCAGAACTCCAGGTCGGCGAGGCCGGCCAGGTCCCAGGCGCCCGTGTCGTCCCAGCCGACGTCGGCGAAGATCCGGGTGCCCTTGCGGCCTGCCTGTTCGATCCAGGGGGCGCGGACGCCGGGGGTGAGGGAGGCGACGGCGGCGCGGGCGTACGGCGGGCAGTCGGGGGCGGGTTCCTCGGGGGGTGGTTCATGGCCGTGCGAGACCATCGTGCGCTCGTCGTCGTAGGCCATGGAGACGGTGACCGGGGAGTGCCAGCCGGGGACCGAGCGGGAGGGGGTGAGGTCGATGCCCTCGCCGGTCTCCAGGGCGTCCCAGCAGTACTCCCCGTAGTGGTCGTCGCCGAAGGCGGCGGCCAGGGAGGTGCGCAGGCCGAGGCGGGCCAGTGCGGTGGCCATGTTGGCGACGCCGCCGGGGCTGGAGCCCATGCCGCGCGCCCAGGACTCGGTGCCCCGGACGGGGGCGGAGTCGAGGCCGGTGAAGATGATGTCCAGGAAGACGGTGCCGGTGAGGTACACGTCCCAGGGCGGGTCGTCGGGTCTGCGGAGTGCGGCCAGGGGGTCGACCTGGCAGTGCGGCGGCGCCTTTCGGGCGATGGCGTTGGAGGCGGCGTTCACAGGCGCTCCCTGACGTGGTGCGGATCTGGTCAGTGTGCACCACCGCACTGACAACGGGCCGTGACCTGCGGGTCCGGGGCGCGGTGGGGCCGCGGTGGGCCATGGCGGTCGGCGGGGAGCGGGCGGCCGGGAGGCGGCGCCCGGCGCACGGGAGGGGGTACGGCGGGGGCACGGGAGGGTACGGGAGCGCGCGTGAATACCCGGACACACCCTCCCCAAACAGAATGTCGCTCAGATCACACATTCGGCCCTCCCGTCGCACTGCCCCCGGTTGATACAAATTGCCCGCGCGTTCCTGTCCATGGACGGTCGACGCCCGATCCCCCTCCTGTGCCGCTCCTTTCGCATGCCTTGGAACGCCCGTGTCCGCCCCCCGCACCACCCCGCCCCGGCCCCTCGTCGCCCTGTTCACGGCCGGGTATCTCGCCCCCTATCTGCTCCCCACCATCGTCGGCCGACTCGATGCCCGGCTCGCCGTCTCCGCCACCCAGGCCGGTGCCATAGGCAGCGCGTTGCTGCTGAGTTCGGCGTCGGCGGGGTTCGTGCTCGCCTCCCGGGTCGAGCGGCTCGGCGCCCGTTCCCTCGCCCGCGCGGGGCTGGCGCTCGCCGCGTTCGGCTACGGTGGGGCCGCGCTGACCGCCTCCGTCCCGGCCGTCGTCCTCGGCGCGGTGCTCGGCGGCGTCGGCTCGGGTACGGCGACGGCGGTCGCCGCCACCGGGATCGCCGCCCAGCCCGTACCGCACCGGACCACCACGCTCGGGCTGCTGTCGGTGTCCGGGCTCGCGGGTGCCGTGTATCTGACGGTCCCGCACCTGGGTCCCGGACATGGGCTGCCGTTCGCCGCCATAGCGCTCAGCGCGTCGGCGGTGTGGCCGCTCACCGGCCGCCTCCCGGACCGGGTCCGTATGTCCGTGATCGCGGACGCGCCCGAGGCCGCCGCCGCTGAGCGGGCCCCGCGCGAGCCGCTCCCCCATCGGCGTCTCGGGTTGCTGCTGGCCGCCGCGATGCCGTTCTGGTCGATGGCGCAGAACTCCCTGTGGGGGGTCAGCGGCCGGATCGGCACCGCACAGGCGCGGCTGGACGAGGCGACCGTCGGGGTGGTGTTCGCGCTCGCGCTGGGCGCCGGGCTGGTCGGCGTCATAGGGGCCGGTGCCCTGGGGCCGCGGCTCGGGCTGGCCGTACCGATAGGGGCGGGCACCGCGCTGATCGCGGTCTGCATAGCGGTCAGCGCCGCCGCGACCGACCTGGCCGCCTTCGCCTGCGGCGAGATCGCCTGGAACGCCGTCTACCCGGTCGTCCTGTCGTACGTCATCGGCCTGGCCGCCTCGCTCGACGCGCGGGGCCGGTGGGCCGTGCTGGTCGGGTCGGCGGCCTCCATGGGTACGGCGGCGGGGCCGCTGGTGGGCAGTGTGCTGTCGGCGTGGGCCGGGTTCCCGGTGATGGGGCTGGTCCTGGCGGCCGGGCTGCTGCTGATGGCGGTCCCCATGACGGCGGTCGCCCTGCGCACCGGACGCTCGCGCGCCCCGGAGGCCGTCGAGGTGCTGGAGATCGCCGTGGACAGCCCACCGGTACCCAGCTCCCAGCGGGCGTACGGCACGGCGGGGTCGCCGGGGTCGACGGGGGCGCCGGGCGACTCCGCCTAGGGCCGCCTGTCCTGTCCTCAGCGGCGTTTGGGCAGCGGGACGCGCTGGAGGTCGTGGGCGACGGTCAGGCCGCCCGTGAACCCGGCGTCCCGCGCCTGCCGCTCGAACTCCTCGGGGTCGCCGTAGCGCTGGCTGAAGTGGGTGAGCACGAGATGCCGTACGCCGCTGTCGCGGGCCACCCGGGCGGCCTGGCCCGCGGTCAGATGGCCGTGCTCCACGGCGAGCCGCTCGTCCTCGTCCAGGAACGTCGACTCGATGACGAGCAGATCGCAGCCCTCGGCGAGCGTGTACACGCCGTCGCACAGCCGGGTGTCCATGACGAACGCGAACCGCTGTCCCCGCCGCACCTCGCTGACCTGGTCGAGCCGGACCCCGCCGAGGGCGCCCTCGCGCTGGATACGGCCGATGTCGGGGCCGGTGACGCCGTGCGCGGCGAGCCGTTCGGGCAGCATCCGGCGCCCGTCGGGCTCGACCAGTCGGTAGCCGTACGACTCCACCGGGTGGGAGAGGCGGTGGGCGCTGAGGGTGTACGCGGGGGTCACCGCGAGGTCGCCGTCGTGGTCGACCGGTGCCTCGGTGAGGGTCACGGTCTCGCGGTAGGCGGTGGCGTGCCGGAGCCGGTCGAAGTAGCGCTGTCCGGAGCGGGGGAAGTGCGCGGTGACGGGGTGCGGGACGCGGTCGAGGTTGATGCGCTGGATCACTCCGGCGAGACCGAGGCTGTGGTCGCCGTGGAAGTGGGTGACGCAGATCCGGTTCAGGTCGTGCGCGGCGACGGCGGCGCGCAGCATCTGGCGCTGGGTGCCCTCGCCGGGGTCGAAGAGGATGCCCTCGCCGTCCCAGCGCAGGACGTAGCCGTTGTGATTGCGGTGGCGGGTCGGCACCTGGCTGGCGGTGCCGAGCACCACCAGTTCACGGACGGACACCGGGCGCTATCCGGGGGGCCACTGCATACCGCGACCGCCGAGGACGTGGGCGTGCGCGTGGAAGACGGTCTGGCCCGCGCCGGTGCCGGTGTTGAAGACGACGCGGTGGCTCTCCAACTGATCCTGGTCGGCGACCTGCCGGGCCTCGCTGAGGATGTCCGCGGCGGTCTGGGGTTCGGCGGCGGCGAGGTCGGCGGCGTTCGCGTAGTGCGCCTTGGGGATGACCAGGACGTGGGTGGGTGCCTGGGGGCTGATGTCCCGGAAGGCGACGGTGGTGGCCGTCTCGCGGATGATCGTCGCCGGGATCTGGCCCGCGACGATCTTGCAGAACAGACAGTCGTCCTGGGGCTCCCCTGCCATGGTCCCTCCGGGGGTCGGGCGGAATACGGCCTGCATCGTATCGTCGTGGTGGGTGGGGGTGGGGGGCTTGGGTGTGTGGTGTGGTGCGGGTGCGTTGTGGCCGATCGCGCAGTTCCCCGCGCCCCTGAGGTGCGTGGCAGTCATGGTTCGTGGTTCAGCGAGCGTGCGTCGTGGCCGGGCGCGCAGCTGGACGTGGTTGTCACGGAGTTGAGGGCGGGACCTTTGCCGGTTGGGTCGTCAGGGCGTCCAGGGCCAGGCGGATCGCCTCGTCGAGTTGGGGGTCTCTGGACGCCGCCCAGTCCTGGGGGCGTTGCAGGATCTCCACGTCGGGGTCGACGCCGTGGTTCTCCACGCCCCACTCGTAGCCCTCCAGCCAGAACGCGTACTTCGGCTGGGTGATCAGCGTCCCGTCGACCAGGCGGTAGCGGCTGTCGATGCCGATGACCCCGCCCCACGTACGGGTCCCCACCACGGGGCCGATCCCGAGCGCCCGTATCGCCGCGTTCACGATGTCGCCGTCGGACCCGGAGAACTCGTTGGCGACGGCGACGACGGGCCCGCGCGGAGCGTCCCTCGGGTAGCTGTACGGCCGCAGCCCGCGCGGCACGGCCCACCCGACGATCCGCCGGGCGAGCTTCTCCACGACGAGCTGGGAGGTGTGGCCGCCCCGGTTCTCCCGGACGTCCACGACGAGCCCCTCCCGGGCGACCTCGACCCGCAGGTCGCGGTGGATCTGGGCCCAGCCCGGCGCCTGCATGTCGGGCACATGGAGGTAGCCCAGCCGCCCGCCGGACCGTTCATGGACGTACGCCCGCCGGTCGGCCACCCAGGCGTGGTAGCGCAGCGGTTCCTCGTCGGCGACGGGAACGACGACCGTATGACGCGGGTCCCCGCCGTCCGCCGGGGCGACCGTCAGCTCGACCGGGGTGCCCGCCGTGCCCACCAGCAGCGGCCCGGGACCGGTCACCTGGTCCACCGGCCGGCCGCCGATCGCCACGATCGCGTCGCCGGGGCGCACGGCCACGCCGGGCGCGGCCAGCGGGGAGCGGGCGTCGGGGTCGGACGTCTCGGACGGCAGGACGCGGTCGACCCGCCAGGTGCCGTCCTCGTGCCGGGAGAGGTCCGCGCCGAGCAGCCCCTGCCGCGCGGAGCCTCCTCCACCGCCGCGCGGGACGACGTACGCATGGGACGTGCCCAGTTCGCCCTGCACCTCCCAGAGGAGGTCGACCAGGTCGTCGTGGGTGGCGACCCGGTCGACGAGCGGGCGGTAGCGGTCGAGGACGGCGCTCCAGTCGACGCCGTTCATGTCGGGCCGCCAGAAGTGGTCCCGCATGACCCGGCCGGTCTCCTCGTACATCTGCCGCCACTCGGCGCCGGGGTCGGTCTGCTGGCGGATGCGGCCCAGGTCGACCGTGATGTTGCTGTCGCTGTCGTCGTCGCCGGAGGCGCGCCGGTCGCTGGGGACGACCTTGAGGCGGCCGTCCGTCCACAGCAGGACCCGTTTGCCGTCGCCGCTGACCTCGAAGTGGTCGGCGTCGGCGGCGAGGTGTTCGAGGCGCTGCTGGAGGAGGTCGTAGCGCTCCAGCTCGGTCTTGGGGTCGGGGTCGTCGGGGGTGGCCCGGGAGGCGCCGAGGACGCCCTGTACGGGGTGGCGCAGCCACAGCACGCCGTCCTTGGCGGTCCGCAGGTTGGAGTAGCGCCCGGCCTCGACGGGGAAGGGGACGATCCGGTCGGCGAGGCCGTCCAGGTCGATCCGGGTGGCCGGGGTGCCCTCGCCGTCGGGGGTCTCGTCCTTGTCCGGCGCGTCGAAGGGCCGTCCATGGCGCTGCGGCCCGAAGGGCGACGGGGTGGTCGCGGCGAGGGTGATGAGGTGGGGGCGGTCGCCGACGACGAAGGCCAGGTCGAAGACGTGTTCGTCGTAGACGGGGTCGAAGGCGCGGTTGGAGAGGAAGGCAAGGTGCCTGCCGTCGGGGGTGAAGGCGGGCGCGTAGTCCTGGAACCGCAGCGGGGTCGCCTCGGTGACGGTGAGGTCGGCGGTGCTGGCGAGGCGGAGCTGGGCGAGCGGCGGGGGGCCGGGGTGGGACCAGGCCAGCCAGCCGGAGTCGGGCGAGAAGGCGAGGTCGCTCACCTCGCCGTCGGCGCTGCGGTCGATCTCGCGGATCTCGCCGCTGTCCCGTTCGACCAGCAGCAGCCGTCCGTCGTGCGCGGCGACGGCGGCGCGGCTGCCGTCGGGTGCCATGGCCAGCTCCAGGACCCGCCCGAGGCGCCCGGTGCCGATCCGGCGCGGGGTGGCGCCGGGGGCGGTGCCGGTGGCGGGGGCGAATTCGAGGGCGTCCTCGCCCTCGGCGTCGGTCACCCACACCACCCATTCCTCGCCGTCGGCGCGGAAGGCGCGGGGCAGCCGGGCGCGGACCCCGGGTTCGGCGGCCAGCGCGCGGGCCGGTCCCGCGCGGTGGGTGACCCAGTGGACGGCGCCACGCACGGCGACGGCGCTGCCGCGCGCGGTGTGGTCGGGCGAGGCGGCGCCGAACCATCGGACGGCGTTCACGGGGTGCGGCTGGCGGTCGACGCTCTGTCCGCCGAGGCGTACGTCCAAGCGGCGCGGCTCGCCGTCGAGGCCGTCGAGGCCGTCGAACAGCCACAGCTCGCCCGCCGACGCGTACACCACGCGGGTGCCGTCACCGGCCGCCTGGCGGGCGTAGAAGCCGTCCAGGGGGGTGTGGCGGCGCAGCCCGGAGCCGTCGGCGAGGGACGAGTACAGGGCTCCGGTGCCCTCGTGGTCGGAGAGGAAGGCGATCCGCTCGCCCGTCCACACCGGGCACTCCAGGTTGCCGTCCAGCTCCGCGTGGAGGCGGACGAACTCGCCGTCGCCGTCGCAGTCGATCCACAGCTTGCCCGCCGTACCGCCCCGGTAGCGCTTCCACCAGGCGGCCTCGCGGCCCATCGGGGCGGACAGCAGCACGGTGGCGGCGGGGCCGTGGGCGACATCGCCGACAGGGCCGTACGGGAGGGTGTCGGCGGGGCCGCCGTCGAGCGGGACCGCGCGGGCCCAGGTGCGGCGCAGGCTGGCCTGGCCGTGGGTGGAGAGGGCGAGGATCCGGCCGTCGGGGGTCCAGCCGCGGACCTGCGTCTTGGCGCTGCCCCAGTAGGTCAGCCGCCGTGAGGGGCCGCCGTCGACGGGGGCGCAGTGCACCTCGGGGGCGCCGTCGCGGGTGGAGGTCCAGGCGACGGTGGTGCCGTCGGGCGAGATCCGCGGCATGGTCGCGGGCATGTTGTCGGCGCTGACCCGCCAGGCCCGCCCGCCCTCCAGCGGGGCGATCCAGACGTCGTCCTCGGCGACGAAGGCGACCAACTCGCCCTGGACATGCGGAAACCGGAGGTAGGCAGGCACTGGGGACTGAATCACCCGATCACCCTATGCAGGCCCGGCGCATCCGCACAGGGGTTTGGGATCACTGGGCGCCGCCTTGGCGCGGACCGCGCGGGTGGGCTCCCGGGGGGCGGCTCATTTGCCCTCGGGCCAGCACTGGGGGTCGTTCTGGCAGTAGACGGTCCGGGTCACGGTCACCGTGGTGGTGGGTCCGGCGCCGCCGCCCGGCGGGGCGAGGGGCGGCGCCGTGGTGGCGTCGCAGTCGCCGAGACCGGTGACCTGGAACCGCTGCTTGCCGTCGATCTTCGCGGTGAGGTCGCCCCGGACACAGGCCCCGTTGACGGCCCGGGTGACCTTGCCGGTCACGGTGATGTCCTTGCCGTCGTTGGTCTGGCCCTGGCAGTCGACGTCGGCGACGGTGCTCTCACTGGCGGACGGGCTGGGGGTGGCGCGGTCGCCGAAGTCGGCGGTGCAGCTGAGCCAGCGCACCTCCACCTTGCGCCGCTCCAGCTCCTGGGTGACGAGTTGGTCGGTGGTGTAGGTGATGGTGGCGGTGGAGAGGGTGGTCCCCGGTTCGCAGGCCACCATGGTGCCCGCCCCGAGAAGCACGGCCAGCGCGATCCCGGCGGTGCGGCGGGCCCTGGAGCGCCGCCCCAGGGGCCCGGTCCGTACGGGAAGGGTCCGTACAGGAAGGTCCCGTACAGGAAAGGCCCGTAACCGAAGGGCCCGTGCCGACCGTCGTGCCGTCTGCCGTAGCGTCCGCTGTGCTGCCCCCATGGACGGCAGCCTGCCACTCCGGGGCCCGGCGCGGTAGTGCGCCTGAAGCCGTTCCGCGCGGTACGGCCAAGTCCCTGCCGGGGGCGGCGACATAGAGCCCCCTTCGGGAAGGGCCACATACGGAGCCCGTTCCGGGAACGGCCGCGATCGCCCCCCTTCCGGGACCGGCCACATACGACCCCCTTCCGGAGGACGCGTACGTCCCCCCTCCGGGACCGCTCGCACACGAACACCCCCGGAAACGGCCGCATACGCCCCCAGGAATGGCCACATACGGGCCCCTTCCAGCAACGGCCGCCTAGATGGCGCCGCGCCCCTTCCGGACCGGTCACGCATGACGCCCGCTCGGGGCGTCAGGACGACCAGCGTCCGGTGCGCCCCAGCAGCAGCGCCGCCGCGGCGGTGCCCGCGGTCGAGGTGCGCAGCACGGTCGGGCCGAGCACATGGGGCCGGGCTCCGGCCGTCGCGAACAGCGCGAGCTCCTCGGGGGACACCCCGCCCTCGGGGCCGACGACGAGGACGATCGTGCCGGTGGAGGGCAGTTCGGCGGCGGCGAGGGGGTCCTCGCCGCTCTCGTGGAGCACGGCGGCGAAGTCGGCGTCGGCGAGCAGCGCGGCGACCTCCTTGCCGGTGTGCAGGCCGGGGATCTCGGGGAAGCGGGTGCGGCGGGACTGCTTGCCCGCCTCACGGGCGGTGTTGCGCCACTTGGCCAGGGCCTTGGCCCCCCGCTCGCCCTTCCACTGGGTGACACAGCGGGCGGCGGCCCAGGGCACGATCGCGTCGACGCCGACCTCGGTCATGGTCTCGACGGCGACCTCGCCCCGGTCGCCCTTGGGCAGCGCCTGGACGACGGTGACGCGGGGGTCGGGGGCGGGGTCCTCGGAGACGGTGCTCATGTGGACGATCAGCCGGTCCTTGCCCTCGGTGCCGGTGACCGTGCAGTCCGCCCAGCGCCCGGCGCCGTCGGTGAGGATCACGTCCTCGCCGGGCCGCAGCCGCTTCACGGACACCGCGTGCCGGCCCTCGGCGCCGTCCACGACGTACCGGCCGCCGTCCCCCGCGTCGAAGTGGTCGACGACGAAGACGGGAGCGGTCATCCGGCACCGCCTCCGACGCAGGACGGCACGCCGGTCGCGGCGAGTTCGGCGACCAGCACCTCGATCAGCTGGGCGGCGGGCATCTCACGGGCCATGCGGTGGCCCTGTCCGGCCCACAGGGCCATGCCCTGGGCGTCCCCGGCCTTGGCGGCGGCCTTGCGCAGCGGGGCGGTGAGGTGGTTGATCTCGGGGTACGCGGAGGGCGCGTAGGGGCCGTGTTCGCGCAGGAAGCGGTTGACGAGGCTGCGGGCGGGGCGGCCGGTGAAGGCACGGGTGAGCAGGGTGCGGCCGTACAGCGGGTCGGTCAGGGCCCGCTTGTGCAGGGCGTTGGCGCCGGACTCGGGGGTGATGAGGAAGGCGGTGCCGAGCTGGGCGGCCTGCGCCCCGGCGGCGAGCACGGCGGCGATCTGGGAGCCGCGCATGATGCCGCCCGCGGCGACGATCGGCAGGGCGACGGCCTCGCGGATCTGGGCGACCAGGGAGAGCAGTCCGAGCCCGGAGCCGTCGTTCTCCGCCAGGTCCCGGTGAGTGCCCTGGTGGCCGCCCGCCTCCACGCCCTGGGCGATCACGCCGTCCGCCCCGGCCCGCTGCACGGCGAGCGCCTCCTCGGGGGTGGTGGCGGTGACCAGGGTGAGGGTGCCCGCCCGGCGCAGCGACTCCAGCACCTCGGGGGCGGGCACGCCGAAGTGGAAGGAGACCACGGGGACCGGGTTGTCGAGGAGGACGGCGAGTTTGGCGTCGTAGCCGTCGTCGCGTCCGCTCTCGGGGTCGCCCAGCTCCGCCTCGTACCAGGCGGCCTCACCGGCCAGTTGGTGGGCGTAGACGTCGACGGCGGCCGGGTCGGCGGTGTCGGGCTGCGGCATGAAGAGGTTGACGCCGAAGGGCTTGGTGGTGAGCCCCCGCAGTTGCTTGATCTCCTGGTACATGCCGTCGGCCGTCTTGTAGCCCGCGGCGAGGAACCCGAGCCCGCCGGCCTCGGACACGGCGAGCGCCAGGTGCGGCACGGAGACGCCGCCCGCCATGGGGGCCTGCACGATCGGGTGCGGAAAGAGATCGGTCAGCGCGGTGGACATGACCGCATGGTGTCACGTCCCGGGTACAAGTCCGAATCCGGGCGGCGCCTGGCATAGTCCAGCGGCATGGGGACGGATACGGACAAAGGCCGGGCCCCGCCCCCGGCCGGTTCAGCGTCCGTTGAAGGCGTCCTTGAGCCGGGAGAACAGCCCCTGCTGGCCCGGCTGGAACTGCCCCGTGGGCCGCTCCTCGCCGCGCAGCTTGGACAGCTCCCGCAGCAGCCGCTCCTGCTCGGGGTCGAGCTTGGTCGGGGTCTGCACCTCGACATGGACGATGAGGTCGCCACGTCCGCCGCCGCGCAGATGGGTCACGCCCCGGCCGTGCAGCGGGATCGACTGGCCGGACTGGGTGCCCGGCCGGATGTCGACCTCCTCCATGCCGTCGAGGGTCTCCAGCGGCACCTTGGTGCCGAGGGACGCGGCCGTCATGGGGATGGTGACCGTGCAGTGCAGATCGTCGCCGCGGCGCTGGAACACCGCGTGCGGCAGCTCATGGATCTCGACGTAGAGGTCACCGGCGGGGCCGCCGCCGGGGCCGACCTCGCCCTCCCCGGCGAGCTGGATACGCGTGCCGTTGTCGACACCGGCCGGGATCTTCACGGTGAGCGTGCGGCGGGAGCGGACCCGGCCGTCACCGGCGCACTCGGGGCACGGGGTCGGGACGACCGTGCCGAAGCCCTGGCACTGGGGGCAGGGGCGGGAGGTCATGACCTGGCCCAGGAAGGACCGGGTGACCTGGGAGACCTCGCCCCGGCCGCGGCACATGTCACAGGTCTGCGCGGTGGTGCCGGGGGCGGCGCCCTCGCCGTTGCAGGTGGAGCAGACGATCGCGGTGTCGACCTGGATGTCCTTGGTCGTGCCGAACGCGGCCTCGTCCAGCTCGATCTCGATCCGGATCATGGCGTCCTGGCCGCGGCGGGTGCGCGAGCGCGGACCGCGCTGCGACGCCGTGCCGAAGAACGCGTCCATGATGTCCGAGAAGTTCCCGAAGCCGCCCGCGCCGAAGCCCGCGCCCGCACCGGCGCCCGCCTGCGAGAGGGGGTCGCCGCCGAGGTCGTAGACCTGCTTCTTCTGCGGGTCCGAGAGCACCTCGTAAGCGGCGTTGATCTCCTTGAACCGCTCCTGGGTCTTCGGATCGGGGTTGACGTCCGGGTGCAGCTCGCGTGCGAGCCGCCGGAACGCCTTCTTGATCTCTTCCTGCGACGCGTCGCGGCGCACGCCGAGAACGGCGTAGTAGTCCGTGGCCACTTACGACTCCGCCAGGATCTGTCCGACGTACCGTGCCACTGCGCGTACCGCTCCCATCGTTCCCGGGTAATCCATGCGGGTCGGTCCGACCACGCCGAGCTTGGCAACCGCCTCGCCGCCCGAACCGTAGCCCACCGACACGACGGAGGTGGAGTTGAGTCCCTCATGGGCGTTCTCATGACCGATCCGCACGGTCATGCCCGAATCCATGCCCTCGCCCAGCAACTTGAGGAGCACGACCTGCTCCTCCAGCGCCTCCAGGACGGGCCGGATGGTGAGGGGGAAATCATGTCCGAAGCGGGTGAGATTGGCCGTGCCGCCGATCATCAGGCGCTCCTCGGTCTGCTCGACCAGCGTCTCCAGGAGTGTGGAGAGTACCGTCTGGACCGTACCCCGGTCCTCGGCTTCGAAGCTCTCCGGCAGATCCTGGACGAGGGTCGGCACATCGGCGAAGCGGCGCCCGGCCACCCGGCTGTTGAGCCGGGCCCGCAGATCGGCCAGCGACGCCTCGCCGAACGGCGCCGGACAGTCCACCATCCGCTGCTCGACCCGCCCGGTGTCGGTGATCAGCACCAGCATCACGCGCGCGGGCGCCAGCGCCAGCAGCTCGACATGACGGACGGTGGACCGGGTCAGCGAGGGGTACTGCACGACGGCGACCTGCCGGGTGAGCTGGGCGAGCAGCCGTACCGTGCGCCCCACCACGTCGTCCAGGTCGACCGCGCCGTCCAGGAAGCTCTGGATGGCCCGCCGCTCCGCCCCGGACATCGGCTTGACCTCGGCGAGCTTGTCGACGAACAGCCGGTAGCCCTTGTCCGTCGGGATGCGCCCGGCGGAGGTGTGCGGCTGCGCGATGAAGCCCTCGTCCTCCAGCGCCGCCATGTCGTTGCGCACGGTGGCCGGGGAGACCCCGAGGTTGTGCCGCTCGGTGAGCGCCTTGGAGCCGACCGGCTCCTCGGTGCCGACGTAGTCCTGGACGATGGCGCGCAGTACCTGGAGCCGTCGTTCACTGAGCATCCGCGCACACCTCCCGCAGCCGTCGTCCCGCCCGTCGCCGTCCCCGGCGCTCTCCTGTGTCCCGCACTCTGCCTGGCACTCGGCAGCACCGAGTGCCAGCCCTGCCCGGCCCAGTGTACGGCCGAGGGGTGCGGCACGGGCAAGACCGGTCAGGTCGGGCCCATGGACCACGCGACGCGTTGGCCGGGCCACGGCCCGTACGGCTAGCGTCGCCGTATGACGGTCACTTGGGAAGAGCTGGGCTGGGAGCGGCTACGGCCCGGTGCCGGCCGCTGCCGGCTGCCCGGCTGGGACTGCACGGCGGGACTGGTGTACGGCGCCGACGCGGCCCTGCTGATCGACGCGGGGGCGAGCCCGCGCGAGGGCGCGTTCCTGGCGGAGCGGGCGCGGGCCCTGGCGGGCCGTCCGGTGACCCATCTCGTCCTCACCCACCCGCACTTCGACCATGTCTTCGGCATGGCGGCGTTCGGCGGTGCGGAGGTGTTCGGCGCGGCGGGCATGGCGGCGGCGCTGACCGGCCCCGGGGCGCGTGCGGAGCTGCGCGCGGACGCGGTGCGCCATGGGCTGCCGGAGGCGGACGCCGCCGAGGCGGCGCGGTCGCTGACGGCGCCCGGCCGTTCCGTCACCGGGGAGCTGGCCCTCGACCTGGGCGGGGGCGTGCGGGCGCTGCTGGTGCACGCCGGTCCCGGGCACACCGCGCACGATCTCGCCGTGCTGGTCCCGGGCGACCCGGCGGTGGTGTTCTGCGGCGACCTGGTCGAGGAGTCCGGCGCTCCGCAGGCGGGCCCGGACGCGGTGCCCCCGCGCTGGCCGGGCGCCCTGGACCGGCTCCTGGCGCTGGGCGGCGAGGACGCCCTGTATGTGCCCGGTCACGGAGCGGTGGTCGGCGCGGCGTTCGTACGGGACCAGAGGGACGCCCTGGCGGCCCGTTTCGGCGTGTCGGCCTGACCGGGTCCCGGCTTCTCCTATCGTCATCCGAATGCGCCAGTACTCCGCGGATCTGACCCCTGAGTGGAAGAAGCCCAAGCCCGTCCCCGAGGTCCCGGCGGAGCCCGGTCTCGTGGTGGAGGAGCCCGGCACCGGTTTCTGCGGCGCGGTGATCCGCTGCGAGGCGGGCACGGTCACCCTGGAGGACCGCTTCGGCAAGCACCGGGTCTTCCCGCTGGAGCCGCGCGGCTTCCTGCTGGAGGGCCGGGTGGTCACCCTCGTCCGCCCGTCCGGCGCGGCTCCCGCGCGGCCCGCCCGTACCGCGTCCGGTTCGGTCGCCGTGCCCGGGGCCCGCGCCCGGGTCGCCCGCGCGGGCCGGATCTATGTGGAGGGCCGGCACGACGCGGAGCTGGTCGAGAAGGTGTGGGGCGACGATCTGCGGGTCGAGGGCGTGGTCGTGGAGTACCTGGAGGGGGTCGACGACCTGCCGTCGATCGTCGCGGCGTTCGATCCCGGCCCCGACGCCCGGCTCGGGGTCCTGGTGGACCATCTGCTGCCCGGCACGAAGGAGTGGCGGATCGCCCAGGCGGTCACCAGCGAACACGCCCTGGTCGTGGGCCATCCCTACATCGACATCTGGGAGGCGGTGAAGCCGTCGGCCCTCGGCATCGACGGCTGGCCGCGCGTCCCGCGCGGACAGGACTGGAAGACGGGCGTGTGCCGGGCACTGGGCTGGCCGTCCGAGAACACGGGGGCGGTGTGGCAGGCGATCCTGGGGCGGGTGGGGTCCTACCGGGATCTGGAGCCGGAGCTGCTGGGGCGGGTGGAGGAGCTGATCGATTTCGTCACGGATAGCGGTGAGGCCTGACGTTGGGATATGTCCCGAACTCGGTGGTGTCCAGCTCGACACCCAGGATGTCGAGCGGGAGCGCCTCGCCGAACTTCGCCACATGCTGGGCCCGGTAGTCGGCTTCCTCACCCTTGCCGTCCGGCTTCGTGAGCAGGACGCACTGCGCCATGATCGGATCGAGGATCAGATACGCCGGGACCCCGCCCGCCGCGTAGATCGATCGTTTGAGGGCGTAGTCCCGGTGGACGCTGGTCTTCGAGACCACCTCGACGGCCATGGTGATGAGCGGGCACGGCAGGAGACGGCCGGAGCTGGGCAGGACGTCCCGCGCGACGACCACCAGGTCCGGCACCGGCTCACTCGCCTCGTCGAGGACGTCGACATCCTGCGTCTGGAGGGGATACCAGCGATCCAGCGGGATCTGCCGCTCGGCGAGCAGCACGATCAGGTTGTGCACCAGATCAGGGCTGGCCATCATGACGATTTCCCCCCGCAGAAGCTCCACCTTGAGTCCGTCGGGCGGCTCAAAACCCTCGAAGAACTCTGCGACTCCGCGCTCGTCCACAGCGGTCATCTCCGTGGCCTCCACATTCGCCGCGTACTGTCCCGCGGCAGCCTAGGGATCAGGTTAGGCACCGAACCCCCGTTCCGCACGCATTCACCCTCCCGGGTGATCAGTCCACCAGATCCCTGACCACCGCGTCCGCCAGCAGCCGCCCCCGCAGGGTCAGCACCGCCCGCCCCTCGTCGTACGGGCCCGCGGCCAGCAGACCGTCCGCGAGGGCGCGCCGCGCGGCGGTGAGCCCGTCCTGCCGCAGCAGCGCCAGCGGTACGCCCTCGCTCAGCCGCAGCTCCAGCAGGACCCGCTCCACCCGCCGGTCCTCGTCGGAGAGGATCTCGCGGCCCGCCCCTGGGGACCTTCCCTGGGCGAGGGCGCCCGCGTAGGCGCCCGGGTGCTTGACGTTCCACCAGCGCACCCCGCCCACGTGCGAGTGGGCTCCGGGGCCGGCGCCCCACCAGTCGGCGCCGCGCCAGTACAGCTCGTTGTGCAGACAGCGGGCCTCCTGGGAGGTGGCCCAGTTGGACACCTCGTACCAGTCGAAACCGGCCGCAGCGAGGACGGAGTCGGCGATCAGATAGCGGTCCGCGTGGACGTCGTCGTCGGTCATCGGGACCTCGCCCCGGCGTATCCGGCGGGCCAGCTGGGTGCCCTCCTCGACGATCAGGGCGTACGCGCTGATGTGGTCGGGACCGGCGCCCAGGGCCGCCTCCAGGGACGCCCTCCAGTCGTCGTCCGACTCGCCCGGGGTGCCGTAGATCAGGTCCAGGTTGACATGGTCGAAACCGGCTGCGCGGGCCTCCGTCACACACGCCTCGGGGCGGCCGGGGGTATGGGTGCGGTCCAAGACCTTCAGGACGTGCCGCCGGGCGCTCTGCATGCCGAAGGAGACCCGGTTGAAGCCGCCCGCGCGGAGCGCCGCCAGATACGCCGGGTCCACCGACTCGGGGTTCGCCTCGGTCGTCACCTCGGCGTCCGCGGCAAGCCCGAACTCGTCCCGGATCGCCGCCAGCATCCGCACCAGGTCGTCGGCGGCCAGCAGGGTCGGCGTACCGCCGCCGACGAAGACCGTGGAGACCTCGCGGGGGTCGTCGCCGAGGACCTTGCGGGCGAGGCGGATCTCGTCGGTCAGGGTGTCGGCGTAGTTGTCCCGGGAGGCCAGGACGCCGCCGCTGCCGCGCAGCTCGGTCGCCGTGTAGGTGTTGAAGTCGCAGTAGCCGCAGCGGGTCGCGCAGTACGGGACGTGGAGGTAGAAGCCGAGGGGGCGGTCCGCGGCCCCGGCGAGCGCGGACGCGGGCAGCGAGCCGTCGGCGGGGACGGGGTCGCCGTCGGGAAGTGCGGAGGGCATGTCTCTCATTGTCCCGCATGCGGGTGGGGCGGTGGTGCGCCGTTGTGGAGGGGGCTCCTGTGGGGGGCGCCCCTGAAGCACGGCTCCTGTGGGGACGCCCCTGAAGCATGGCTCCTGTGGGGGCGCCCCTGAGCACGGCTCCCGTGGGGGGCGCCCGAGCACAGCTCCTATGTCCGGCCCCTGGGCACGGCAGGGCACGCCCCCAGGGGCCCGCCACATGGGGCGGGCCCCATGTCCGGGGGCGTCATTCCGCCTGGAGGACCAGGAGGGCGAGGTCGTCCTCCGGGAGGCCGCCGCCGAAGTCGTGGACCAGGCGGCGGATGCGCTCGGCGATCAGCTCCGCGCTCAGCCCGGCGCAGCCGGACAGCGCCGTCGCCAGTCCGTCGCCGTCGTCGAACTGGCGTGAGCCGCTGCGCCGCTCGGTCACCCCGTCGGTGACGCACAGCAGGGTGTCCCCGGGCCGCAGCGCGAAGGTCTCGCTGGTGTACGTCTCGTCCTCCACGACCCCGAGCAGCGTCTGCGGCACGGCGGCGGTACGGACGGAGCCGTCGGGGCCGAGCAGCAGCGGCAGCGGATGCCCGGCGGAGGCGAGGGTGCAGCGGACACCGCCGTCGAACGGGGTCAGCTCGCCGTACAGGAGGGACAGGAAGCGGGTCTGCGGGCCGTCGAAGGGGGCGACCGGACCGGCGAGGGCGCGGGCCGCGGCGTCGGCGGCCTCGGTGGCGTCGTCCAGCAGGAGCTGGTTGAGCCGGTCCAGGACATCGGCGACGCGGTAGCCCTCGCGGGCCAGCAGCCGCAGCCAGGGCCGGGCGAGTCCGATGACGACGGCCGCCTCCGGCCCCTTGCCCTGGACGTCGCCGACGGCGAAGCACCAGCGGCCGTCACCGGCCGGGAAGAGGTCGTAGAAGTCACCGCTCGGGCCGCCCTTGTCACACGGCTCGTAGACCAGGGCGCTGCGTACCCCGGGGATCTCGGCGACCGCGCCGGGCAGCAGTCCGCGCTGGAGTACGGCGCTGATGGTGGCCTGTCGCGCGTACTGCCGGGCGGCGCCGATGGCGAGCGCGACCCGGCGGCCGAGGTCCTCAACCAGTCCGACGACCTCCTCGGGGAAGCGGGGAGTGCCGCACCGACCGATGACCAGCGTGCCGAGCGGTCGGCCCGCCGCGACCAGCGGGTACGCCAGGGCCGTGCCCTGGGTGCCCTGGACGCCGGGCTCGCCGAGGCTCTGGCCGGGCCAGGGGTAGGGCTCCGGGCCGCCCGGCAGAGCGCCCGCCAGGGCACCGGTGCCGCCGAGCGGGGGCTCTTTCTCCAGGGCCCGGCGGAGTTCCTCGATCCGTTCCTCGCTGCCGTGCCAGACCCGGGCGAGCCGGGCGCCGGGCGCGGTGTCGCCGCCCCAGCCGCGGCCCATGGCCTCGTCCTCCAGCCAGATCGCGCACCAGTCGGCGAGCCGCGGCACCAGGAGCTGTCCGGTGAGCGCCGCCACGAGATCCTCGTCGAGCTGTCCGGCGAGCAGGTCGGACGCCTCGGCCAGGAAGGTCAGCGCGCCCCGGCCCAGCCAGTCCCGGTCGCCGTCGCCCCGGCGCGGTTCGGGCGCGAGAAGCACGGCGAGACCGGGACCGCGCGGATCGTCGGACGGCTCGATCTCCTCGGCGGGGAGGCGGGCCCATACGGTCTTGCCCCCGCGGCGGTAGGTGACGCCCCACTCCAGAGAGAGGGCGGCGACCATGCGCAGCCCACGGCCGTACTCGGGCGTGTCGTCGGCGGGTCCCTCGCGCAGGGCACGGGACGGGTGCTGGTCGCTGACCTCGACGTACAGATCGCCGGTGACGGTGTCGAGGCGGCAGGCCAGCTCGATGTCGGTGCCGGCGTGGATGACCGCGTTGGTGACCAGTTCGCTCACCACGGCGAGGGTGTCGTCGACCTGGCGCGGACCGCCGCCGCGCAGCTCCCGCCCGCCCCACTCGGTGAGCGCGGCCCGCACCAGCCCGCGGGCGGCGCCGGGGGCGAGGGGGCCGCCGCAGAGGCTGGCGCGCAGGCAGACGTCCTGCGGGGCGGCGGGCAGGGGGGAAGGGACGGGGTCGGGTGGGGAAGCGGTGTGGTGAAGAGGCGGCATGGACGGACCGAACGACGCGGGCGTCTCCCCGCATCCTCCGCTCCCCGGCCCCACGCTCTCCCGTTGCGCCGGAATGGCCCCCATGGGCAGCTCCCCGAACAGCTCGGACGAATCCCCGCGATCGATGCCGACAGGGTGACAGACCGACAGGGGTCATAAGCACCGAGTTACCGAAGTGGGCCGCCATGAGTGAGTTACGGGCCATGCGGGTGTACAGAAGCGGGCGGATTCTGGCGCCGAAGCGACGTCCTCCGCTCAAGTCCGTGCCCCATGCCGGGTCCCGCGTCGACGGAGGGGGCGCGGGGCGGGACGGTGGCGCGGGATTCGGGAGCGTGGGGGCTTTCAGCGATGGCGGGCGGCTACAAACGCCGGGCGGCCCAGGACGCCGGGCGCGACTTCCACGCAGGGAGCCCCCTGGGAGGCCGGGCGCGGGGGGGCGTCCACTATGCCGGGCACAGGCGCGGTGCTCCGCGCCGGGACGCCGGGCATAGGGGGCGTCCGGGGGACGCCGGGCATAGGGGGCGTCCGGGGGACGCCGGGCACAGGAGGAGCCCCGCGCTGGGACGCGCCGGGCACGGGAGGGGCCCCGCCCTGCGACGCCGGGCACAGGGAGCGTCCCCAGGACGCCCGGCACGGGAGGAGCCCCGCCCTGCGAGGCCGGGCACAGGGGGCGTCCCCAGGGGCGCCGGGCATAGGGGAGCCCCCCGGCATCACTTCTCGCGCGCGCCCTCGTACATCTCCTCCAGCAGATGCCGGTACTCCCGCTCCACCACCGGCCGCTTCAGCTTCAGGCTCGGGGTGATCTCCCCGTGCTCCACGTCCAGATCCCGGGGCAGCAGCCGGAACTTCTTGATCGTCTGCCAGCGCTGGAGCCCGGCGTTGAGCTGCTGGACGTATCCCTCGACCATCGCCACCGTGGCGGGCGCGGCCACGACCTCCGCGTACGTCCGCCCCTCCAGCCCGTTCTCCTTGGCCCACTGCATCAGCGCGACCTCGTCGAGGGCGATCAGGGCGGTGCAGTAGTTCCGGTCGGCGCCGTGCACCAGGATGTTGGAGACGTACGGGCACACCGACTTGAACGCGCCCTCGATCTCGGTGGGCGCGATGTACTTGCCGCCGGACGTCTTGAAGAGGTCCTTCTTGCGGTCGGTGATCCGCAGATAGCCGTCGGGCGACAGCTCCCCGATGTCCCCGGTGTGGAACCAGCCGTCCGGCTCCAGCACCTCGGCCGTCTTCTCCGGCAGCCCGTGGTAGCCCTCCATGATCCCCGGGCTGCGCAGCAGGATCTCGCCGTCCTCCGCGATCCTGACCTCCGTACCGGGCAGCGGCTTGCCGACCGTGCCGGTGCGGTACGCCTCACCGGGGTTCACGAAGGACGCGGCGGAGGACTCGGTCAGCCCGTAGCCCTCCAGGATGTGGATACCGGCACCGGCGAAGAAGAACCCGATCTCGGGCGCGAGCGCGACCGACCCGGAGACACACGCCCGCAGCCGCCCACCGAAGGCGTCCCGCAGCTTGGCGTACACCAGCGTGTCGGCGACCTTGTGCTTGGCGCCGAGCCCGAACGGCACGCTCGCCGAGCCGGTGCGCCGGAAGTTGTCCTGGGAGACCTTGGCGTACTCACGGGCGACCCCGGCCGCCCACTGGAAGATCTTGTACTTGGCGGGACCGCCCGCGCGGGCCTTCGCGGCGACCCCGTTGTAGACCTTCTCGAAGATCCGCGGTACGGCGGCCATGTACGTCGGCCGTACGACCGGCAGATTCTCGATGATCTTGTCGACCCGGCCGTCGACCGCGGTGACATGCCCGACCTCGATGTGTCCCGAGGTCAGCACCTTGCCGAAGACATGCGCCAGCGGCAGCCACAGGTACTGCACGTCGTCCTTGTAGACCAGCCCGGTCGCGGCGATGGCCTTCGCCATGTACGACCAGTTGTCGTGCGGCAGCCGGACCCCCTTGGGGCGGCCGGTGGTGCCGGAGGTGTAGATGAGGGTGGCCAACTGGTCCCTGGTGATCGCGCCGACCCGCTGCTTCACCAGGTCGGGGTCCTTCTCCAGCCGGGCGGCGCCGCGCGCCTCCAGCTCGGCGAGGGTGAGCACCCAGTCACCGGTCTCCACGCCCGCCGCGTCGATCACCACGACATGGGTCAGCTCGGGCAGCTCGGCCCGCTTCTCGACCGCCTTGGCGACCTGCTCGGCGTTCTCCGCGATCAGCACCCGGCTGCCGGAGTCGGCCAGGATGTACGCCGATTCTTCGGCGTTGGTCTGCGGATAGACGGTCGTGGTGGCGGCGCCCGCGCACATGATGCCGAGGTCGGCGAGGATCCACTCGATCCGGGTGGCGGCGGCCAGCGCGACCCGCTGCTCCGGCTCGATCCCCAGCTCGATCAGCCCCGCCGCGATGGCGTACACCCGCTCGGCGGTCTGCGCCCAGGTCAGCGACTTCCACTCGTCCGGACCCTGACCGGAGGGGGCGGGAACCGGGTGGCGGTACGCCTCGGCGTCCGGCGTGGCCGAGACCCGTTCCAGGAAGAGGCCCGCGACAGACGGCGGTCGGTTCTCGATCAAGGTCTGTGTGTCGGTCACGACGTCCTCCGGGGCGGCTGGTATCACTCGCTCGCCTGTTCCTACCCACGCGCTGTTGTTTAACTCGCGAGTAACCAGCGGGCAGGGACAGAGTAGAGGCCGATCGGTTGCTTCGTAAGCCTCCGCGGCCCGCGACTTCGCACGCGCGTCCGGTGCGGTGCGCTGGGAGGGGCGAGGGCCTGTCATATCGGTGGGCGTGGGTGGGGGCGGGTCTGTCGTAGGGGCAGGTGCCGGGTCTGTCGTTTCGGCAGATGCGGAGCCCGTGGTACCGGGCGCCAGGTCTGTCGTAGGGGCGGTGCCAGGTCCGTCGTAGGGGGCCGGTGCCAGGTCTGTCGTAGGGGGGGCCTGGTCCGTCGTAGTGAGCCTGCGCCAGGTCCGCCATGGTGGCGGATGCCAGGTCTGCCGTGGTGGCGGATGCGAGGTCCGTCGTTTCTGGCGGGCGCCTGGTCCGTCGTGGCGGTCGGGACGGGGCACGGGGCCGTCGCACCGGTGGGTACCGGGTCCGTATGGATGGGCGCGAGGGCCGTCATAGGGGCGTGCCCCAGGGTCCGCCGCACACATGTACGGCGGGCCCTGGGGCGCCGCGCGGAAGCCGGACGTATGTGCCCGCTCCAGCGCTGCGCCCAAGCGGCAGCCGACCCTCGCGGTGGCCGGCCCTCCCGGTGCTACTTCTTGGACTTCCCCGGCGACCCGTCGTCGCTGGAGAGGACCGCGATGAACGCCTCCTGCGGCACCTCCACCGCCCCCACCATCTTCATCCGCTTCTTGCCTTCCTTCTGCTTCTCCAGCAGCTTCCGCTTACGGGAGATGTCACCGCCGTAGCACTTGGCGAGGACGTCCTTGCGGATGGCGCGGATGGTCTCGCGGGCGATCACCCGGGAGCCGATGGCGGCCTGCACCGGCACCTCGAAGTTCTGCCGCGGGATCAGCTCCTTCAGCTTGGCGACCAGCCGGACACCGTACGCGTACGCCTGGTCCTTGTGGGTGATCGCGGAGAACGCGTCCACCTTGTCGCCGTGCAGCAGGATGTCCACCTTGACCAGGGACGACGCCTGCTCGCCGGTGGGCTCGTAGTCCAGCGAGGCATAGCCGCGGGTCTTGGACTTCAGCTGGTCGAAGAAGTCGAAGACGATCTCCGCGAGCGGCAGGGTGTAGCGGATCTCGACCCGGTCCTCGGAGAGGTAGTCCATGCCGAGCAGGGTGCCGCGCCGGGTCTGGCACAGCTCCATGATCGCGCCGATGAACTCGGTCGGCGCCAGGATGGTCGCCCGCACGACCGGCTCGTACACCTCCTGGAGCTTGCCCTCGGGGAACTCGCTCGGGTTGGTGACGATGTGCTCCTCGCCGTCCTCCATGATCACCCGGTAGACCACGTTGGGCGCGGTGGCGATCAGGTCGAGGCCGAACTCGCGCTCCAGGCGCTCCCGGACCACATCGAGGTGCAGCAGGCCGAGGAAGCCGACGCGGAAGCCGAAGCCGAGGGCGGCGGAGGTCTCCGGCTCGTAGACCAGGGCGGCGTCGTTGAGCTGGAGCTTGTCGAGGGCCTCGCGCAGCTCCGGGTAGTCGGAGCCGTCCAGCGGATACAGACCCGAGAAGACCATGGGCTTCGGGTCCTTGTAGCCGCCGAGCGCCTCGGTGGCGCCCTTGTGCTGGCTGGTGACCGTGTCACCGACCTTGGACTGGCGGACGTCCTTCACACCCGTGATCAGATAGCCCACCTCGCCCACCCCGAGCCCGTCGGCCGGGAGCATCTCGGGCGAGTTGGTGCCGATCTCCAGCAGCTCGTGGGTGGCGCCGGTGGACATCATCCGGATGCGCTCACGCCTGTTGAGCTGGCCGTCGATGACCCTGACGTACGTCACCACACCGCGGTAGGAGTCGTAGACCGAGTCGAAGATCATGGCGCGGGCGGGCGCGTCCTTGACCCCGACCGGCGCCGGAACCTCGGCGACCACCCGGTCCAGCAGCGCGTCGACACCGAGCCCGGTCTTGGCGGACACCTTCAGCACGTCGGACGGATCGCACCCGACCAGATTCGCCAGCTCCTCCGCGAACTTCTCGGGCTGCGCGGCGGGCAGATCGATCTTGTTGAGCACGGGGATGATGGTGAGGTCGTTCTCCATCGCCAGATACAGATTGGCGAGGGTCTGCGCCTCGATGCCCTGGGCGGCGTCGACGAGGAGGACCGTGCCCTCGCACGCGGCGAGCGAGCGCGAGACCTCATAGGTGAAGTCGACATGCCCGGGGGTGTCGATCATGTTGAGGATGTGCGTGTTGCTCTTGTCGTGAGTGGGAGCCCACGGCAGCCGCACCGCCTGGGACTTGATCGTGATGCCGCGCTCGCGCTCGATGTCCATCCGGTCGAGGTACTGAGCACGCATCTGCCGCTGCTCGACCACACCGGTCAGCTGGAGCATCCGGTCGGCGAGAGTGGACTTGCCGTGGTCGATGTGCGCGATGATGCAGAAATTGCGGATCAGAGCCGGGTCGGTACGGCTCGGCTCGGGCACATGGTTAGGGGTCGCGGGCACGCAGGGTCCTGTCTCTTGAGGCGCCTTGTGCCTCGGGTCGGATCGATACGTAGCTTCCATGGTCCCATGGGCGGCGACCGGCGACCGGTTTGGGCCGCTCACGGAGCCGCTGGTACTGTGGGTCGCTGTGTCTCATGCCCTCTCTGCGCGAGGCACTCCAGCAGAAATCATTGTTGATCATTCGGTGTGGGACCCGTGCGGCCCCGCGCCAGAACCTGCAAAGGCTCATTCGTGGCGAACATCAAGTCCCAGATCAAGCGGATCAAGACCAACGAGAAGGCCCGGCTGCGCAACAAGGCCGTCAAGTCCTCCCTGAAGACCGCGATCCGCAAGGCCCGCGAGGCCGCTGCCGCGGGTGACGTCGAGAAGGCCACCGAGTACCAGCGCGCTGCGGCGCGTCAGCTCGACAAGGCCGTCTCCAAGGGCGTCATCCACAAGAACCAGGCCGCCAACAAGAAGTCGGCGCTGGCTTCGAAGGTCGCGTCCCTCAAGGGCTGATCCCTTTCTTGATCTGACGGACCCCTGCCGGGGTCCGACCGGTTCCATGTGGTGCGTGCGTTCCGTGTGTCTGGTGTCTGGATTCGTTCCCTTCGCTCGACTCGCTTGATTCGCTCGATCCGCTCCACGGGACCCGGCCGCCGGAAGGACCGAGGGCGGGCCCTCTCTCATCCGCCCCCGACCGGCGCCCCGAGAACCGCGCGCGGCCTGCGTTCGCCACGCGGGCGCGGTTCTGAACAGCGTGAACCATGGCCCCGCCGGGCCGCCCTTCCCCAGGGTGGTCGGGCGGGGTTTTTGTGTGGGTGGGGGCCCGCGGCGTGCGGGACGGAAGCGTTGGGGCTCTGGGTTCGGGGTCCGGGGTTCGGGGTCCGGGGTTTCCGACGTCGGGCGGGTGGTCGCGCGACTGTGGGCGGGGGCACGCGGTCCGGCGGCATCACGGCGGGCGTCTTGCTGTGCCGTCCGGCGGACGCGGGGCGGCTCGCGGGGGGGGGCGGCTCGCGGGAGGGGCCGGGGGGCGGCTCACCGTGCGTGGCCGGGCCAGCACAGAGGTCGGGTCGGGCAACGGAGGGAGCGCGGTCAGCGACCGTACCGTTTCGTCGGCTCCGGCGAGACGGTGCTGACGGTGCTGACGGTGCTGACGGTGCTGACGGGGCTGACGGGGCTGACGGGGCTGACGGGGCTGACGGGCGAGCGTGCCCCGGCACCTTGCCGCCGCCCCGTCCCAGTCCCGGCCTGGCCCGGCAACCGCGTCATCCCCGGCGGGCAGCTCCCGCAGCCCGTCCGCGTCCCGCGCGCGTCACCGCCCCCGCATCCGCGCCGCCCGCGCCACCGTCACCACGGCCTTCTCCAGCGCGTATTCCGGATCATCCCCGCCGCCCTTCACGCCCGCGTCCGCCTCCGCGATGGCCAGCAGCGCCACCGACACCCCGTCCGGCGTCCAGCCCCGCATCTGCTGCCGCACCCGGTCGATCTTCCACGGCGGCATCCCCAGCTCCCGCGCGAGATCCCCGGGCCGCCCGCCACGGGCCGACGACAGCTTGCCGATCGCCCGGACGCCCTGGGCCAGCGCGCTGGTGATCAGCACCGGTGCCACGCCCGTCGCGAGCGACCAGCGCAGCGCCTCCAGCGCCTCGGCCGCCCGGCCCTCGACCGCCCGGTCGGCGACGGTGAAGCTGGACGCCTCCGCCCGGCCCGTGTAGTACCGCCCGACGACCGCCTCGTCGATCGTGCCCTCGACATCCGCGACCAACTGCGCCACGGCCGACGCCAGCTCCCGCAGATCGCTGCCGATGGCGTCCACCAGCGCCTGGCACGCCTCCGGTGTGGCCGACCGCCCCAGCGCCCGGAACTCCGCTCTGACGAACGCCAGCCGGTCGGCCGGCTTCGTCATCTTCGGACAGGCCACCTCCCGCGCCCCCGCCTTGCGCGCGGCGTCCAGCAGGGCCTTGCCCTTGGCCGCCCCGGCGTGCAGCAGCACCAGCGTGATCTCCTCGGCGGGCGCCCCGAGGTACGCCTTGACGTCCTTGATCGTGTCGGCCGAGAGATCCTGCGCGTTGCGCACGACCACGACCTTGCGCTCCGCGAAGAGCGAGGGACTGGTCAGCTCGGCGAGCGTGCCGGGCTGCACCTGGTCCGGGGTCAGATCGCGTACGTCCGTGTCGGCGTCGGCGGCTCTCGCGGCGGCCACCACCTCCTGCACCGCACGGTCGAGCAGCAGGTCCTCCTGGCCCACGGCGAGGGTCACCGGGGCGAGCGGGTCGTTGTCAGCAGTCTTCCTGGCCATCACGACAAGCATGGCACGCACCACTGACAACGCCCTCGCCACCATGTCCACGAGGGCTGCCCCCGAGGTCCCCGAGGACGCGAGGGCCGGAACCCCGCCCCGCCCGGACGGCGGCCTACGGCTCCTCCCGCCAGCCGTCCCACTCCCCCGCGAACGCGTCCAGCGCGGCGGCGTCGAGCCGTCCGTCGGCGTCCTCAAGCACCAGCAGCCACTGGGCGTCCTCGGCGTCGTCCTCACCGGCCAGCGCGTCCCGCACCAACCGGGGTTCCTCCTCGGTGCCGAACCGCTCCCGCAGCGCCTCGGCCGCCTCCTGCGCGGCGTCGCGGTCGGGCAGCACCAGCACATGTCTCACATCGCTCACTGCGCCATCTTCCGGCACGACGGGACCCCCGGTCATCGCCGGGTCCCGCCGGTCAGCCGCCGACGACCTGCTTGGGCACGATCTGCACATCCAGCTCGATCCGGATGCTCGGTCCGACGACCGCGATCCCCCGCGCCAGCATGGTCTGCCAGCTCACCGTGAAGTCGTCGCGGTGCAGTTCGGTCGTCGCCCGGCACGCGGCGCGGGTCTCACCCTCCATGCCGTTGCCGAGCCCCAGGTACTCCGTCTCCAGCGTGACCGTACGGGTCACGCCGTGCAGCGACAGCGCGCCCGTGACGGACCACTTGTTCCCGCCCCGGTGGACGAACCGGTCGCTGTAGAACTCGATCGCCGGGAACCGCGCCACGTCCAGGAAGTCCGCCGACCGCAGATGGTCGTCCCGCATCCGCACATTCGTGTCGATGGAGGCCGCGTCGATCACCACATGCATCGCGGACTGTTCCATCTGGTCGGCGATCCGCACCGCCCCGGCGAACGCGTTGAACCGCCCGTGGATACGGGCCAGTCCGATGTGCCGCGCGGTGAAGGCGATGGACGAGTGCATCGGCTCCACCTCCCAGTCACCGGCTCCCGGCAGCTGCGGCGGGGCCGCGACCTGGAGCGTCACATCACCCAGCGAGGCGAGCGCGTCCTCGGTGACCGTCGCACCGGCCCGGAACGGAGTGAACCCCTCCGCCGACACGGCCAACCGGTACTCCCCGGCCGGTACCGCCGTGACGAACGATCCGAACGGGTCCGTACCCCCGCTCACCACCGTGCGCCCCATGGCGTCGCTGACCACGAACTCCGCGTTCCGCACGGGTTCGTTGACCGGGTCGATCACCCGGCAGCTGAGCACCCCGGCCTGTGGCGGGGTGCGGACCGCCGCCAGCGGACTGTTCCGTTGCACCCGCTTCGTCCGGCTCCCCAGCCAGCGGCCGATCATCTGCGACACCCCTGCACCACTCGACATCCCCGTTACCGAAGAAACATTCGACCACCGATGTGGCTTTCGAGGCAACACGGGTCCACATCACCGGAAACCAGCGCGTGTGCTGGTACTACAGCCGACTAGCCCCTTACACACTGTTCGCACAGGTATTGCACAGAGGGCGGTGATTTCTCGGCCAGGGGAGCGCGTCCGTCTCCCCGGGGCACGGCACGATCACCCGACCCGACAGAAGATCCAACCGCAACGGCCCGAGTGACGCCGTGAACTCGACTGGGCCCTGCGCACAGGCCCGAACTCAACGGCTGCCCACGCGACGCTCGACTGGGAAACCCCAGCCGAGCGCCTGCACAAACTGCTGGCGGCTTGATCAACACGACCAGGTGTTGCGACAACCGCTAGAAGGCGTCCCCCCGGCCCCTCCCCCTTCCCCTCCCCCTCCTCTCTCCTCCCCTCCCCGCCCCCTCCCGCCCCGCCTCCCCCGCCTCAACTCCCCCGAACCCGAGGCACCTCCTCCAGGACCACCCCGAACCGCTCCCGGTACGCGGCCAGGACCTCCCCGTCCGACTCCAGCTCCCGTACCTCACGCGTCCCGTCAGGTGCCGTGGCCGTCAGGCGGCGTCCGCTGAGTGTGATGCGCCCGCCTTCCTCGGTGACCCGTGAGCACACCAGTGACCGCCTGAAGTGCGACTCCGGTGAGGTGCTGTGCCACCACGCCCCGGCGCCGAAGTCGGCGAGCACGCGGGGCCGTACCTCCAGCCGGTACTCCGGCCTGCCGTTCTTGATGAGGTCCAGGTCGCCGTCCGCCGACGCCGACCCGCCCCGCACCCCGGCCCGGTCGGGACCGGCCTCGACGATCCGGAACACCCCGCCGGGGTCGGCCTGTTCGCCCCGGTCCCCGAACGCCAGCGGCCCGTGGCTCTGCGCCCCGTAGCCGACGTCGGCCAGCCACTCCCCGCCGTCCACCGTCCGCACCCGCAGCGCGAGATGGTCGTAGGGAATCCCGGTCACTCCCTCGTCCCCGTAGACCCGCCCGGCGAGCAGTGTGACATCGAAGCCGAGCGCCTTCAGCAAAGCGGCGAAGGCCCCGTTGAGTTCGTAGCAGAAGCCGCCCCTGCGGGCCCCCACCAGCTTGTCCACGAGGTGTTTCTCCTCCAGGACGATCGGCTCGCCCAGATGCAGCGACAGATTCTCGAAGGGCACGCTCTGGAGGTGGCGCAGATGCAGCTCACGCAGGACGTCGACGGTGGGCCACGCCGGGTGCTCGACGCCCAGTCGGCGGAGATATGCATCAACCTGTGCGGAATTCATGGCATCAGTCTCCCGCCACCCGAAGCGTCCCGCCGCCACCTGTCACCGCCAGTGACCCGTCCTGGTCGGTTCTGCGCACCTCCGCCCCAGCCGCTCGGAGCGCCGCGAGGGTGCTGGGCGCGGGGTGTCCATGGCGGTTGTCCCGGCCGCAGCTGATCAACGCGACTCTGGGCGTCACCGCGCGCAGCAGCCCGGAATCCTGGTACGCCGAGCCGTGATGGGCCACTTTCAGTACATCCACCCGGCGGGGCAGGACCGCCGCGTGGGTTCTCAGGAGCGCTCGCTGGGCGGGGGGTTCGAGGTCCCCGAGCAGCAGCATCCGCAGTCCGCCGGACCGCACCAGCATCGCCACGCTCGCGTCGTTCGGTCCCTCCGGACGGAGTACCGGCTCGGGTGGTGGCCACAGCACCTGCCAGCCGAGTCCGCCGCCCGCGTCCCGCGCCTCTCCGGCGACGGCCCGCCGTACCGGGACGCCCCGGGCCGCCGCCTCCCGTCGGACGAACGCCGCCTGGTCCGCTGGTTCCTGGTGGCCGGTCGTCTCGATCGCCCCGACGGCCCGCCCCCGCAGCACTCCCGGCAGCCCGGCCACATGGTCGGCGTGGAAGTGGGTGAGGACGACCAGCGGGACGCGGGTGATGCCGAGCCCGCGCAGACACCGGTCGACGGCCTGCGGGTCGGGTCCGGCGTCCACGACGACACCGCTGCCCTCCCCCGCCGCCAGTACGGTGGCGTCGCCCTGTCCGACGTCGCACATCGTCAGCCGCCATCCCGTCGGGGGCCAGCCCGTGATCACCCGTTTCAGTGGTGGCGGCTGGACCACGACCAGCGCCAGCAGCAGCGCGCACCCAGCGCACAGCCACGGCCGCGCCAGCACACGCCGTCCGGCGTACAGCACCGTCGCCGTCGCCAGGGCCAGCAGTACGGCGCCCGTCCAGCTCCCCGGCCAGTCGATCCCGGCGCCCGGCAGCGCCGCCCCGGTCCGGGCGATCCCGGCGATCCATCCGGCCGGCCAGCCCGCGCACCACGCCAGCGCCTGGGCCGCGGGCAGTGCCACCGGGGCGAGGGCGAGCGCCGCGAACCCCAGTACCGTCGCCGGTGCCACCGCGAACTCCGCCAGGAGATTGCACGGCACCGCCACCAGACTGACCCGCGCCGACAGTACGGCCACCACCGGCGCGCACAGCGCCTGGGCCGCGCCCGCCGCCGCCAGCGCCTCCGCGAGCCTGGGCGGTACTCCACGCCGCCGCAGCGCCGTGCTCCACCGGGGCGCGAGGGTGAGCAGCGCCCCGGTCGCCAGCACGGAGAGCAGAAAGCCGTAGCTCCGGGCCAGCCATGGGTCGTACAGCACCAGCAGCAGTACGGCTGTCGCCAGCGCCGGGAGCAGTGATCTGCGCCGACCGGTGGCCAGCGCGAGCAGGACGACCGCCCCGCAGGCCGCCGCCCGCAGCACGCTCGGGTCGGGTCGGCACACCACCACGAAGGCCAGAGTGAGCACCCCGCCGCACACCGCCGTCGCCCGCAGGGAGATCCCGAACCGGGGTGCGGCACCCCGCCGTTCGATCCGCTGTGCCAGTCCCGGTGGGCCGAGCAGCAGGGCCAGGATGATGGTGAGGTTGCTTCCGGAGACCGCCAGGAGATGGGCCAGGTCGGTCTCCTTGAACGCCTCGTCCAGGTCCGGAGTGATCCGGGAGGTGTCCCCGACGACGAGTCCCGGCAGCAGCGCTCGGGGATCGGCCGGCAGCGCGTCGGTCGCCGCCCGCAGCCCGGCCCGCAGTGTCCCCGCGAACCGCTGGACGGCCGTGGGTCCCGCCACCACTTCGGGCGGAGCCGGGTCGCGCACCCGCAGCACCGCCGCGAGCCGCCCGTCCCCGGCCGTGACCGGCGCCAGCCGCCCGTCCACCCGTACCCGCGTGGACGGCAGCAGCCCGAGCCACGGTGACCGCGCCGCCGCGCCGCCTTCACGGGCCCCGGAGTCCACGATGAGCAGGACCGGCGTCCGTGTCCGTGTCACACCCGCCCTGCGGCCCGTCTGCACGGCCACCACCTCGGCGGGCACGAGCACCGAAGCCGGTGCGGCACGGTCGCCGCCGTCCCTGGGCCGGGACAGTCGCGGGTCGGCGGTCAGCGTCACCTCGGCGGTCACCGACGCGAACCGGCCCGCCAGTTCCGGGACCGGCCCGCGGCGCAGATCCGCCCCGTGCAGTCCGGCCGACGCCGCGGCAGCCGCGACACACAGCAATACCGCACCCACCGCGGTCCGGAGCCCCGTCCGGGGCCCTCTGCACCACAGCCACAGCCCGGCGCCCACTGCCAGGCATCCCGCGATCACCGCGACGATCCATCCGGGCGGCGCGTCCAGCGCCAGCGCCGCCGTCGCCCAGACCGCCAGCGCGGGCGGTACGAGCCGCAGATCGGCCGGTCCGTCCTGCCGGGGGTGGGCGTCACCGAGTCGGCTGTCCGCGTCCGCGTGCACCGCCCGCCGCCCCACGGGGTCGGGTACGGCCACGGTCGCCCTCATGGCCGGACCAGGTCCCGCAGATCGGCGAAGCGGCGCTCCCCGATGCCGTTGACATCCCGCAGTTCGTCCACCGAGCGGAATCCGCCCTGCTGGTCGCGGTAGTCGAGGATGTGCTGCGCCAGTACGGGACCGACGCCGGGCAGGGTGTCGAGCTGCTCCAGCGTGGCCGTGCCGAGGGAGACGGGCACAGAGGCGCCCGTACCGGACGCACCACCTGTGGGCGGCCCCGGGGGCGGCGGTGGGCCGGGCTCCCCGACGACCACCTGCTCACCGTCGACCAGCACCCGCGCCCGGTTGAGCCCACCGAGCTTCGCCCCCGGCCGCACCCCACCGGCCGCCGTCAGGGCGTCCGCGACCCGCGATCCCGCCGGAAGCCGGTGCACCCCGGGATTCCGCACCTTGCCACCGACATCGACCACGACCACCGCCCCGGCCGTACCCACCGCGCCCAACCCACCGGCCGCACCCGGCGATCCCCCCGTATCTCCCGCAGCCCCCGCATCCCCCGCACCCGCCGGTGCCCCCGTCTCCGCCCTCTCGAAAGGCGTCGCGGCCTCGACCACCTCCGGTGCCCGCACGCTCTGCGGCCGACCCGTCCAGAAGTGCTGGACGGCGAACCCGGACGCCACCACCAGGACGACCGTCAGCGCCACCACGCTCCTGCGCTCCAGCCCCACCCTGGTCTGCAACCACACCGGCATCCGCTCCCGCACAGCGGTCAGAACCCGCCCCCGCAGCCCGCCGGACGCCCCAGCAGGACCCCCTGGACCCGACGCCGGCTCGGCGGCACGGGCCGCTTCCACCGCGCCGGGAGGTCCCACCCCCGCCTCCTCGACGGCCTCCGCCTCCCCGAACATCAACTCGGCCCGGCGCCGCAGTTCCTGCGCCGAGGCGTGCCTGTACCTGCCCCGCCCTCGTACGGGCGGACGGTGGGGACGGCTCCGGCTGTCGGAGCCGGGACGACGGCCCGGACCACTGGTCGCGGACCTGCTGTGTGTACGTGCTCGAAGTGCCATACGGCGAGGATGGATCAGCTCGCCCGATCGGCGATGATCTTGCTCAATTCCCGGGGACAGCCCACCGATTGTGGATAACTCCGTCACCCACACGGGTGACACCACCCGCTCCGCCCGCCACGGCCCTTCCCGCCGCTGCGCCCCTCAGCGCGCGGAGACCACGACTCCCAGCAACCCGGGCCCGGTGTGCGCCCCGATGACCGCGCCGACCTCGCTGACATGCAGGTCCGCGATCCCGGGCACCCGCTCCCGCAGCCGGTCGGCGAGCGCGGAAGCCCGGTCGGGGGCGGAGAGATGATGGACGGCGATGTCGACCTGTCCGGCACCGGCCCGTTCGGCGGCCAGTTCCTCCAGCCGGGCGATGGCCTTGGACGCCGTACGGACCTTCTCCAGCGGTTCGATCCGGCCGCCCTGGAGCTGGAGGAGGGGTTTCACGGCGAGCGCGGAGCCCAGCAGGGCCTGGGCGGCGCCGATCCGGCCGCCACGGCGCAGATAGTCGAGGGTGTCGACATAGAAGTAGGCGGAGGTGCCCGAGGCGCGCTTCTCGGCCGCGGTGACCGCCTCGTCCACGGTGCCGCCCGCTTCCGCCGTCTCGGCCGCCGCGAGCGCGCAGAACCCGAGGGCCATGGCGATCATCCCGGTGTCCACCACCCGTACCGGCACGGGCGCCTCGCGGGCCGCGGCGACCGCCGCGTCATAGGTGCCGGAGAGTTCGGCGGAGAGATGGAGCGAGACGATGCCGTCGGCACCGGACTCGGCGACCCGACGATAGGTCTCGGCGAACAACTGCGGGCTGGGCCGCGAGGTGGTGACGGAACGTCGTTTCTGGAGAGCCTGGGCCAGTGAGCGGGTGGAGATCTCCGTGCCCTCTTCGAGCGCGCGGTCGCCGAGGACCACGGTCAGGGGGACCGCGGTGATGCCGTGACGCTCCATCGCCCGGGGCGGCAAGTAGGCCGTTGAATCGGTGACGATCGCGACATGGCGGGACATGAGCTGGAGGTTACCTGCCGTAGTGCGGGTGCGGCAGCCCGGACGGGTGAGCCTCTGGCGGGGGGTGGCGGGATCAGGTGGTGCTCTCGGGGCGGGTGGACTTCTGCCACGGGTAGGTGGGGCGCGGGGCGGGCGGGGTGATCGCGGGCCTCGTCGGCTCCTGGGCCGTCCGGGAGCGGGCGTCGTCCGGCCAGGTCTGTCCGTCGGCAGCGTCGGCGGCGGTGGGGGCCTCGGGCCACGGCGGCGGTGTGGCCTCGGGGGTGGCGCTCCGCGGTGTGGGGGCGGGCCCGGGGTCGACCGTGTCCCAGTGCCGCAGGGCGCCCGCCTCCATGTCGATCTGGGTGCTGAGCGAGTCCAGGTCGTCGTCGGCGAACCGGCGGGCGCGGTCCCGCGCGGCCCAGCGCAGGGAGTCGGCCGAGCCGATGATCCGCTCGGTGCGCTCACGGAGGCTGGGCAGCCGCTCGGCGAGGGTCTGCCGGTCGGGCTCGGACTCCATGCGGCGCAGCTCGCCGTCCAGCTCATGGCCGTGGGCGCTCAGGCGGTGGAAGAGGGCGAGGGACTCCTTGAGGGACTCGTCCTCGGTGGCGCCCGCGTGCAGGGCGTCCTGGGTGGCGCGCATCGAGGTGCGCAGCTTCAGTCTGAGCTGGGCGATCTCTCCGGCGGGGCCGGTCTGGGCGAAGGACTTGGCACGCAGGGTGTGGTCCTCGACCGTACGGCGGGCCTGGGCGACGGTGCGGTCCACGCCGCGCTTGGCGGCGCCGACCACCTTCACCGTGGCCCAGACACCCACTCCGAGGAAGAGCACGAAGAGCAGGGCGAACACTGCGATCACGGCTTCCACGACGCTCCTCCTCCGGCGGGGGCGGCACAGCACGCGCCGCTCTTCCACGGTAAACGCTGCGGACGGTCCGCGAGTTCCACCGGAACCCCGAACCGCCCCGCAATCGCCCCTGACCCGTCCCGTAGGGGACCCCGACCGTGCCTACGCCACGGGACCGGCATGGCACGAGAACGGCACGGCACGGGACCGGCACGCGAACATCACGGCACGGGACGGGGCCGGCAACGGACGTGGCCACGAACACGGCACGAACACGGCCAAGCCACGCCCCACCACAGCCGGCAACACCAGCCACGCCCGGACCGAGGCCCCCAGCATCAGACCGAGGCGGCCCGAGGCCCCAGCCCCAGCCCCAGCCCCAGCCCCAAACTACGCCGGAACGATGTTCACCAGCTTCGGCGCCCGCACGATCACCTTCCGAACCCCGGCCCCGTCCAGCGCGGCCACGACCTTCTCGTCGGCCAGGGCCAGCTTCTCCAGTTCGTCGTCGGAGATGCCCGGCGGCACCTCCAGACGGGCCTTGACCTTGCCCTTGATCTGGACGACGCAGGTCACCGCCTCGTCCACGACGTACGCGGGGTCGGCGACCGGGTAGGCGTGGTGCACCACCGTGTCGGTGTGGCCCAGCTTGCGCCACAGTTCCTCGGCGATGTGCGGGGCCAGCGGGGCGATCAGCAGGACCAGCGCCTCGGCGACCGGGCGGGGCACGGCGCCGCCCGCCTTGGTCAGGTGGTTGTTCAGCTCGGTGACCTTGGCGATGGCGGTGTTGAACCGCAGGCCCACCAGGTCGCCACGCACACCGTCGATCGCCTTGTGCAGAGCGCGCAGAGTGTCCTCGCCGGGCGTGTCGTCGCTGACGGTGACCGCGCCGGTCTCCTCGTCGACGACATTGCGCCACAGCCGCTGGAGCAGCCGGAACTGGCCGACGACCGCGCGGGTGTCCCAGGGGCGGGACACGTCCAGCGGGCCCATGGCCATCTCGTACAGGCGCAGGGTGTCGGCGCCGTACTCGGCGAAGATCTCGTCGGGGGTGACGGCGTTCTTCAGGGACTTGCCCATCTTGCCCAGCAGTCGGGAGACCTGCTCGCCCTGGTGGTAGTAGGCGCCGTCACGCTCCTCGACCTCGGCGGCGGGGACCGCGATGCCGCGGCTGTCGCGGTAGACGTACGCCTGGATCATGCCCTGGTTGAACAGCCGGTGGAACGGTTCGGCGGAGGAGACGTGGCCCAGGTCGTACAGGACCTTGGACCAGAAGCGGGCGTACAGCAGGTGCAGTACGGCGTGTTCCTGGCCGCCGACGTACAGGTCGACGCCGCCGTGCGGCATGTCCTCGCGCGGGCCCATCCAGTAGCGCTCGATGTCGGGGTCGACCAGCTTCTGGTCGTTGTGCGGGTCCAGGTAGCGCAGTTCGTACCAGCAGGAACCGGCCCAGTTGGGCATGGTGTTGGTCTCGCGGCGGTACTTCTTGGGGCCGTCTCCCAGGTCCAGGGTGACGTGGACCCATTCCTCGTTGCGCGACAGCGGGGTCTCGGGCTGGGTGTCGGCGTCGTCGGGGTCGAAGGTGCGCGGCGAGTAGTCGTCGACCTCGGGCAGTTCCAGCGGCAGCATGGACTCGGGCAGCGCGTGGGCGACGCCGTCCTCGTCGTAGACGACGGGGAAGGGCTCGCCCCAGTAGCGCTGGCGGCTGAACAGCCAGTCGCGCAGCCGGTAGTTGACGGTGCCTTCGCCGATGCCCTTGCGGGCCAGCCACTCGGTCATGCGGGCCTTGGCGTCGACGACGTCCAGGCCGTCCAGGGAGATGTCCGCGCCGGCCGAGTTGACGATCTTCGCGTCGTAGGAGGAGAAGGCGTCGTCCCAGGTGGACGGGTCGGTGCCGCGGTCGTCGGAGGGCTCGACCACACAGCGCATGGGCAGGTCGAAGGCGCGGGCAAAGGCGAAGTCGCGGGTGTCGTGGGCGGGGACGGCCATGATGGCGCCGGTGCCGTAGCCCATCAGGACGTAGTCGGCGATGAAGACGGGGACGCGTTCGCCGTTGACCGGGTTGGTGGCGAAGGTGCCGGTGAAGACGCCGGTCTTGTCCTTGGCCTCGGCCTGCCGCTCGACGTCGGACTTGGCGGCGGCCTGCGCGCGGTAGGCGGCGACGGCCTCGGCGGGCGTGTCGTGGCCCCCGGTCCACGCCGTGCGGGTGCCTTCGGGCCAGGCGGCCGGGGTGCACTTGTCAACCAGGGGGTGTTCGGGGGCCAGCACCATGTAGGTGGCGCCGAACAGGGTGTCCTGGCGTGTCGTGAAGACGGTGATGTGCTCGCCGTCGACGGGGAAGTCGACGCGGGCGCCCTCGGAGCGGCCGATCCAGTTGCGCTGGGCCAGCTTGATGGCGTCGGGCCAGTCCAGTTCGGTCAGGTCGTCCAGCAGGCGGTCGGCGTAGGCCGTGATGCGCATGTTCCACTGGCGCAGCTTGGCCTTGAAGACGGGGAAGTTGCCGCGTTCGGAACGGCCGTCGGCGGTGACCTCCTCGTTGGCCAGGACGGTGCCCAGGCCGGGGCACCAGTTGACGGGCGCGTCGGAGGCGTAGGCCAGGCGGAACTCGCTCAGTACGTCGGCCCGTTCGGTGGCGGTCAGCTCGGGCCAGGCACGTGTGTGGCCGGGTACGGCCCGCTCACCGCTCTCGAACTGGGCGATCAGCTCGGCGACGGGGCGGGCCTTGCGGGCCTCGTCGTCGTACCAGGAGTTGAAGATCTGGACGAAGATCCACTGGGTCCACTTGTAGTAGTCCGGGTCGATCGTGGCGAACGAGCGGCGCTTGTCGTGGCCCAGGCCCAGGCGGCGCAGTTGCTGCTTCATGTTGCGGATGTTGGCTTCGGTCGACACGCGCGGGTGCGTGCCGGTCTGCACCGCGTACTGCTCGGCGGGCAGGCCGAAGGCGTCGAAGCCCAGGGTGTGCAGGACGTTGTGGCCCGTCATGCGGTGGTAGCGGGCGTAGACGTCGGTGGCGATGTAGCCCAGGGGGTGGCCGACGTGCAGTCCGGCACCGGAGGGGTAGGGGAACATGTCCATGAAGAACTTCTTGGGTTCGGCGACCACGGCGGGGTCCCCGGCCAGGTCGCCGCTGGGGTTGGGCGCCTCATAGGTGCCCTCGGCGTCCCAGAAGTCCTGCCAGCGTGCCTCGATGTCGGCGGCCAGGGCCGCCGTGTAGCGGTGCGGCGCGACCGCCTCGGAGGCGGCAGCGGGGTTCGTCTCGCTCATGATCTTCAAAGCTCCATCGATCGTCTCTGCCTGCGGCTGTGACATCCCTAGAAACGAAAAATCCCCTCACACAGGAGGGGACGCCGCGCCGACTCCGGCCACGGTGACGACCGTGGACCGGGACTGATCAGCGCGGCCCGCTAAGCAGAAGGCGTACGGCACGCATGGCGCTAGGGTACCGCAGCCCCCGAGCGGGCCGCTCAGGGCTTCCGCAACCGTCCAGTCACCGGGCGCGACCTTCACCAACCCCACACGTTACCGCCAGTAACACCGCACAGAACCTGAACAGTATTCAAGAATTACTTCGCGTAACCGTCCCAAACGGACGCTTCGACAGTCACATCGTCTGTTGATAACAACGCAATAACTCAAACTGCGTACCCATCGGTATGGCTCCACTTAGAGTGCGGCAGCGGGACCGCTTTCCCGAACCGCTCGGAGTTGCCCCCATGAACCCTCGACGTAGTACCAGCTCGCTCCCCCGGCCGGGTCGCTCGGCCTACGGGGCGGCGTCCGCCGCCGTCCTGATCCTCATACCCGTGGTCGTACTGGTCGGAGGTGAGGCGTTCCGCGAGTTCCTGAACTTCGGCGCCGGAGTGCTGTCCCTGGTGTGTCTCAGCTGCTCGGTGATCTGGGGCCTGGTCGCCCAGGACCGGATCGTGCTGAACGCCCGCCAGCGGATCGTCGGACAGGCCGTGCACCGCACCACCGCCGTCGCGTCCATCGCGTTCCTGCTGCTGCACATCACCACCAAGATCGCCCTCGACCACACCGAGCCGATCGCCGCCGTGATCCCCTTCTCGCTGGGCTTCACCAGCACCGCGGGACTGATCGGCCTCGGCTCGCTGGCCGGGCTCATGATGATCTTCGTGGGCATCACCGGCGCCCTGCGCGGCGCCTTCGCCTCCCCCGCCCCGGTCGCCGCCCGCTGGCGCGCGATGCACATGCTGGCCTACCCGGCCTGGTGCGCCGCCCTCGTCCACGGCCTGTACGCGGGCCGCGAGGCCAAACCGCTGTTCGTCTTCCTGTACGGCCTCTCCCTGGCCGGTGTCATGGGCGCCCTGGCGCTGCGGGCGGCCCCCCGCCCCGTCAAGCGCAAGGTCGCCGACCGGATCACCGCCCTGCTCGGGACCTCCGACAAGCCCGGCCGCGAGGACCTGGACGCCGCCCGCGCGCGGGCCGGTGAGTCCACGGGCGCCCTGCCCGGCTACGAACCACAGCGCGCGACACGCCGGGCGGCCCCGTCCTACGACGCCCCCATGCGCCCGGCAGCCGCCGAACCCCCCACCGGTTTCGCCGCCGCCTATAGAGCCGTCTCCCGCCCCGCGCGCCCCGATCAGTCCTTCGCCGCCGAGCCCACCGCGCGCATGGAACTCCCCGACTTCCAGGCCACCGAGTCCCTGCCCCGCGCGGACACCGGCGGCTCCACCTCGGGCTCCTGGCCGATCCCCTCCCCGCCCCCGGTCGGCGAGGCTCCCCCGTCGGCCTACGACCCGCTCCAGGACACGGGCTACACCATCCCCACCTACAGCGACCCGGGCGCCGCCGGGTACGGCGGACGTGATGTGTACGACACCGGTGAGTCGAACACGGCCTATGGCACGTACAACACCGGTGACACGTACAACAACAGCGGTCCCGCCACGGAAACGCCCGGCTTCTACGACTTCGAAGGGCCGGGTTCGGGCGAACCTTGGAACACGCCGTCCGGAGGCACTAGGTGAACGAGGCCCTGCCCGACGTCCCGGAGGTCCGCGTCGTCGGGCTTCCCCAGCTCACGTCGGGCTTCGACCTTGTCGAAAGACTGGATCTGCCCATGCACCTCAAGGTGCACGGGCCGCTCGAACCCATGGGCGGCGAGCAACTCGCCAAGCTCGCCGAGAACATCCGCCTGAAGGGCCGCGGCGGCGCGGGCTTCCCCTTCCACAAGAAGCTGCGCTCGGTCGCCGAGGCGGCGATCAAACGGGGCGTACGCCCGGTCGTGGTCGTCAACGGCAGCGAGGACGAACCGGCCTGCCGCAAGGACACGGTCCTCATCAACCGTGCCCCGCACCTCATCCTGGACGGCGCGCTGCTGTGCGCCGAGGCCCTCGGTGCCCGCACGCTCGTGGTGGGGGTCACCCGTGAGTCCACGCAGCGCTCCATGGAGGCGGCACTCGCCGAACGCGGTCTGAGCAACGGCCGCCGCTCGGCGCTGCGCGTCCGCGTCCAGCGCAACCCGGTGCGCATGGTCACCGGCGCGGCGGCGTCCCTGGTCCGCTCCATCGACGGCGGCCCGGCGATCCCGCCCGGCCGCAAGGTCAGCGCCTCCCAGAACGGCGTCGGCGGCGCTCCCACCCTGCTGTCCAACGCCGAGACCTTCGCCCAACTGGCCATCGCGGCCCGCATCGGCCCCGACCGCTACGGCAACACGGGCCTGTACGACGAGCCGGGCACGGTCCTGCTCACGGTCTCCGGCGCCGTCGCCCGCCCCATGGTGATCGAGGTCCCCACCGGGGTGCCCCTCCGGTACGTCCTTCAGCTGGCCGGCGCGCCGCCGGTGCCGCAGGGGGTGCTGACCGGCGGCTACCACGGCAAGTGGATCGACGCGGCGACCGTCGACGAGGCGATCGTCTCGCGCAACTCGCTGGACGCGGTGGGCGGTTCGCTGGGCGCCGGGGCCATCCTGCCGATCAGTCAGGACACCTGTCCGCTGGGCGAGTCGCTGCGGGTCGCCCAGTGGCTGGCCGAGGAGAGCGCGGGCCAGTGCGGCCCCTGCTACCTCGGCCTGCCCGCCGCCGCGCGCGGCCTGGAGGACATCCTCAACGGCGGCGGCCCGGCCGCCCTTGAGGCCGTCAAGCAGGTCGCCAGGAACGTGAAGCGGCGTGGCGCCTGCTCGCATCCGGACGGCTCCGCGATGTTCCTGGAGTCGACCGTGAAGGCGTTCACCGACGACCTGGCCGCACATGTCCTCGGCAACGGCTGCGGACGGCCCGTGGAGGGCGTGCTGCCGCTGTTCGAGGGCGGCAGGACACCGACCGGCATCCCGGGCGGCGGCGAGTCCGAGGACAACGGTCCCAGCCGCCAGAAGATCTACGTCGACTGGACCCTGTGCCGGGGCCACGGCCTGTGCGCGGACATCCTCCCGGAGGTCTTCGAACTCGGCGCCGACGGGTTCCCGACCGTCGCCCAGGCCAAGGTGCCGCGCTACGCGGAGGCCAAGGCCCTGCGCGCGGTACGGCGCTGTCCCGCGCTCGCCCTGCGCATCGAGGAGGACACCCGCGCCCAGGCGCCCGCCCGCAACCTTCCGGTGCTCTCCCAGGGCCGCGGACGCCGCGCCCTGGGCCGCTGACCCGGCCCGCCCCTGGCCAGGGGCGGGCACAGCTCCCCGGGACGCGGACACAGCAAAGATCCCGCCGGATCATCCGATCCGGCGGGATCTTCATCTGTGGAGCTAAGGAGAATTGAACTCCTGACCTCTTGCATGCCATGCAAGCGCTCTACCAACTGAGCTATAGCCCCGCGCGCCACGCGGTCGAACCGCGTTTTCGCTGGTGTCGGCCGGGTCTCCCCGGCGGCGACGCCAACATTACACGCTCGACGGGGTGCAGCACCAAATCAATTCCGTTCTGCGGAGATAAGACCGATAAGGGCGCTAGTGTCGGCCCTCGTGACGGTGATCGCGTTCCCCGCAGTCCCCCGCCGAGTCCCGGTCGCCCTGGGGGCCTGTCTGCTGTCGTTCACGGCGTTCTGGCTGGCCCAGCGGGCGGCGGACGTGTCGATGATCGATCTGATGGTGTACCGCGCGGAGGGCGCCACGGTCCGCGCGGGCGGCGATCTGTACGCGCTGCGGACGACGGCGGCGCAACTGCCCACCACCTATCCGCCGTTCGCCGCCCTGCTGTTCACGCCGCTCACCCTGCTCGACACGCCGGTCATGCGCACCCTGGCGACCGCCGGGAACCTCGCCCTGCTGGTGGTTTTCGTCCGGCTGTCGCTGCGGCTGACCGGGCACACGCGCGGGCGGGTCGTCTGGTGGGTGGCGGCGCTGGCCGTGTGGTGCGAGCCGGTCTGGACGACCCTGCGTTACGGGCAGATCAATCTGCTGCTCGCGGTCCTGGTCCTGTGGGACCTCTCGCGCCGCCCGGACGCCCGCTGGGCGGGGGCGGGCATCGGACTGGCGGCGGCCGTGAAGCTCACGCCCGCGCTGTTCGTGGTCTTCCTGCTGGCCGCCGGGGTCACCGCGCGGCTGCGGTACGGCTCGGCCGGGGCCCGGCTGCGGCACGCGCGCGGGGCGGTCCTCGCGTTCTGCGCCGCGACCCTCCTCGCCGCGGCGGTCCTGCCGTACGACTCGTGGCGCTTCTGGACGGAGATGGTCTTCCGCGCGGGGCGGGTCGGGCATGCGGAGGACACCGCCAACCAGGCCCTGCGGGGCGTTCTCGCGCGGCTGCTGCACACCGCCGACCCGGGACTGTGGTGGCTGCTCGCGGCGGCGCTCACGGGGCTCGCCGGGCTCGCGGTGGCCGTCGCGGCGGAGACCCGGGGGCGCCGGGCGGTCGCGGTGTGCGCGGTGGCGGTGACGGCGCTGCTGGTCAGCCCGGTGTCGTGGTCCCACCACTGGGTGTGGTGCGTGCCGCTGGCGCTGCTGGTGGCCTCGCGGGCCCGCGAGGCCGGGACGCCGGTGCGGTACGCGGGGGCCGCGGCCCTGTCCCTGGTGTTCTGCTCGTACGCCCTGTGGTGGGTGCCGCACGGCCCGCACCGGCCCGAACTGCATCAGGGCCCCGCCGAGTTGCTCCTGTCCGCCCTCTACCCGGCGGTCGGCTGCGCCTTCCTCGCCCTGGCGGCACATACGGCGGTCCGCGCGCAGCGGCCTCCTAGGGGCGCCTTACGGGGTGTCAGGCCGTGACGAAGGAATAGAACCGTTTGAGCGTGCAGTGTTCTTCGAGGAGCCGGCCGTAGATCGGCTCGCCCTCCAGTTCACGGTAGGTCTCGATCGGGTCGCCCTTTATGATCAGTGCCCGCGCGCATTCCTCGCACCAGTACTGGTAGTCGGGATTGACCGGTTCCATGTCGCGGACGATCGGCGTACCGCTGCCGCACCAGTCGCATTTCCGCCTGTGTGCACCCATCGATCAGCTCCAGCTGTGGCCGCAGGCCGTGCACACGTACGAGATCCCGCCATTGTCGCCGAGGACTTGGGCCACATGCGCGGAACCGCAGGAAGGGCAGCTGAGCCGCGTGGTCGTGTCCTGTATCAACGCCGCTTCGCCAAGGAGGTGGCCGACCTCCCTGGGGATGCTCGCAGGCATCGCTACTCCCTCCCGTCGGGCCGCGCCCCCTTCGGCCGTTTGATTCTGCCACGGCCGGACCAATACGGTCAGCGACGCCCGGGTACCAGTACGGCCACGACGAGCCCGCGGCCCTTGCGGTGGACGTGGTGGAGACGCGCCCCCGGGCGCGTCTCCACCGTCCTATACGGCTCCTGGACCCCCGCCGACTCAATGCGGATCGAGAATCCCGACATGAAAAATCCCGCCCCTGCCCGGGACGGGATCTTCATCTGTGGAGCTAAGGAGAATTGAACTCCTGACCTCTTGCATGCCATGCAAGCGCTCTACCAACTGAGCTATAGCCCCTCGCGTTCCTCCCCGTGGGCGGGGCGAACAAGAAGAACTTTAGCCTGCGACCTGCCGGAAAGTGAAATCCGGCCCTGCCGGGGCCACGGGCGGGCGCCGCCCGCGCGGGAGGCGCCTCAGGTGTCGTCGCCGAGGACCGGCTCGGGCAGGGTGCCCGCGTTGTGCTCCAGCAGCCGCCAGCCGCGCGCGCCCTCGCCGAGGACGGACCAGCAGCAGTTGGACAGGCCGCCCAGGCTCTCCCAGTGCCGGGCCTCCAGGCCCAGCAGCCGGCCGATCGTGGTGCGGATCGTGCCGCCGTGGCTGACCACGACGAGGGTGCCCTCGGGGGGCAGCTTCTCGGCGTGCCGCAGCACCACGGGGGCGGCGCGGTCGGCGACCTCGGTCTCCAGTTCGCCGCCGCCGCGCCGGACCGGCTCGCCGCGCTTCCAGGCCGCGTACTGGTCGCCGTAGCGCTCGATGATCTCCTCGTGGGTCAGGCCCTGCCAGACGCCCGCGTAGGTCTCGCGCAGGGCCTCGTCGCGGCTGATGGGCAGCCCGGTGAGGGCGGCCAGCTCGGCCGCCGTGTCCGAGGCCCGCTTGAGGTCGGAGGCGACGATCGCGTCGGGCTTGAGGGAGGCGAGCAGCCGGGCGGCCCGGCGGGCCTGGGCGAGGCCGGTCTCGGTGAGGTCGACGTCCGTCGTGCCCTGGAAGCGGCGCTCCACGTTCCACGACGTCTGGCCGTGCCGCCAGAGGATGACCCGGCGGCCTCGCTGGGTCCCCGCGAAGGAGAACCCGGCGGCGGCCTCACCGGCGGCGCTCACCGCCACTCACCGGCCTGCGTGGCCTCCTCGTCGGCCTGGAGCTTGGCGTGCTCGGCGGCCTTGCCACGGGTGGCCTTGGCGTCGGCGGGCAGCTCGATCTCGGGGCAGTCCTTCCACAGCCGCTCCAGGGCGTAGAAGACCCGCTCCTCGCTGTGCTGGACATGCACGACGATGTCGACGTAGTCGAGCAGGATCCAGCGGGCCTCGCGGTCGCCCTCGCGGCGCACCGGCTTGGCGCCCAGCTCCTTCGAGAGCCGTTCCTCGATCTCGTCGACGATCGACTTGACCTGGCGGTCGTTGGGCGCGGAGGCCAGCAGGAACGCGTCGGTGATCGACAGTACGTCGCTGACGTCGTAGGCGATGACGTCATGGGCCAGCTTGTCCGCGGCGGCCTGGGCGGCGGTGTTGATGAGCTCCAGGGAGCGGTCGGTGGCGGTCACTACACGGCTTTCGGTCGGCGGTCACTTGCCCCCAAGGGTCTCACGGACCACGGACAAGGCCCGACGGGATTAGGGTCCGTCGTTTGGATCATCCCGGCTGTGAGCCACGGTGACCTGTCGGCTGCCCCGAGCGGGGTCTGGTGCGTGCAGCTGCAAGGCGGAGGAGGGAGTCGACGCGGAGCGTCGGGGACTGACGACAACGCGGCAGATGTGCGTGCCAGACCCCGCGAAGCGCCGGGATGATCCAAACGGCGGGCCCTAGCTCGGCTGTGCGGGTTCGTAGTCCTGGCCCAGGACGACCGTGACGTCCGCGTTGCCGGAGACCTCGCCCTTGGTGACCGTTCCGGTGGGCAGGCCCAGGGTCTTGGCGACCTCTGTGGCGTTCTCCTTGTCGGCGTCGTCGGCGTAGGTGATCTCGGTGGTGGCCTCGGCCGCGGAGGCGGTGCCGCCCTCCAGGAAGGTGAAGCCGCCGTTGAGCAGGGTCACCCGGGCGTCCTCGGTGCGGTCCTTCTCCCCGGTGGCGTTCTGGACGGAGACGCGGACGGCGGTCCCTGCCTCGGGGTTCTTCGCGGCGCCGCCCAGGACGTCCTTGACCACGGCGGCGCTGGCCTGCGCGTTCAGCGTGCCGTCGTCCTGGACGGGCAGCAGCTCGGTCTTGTAGTCGCCGCTCTTGGCCAGGTCGGACAGGTCCGCGAGGAACGTGCCCAGGTCCTGGTCGGTGAGGGACGGGTCGAGGATCTGGGCGAGGGTCTGCACGGTGGTCGTCGCCGCCTGCGCGTCGGACGACAGCTTGCGCAGGACGCCCTGCATGACCTGCCCGAACCGTTTCAGCTGGGCGTCCTGGGCCTCGCCGGACGCCTTGTACGTGGCGTACGCCACGGCGTTCTTGCCCGCGAGGGTCTGCTGGGAGCCCTTGCGGACCAGGGGCGCCCCGCCCTTCTTGGCGTCCGGGTCGGGTACGTCGGTGTCGGAGTCGACCTCGATGTTGCCGACGAGGTCGACCAGGTTCTGGAGATAGGGCGTGTCGAGCCGCCAGGTGCCCTGGATGGAGGTGCCCAGGGCGGTGTCGAGGGCCTCGCGGGTGCCAGCGGAGCCGTCGTCCTCCACGGACTTGGTCAGGGTGGTCGCCGAGCCGTCGTCGCCGGACAGGGCGAGCGCGTTGGGCAGCAGGACGGTCGTGCCGCGCTGGGTGGTGGTGTTGTCGACCAGCAGCGCCGTGGAGGTGCCGCCGCCCTTGGTGTCGTGCAGGTGGACGACGATCACGTCCCGCTTCTGGGCGCCCGTCGCGGCCGTGGTGCCGCCCTTGTCGTCGGAGGACGACACGCCCGGGAGTTTCCCGGCGTACCAGAGGTAGCCGACGCCGCCCGCCGCGAAGACGGCGAGGACGACGACCAGGGCGACGAGACGGCCCCTGGCGCGGCGCTTGGCCTCCTCGCGGCGTTCGGTGCGGTTCTCCGTGAAGGCGAGCCAGTCGATGACGTCCTCGGAGTCGCCGTCGGGCTCCTCCACGAAGGCGAACTGCTCGGTGTGGTAATCGCGGTCCGCGCGGGGCGGCTCCTGCGCGCCGGGCTGCTCGACGGGGTCCGGTTCGGGCGGGCCCGCCTGCTGCGGGATGTAGGCGGTCTGCTCGGCGACCCTCGGCTGCTGCCCGCTGGTGGCGGCCTGTCCGTACGGGTCGTAGGCCGCCGGGTAGGCGCCCGTGTGGTCATAGCCGGGGACGGGCTGTTGCTGGCCGGTGGCGTAGGGGTCGTAGCCGGGGGCGGGCTGCTGCTGGCCGGTCGCGTACGGGTCGTAGCCGTAGCCCTGCTGTGGGTAAGGGTCGTAGGGCTGCTGGGCGGGCTGCTCTGGGGTGACCTGCCGGTACACGGGCTGCCCGTACTCGTCGTAGCCGACGAGTTCGTACTGGCCCTCGTACCCCGCGTCGTATCGGTCGTTCACCGGTGCCCCTCTCGGCTCACTCGCCGCGGTACAGCTCTCGTTTCGCGATGTAGCGGACGACCCCGTCCGGCACCAGGTACCAGACCGGATCGCCCTTGGCGACTCTCGCCCGGCAGTCGGTGGACGAGATGGCCAGCGCGGGAACCTCGACCAAGGTGACGCCGCCCTCCGGGAGGCCGGGGTCGGCGAGGGTGTGGCCGGGCCGGGTGACCCCGATGAAGTGTGCCAGGGAGAACAGCTCCTCGGTGTCACGCCAGGTGAGGATCTGGCCGAGGGCGTCCGCACCGGTGATGAAGAACAGGTCGGCGTCGGGGTTCAGGGCGCGCAGATCGCGCAGAGTGTCCGCGGTGTAGGTGGGACCGCCGCGGTCGATGTCGATCCGGCTGACGGAGAACTGCGGGTTCTCGGCGGTGGCGATGACCGTCATCAGATAGCGGTCCTCGGCCGGGGAGACCGCGCGATGGGTCTTCTGCCACGGCTGCCCGGTGGGCACGAACACCACCTCGTCGAGGTGGAAGGCGGCGGCGACCTCGCTGGCCGCCACCAGGTGCCCGTGGTGGATCGGGTCGAACGTTCCGCCCATGACGCCCAGGCGGCGCTTGCCGGTGTGCGCCGGACCGGTAGGCATGCCCTGCTCTCCCATGCCAGCAGACCCTACCGGCCCGGTCCGCGCGCTCAGCGGTCGCGGTTGAAGCGGGTGGTGATCCAGAGCAGCAGCAGCAGGATGACCAGCGCGGCGCCGCCCGTGAAGTAGGGGTTGAGGCTCTGGTGGTTGCCGCCGTGCTCCTCGCCTGTCGCGGCAAGGGTGACCAACTGGGCAGCGGAGCTGTGGAAAGTCATCGTCGGCAGAACCTATCCGGTGTGGTCGGGATAAAGACGTCGGCTCATCGTAAGCGGGGGGCGGATCGCCGCTCACGCCGACTCCGCCGTTGGGGACGCCCGGACGCCACACGACACCGTCGGGCACTGCCCGGCGCCGCCCGGTACCGCCCGGATCGCGGGCCGTCGGGCGCCGGGGAACCTTCGCGACGGCTCAGTCGTCTTTCCGCTTGTAGCCACGCAACACGATCCACGCAGTCAGCACACAGCCCACGACCATCACGATCAGTACGACTCTCAGCAGATTCCCCGAACCCTGCTGCTCGGCGGCGTTCGCGGCCTCGGTGAGCCAGGTGGTCGTGGGAATGCGGTCCATGACGGGGGGCTCCTTCGCTGTAGTGCCCGTCCACGGTAACTCCGCCTAGGCTGGGCCCCGCTTCGGGGGCGCTCAGGGACAAACAGACGCACTTGGGGGATGACATGTCCGACGACGGCCACCAGACCAACGGGCACGAGAACGTGCCGAGCAGGCAGCGCACCCGCTTCGCGGGGATCTCCTCGCGGGCGTACGAGCATCCGGCGGACCGTTCGGCGCTGGTCGCGCTGCGCAAGCTCAGCGGTTTCGACACGGTGTTCAAGGCCCTCAGCGGCCTGCTGCCCGAACGCAGCCTGAGGCTGCTGTTCCTCTCCGACTCCGTACGGGTCTCCGAACGGCAGTTCGCCCATCTCAACGACATGCTGCGGGACGCCTGTTACATCCTGGACCTGGAGAAGGTCCCGCCGATGTACGTCAACCAGGACCCGCAGCCCAACGCGATGTGCATCGGCCTGGACGAACCAATCATCGTCGTCACCACGGGCCTGGTCGAACTCCTCGACGAGGAGGAGATGCGCGCGGTCATCGGCCACGAGGTGGGCCACGCCCTCTCCGGCCACGCGGTGTACCGCACGATCCTGCTGTTCCTCACCAACCTGGCGCTGCGGGTGGCGTGGATTCCGCTGGGCAATGTCGCGATCATGGCGATCGTGACGGCGCTGCGCGAGTGGTTCCGCAAGTCGGAGCTGTCCGCCGACCGGGCCGGGCTGCTGGTGGGTCAGGACCTCCAGGCGTCGATGCGCGGCCTGATGAAGATCGCCGGTGGCAACCATCTGCACGCGATGAACGTGGACGCGTTCCTGGAGCAGGCCGAGGAGTACGAGTCGGGTGGCGATCTGCGCGACTCGGTGCTGAAGATCCTCAATGTGCTGCCCCGCTCCCACCCCTTCACCACGGTCCGCGCGGCCGAGCTGAAGAAGTGGGCGGAGTCCCGCGACTACCAGCGGATCATGGACGGCCACTACCCGCGCCGCGACGAGGACAAGAACACCTCCGTCACGGACTCGTTCCGGGAGTCCGCGTCCAGCTACGCCAGCCAGGTGAAGGAGTCCAAGGACCCGCTGATGAAGCTGGTCAGCGATATCGCGGGCGGCGCCGGGGACCTGGGCGGCCGGGTGCGGCGCGGCTTCGGCGGCTTCACCGGCTCGGGCGGCCCCTCCTCCGCCCCGAAGGACACCCCGCCCAACGGCACGACCCGCACGGAGGACCCTCCGGGCGACGAGAGCTGAGAGCGCGGACGCCGGCCGGGTGACGCACGGGGGCCGCGGCTCCGCCGGGAGGGACCGGCGGGAGCCGTAGCCCGCGGCGGGAGGTGGACACCGGGCAGGTACGACGAGGACGGGGACCGGCCGGACGCGGAGCCGACGGGACCGGAGCCCCCGGCTCCGGCTCCGACCGGCAGGGTCGGTACGCGCCCTGACGGCCGTGAACCCGCGCCACCTCACGAAGACGCCAGGGTCGGTACGGACCCTGACGGCCCAGCGCTCGCGCCACCGCACGAGGACTCACCGCCGGGAACGCGCGACGCGCCCCGGCGGGGGGCATGGCCCGCCCCACGGAACGGAAGCGCCCGGGGCGGGCAGCCGCCAGACGGTGAGTCACCTGACCCTCTGGTCCCCGACCAGCAGTCACCGCACCTCATTCCGCAGGCCCCCGATCAGCAGTCACCCACCTCATCCCATAGATCCCCTACCGGTAGTCGCCTACCCCACCCCGCAGATCACCGACCAGCAGACACCCACCCGACCCCGCAAGTCCCCGACCAGCAGGCACCCCACCTCACCCCGCCGCTCACCGACCGGCAGACACCAACCGCACACCCACCCGGCGTCACACCTCCGGCTGGGTGTGCGGAGCCAGCGCGCCGCACAGGGCCGCCGTGCTGCCCGTGGCGTACGGGTCCGTGCCCGCCGGGGTGCCGGTCTTCGCGGTCTGGCCGGCCAGCAGCGGGCGCAGCAGGCTCGCCGCGTCCTCGGCGCAGGAGAGCGGCCCGGCCTGGGCGTGGGACGTCCGGAGCCGGGTCTGGTGCAGCCGCAGATCGTCACGGTCGAAGGTGAACTGAAGCTCGCGGCGGACGGTGAACAGCGACGCCTCGGCCTGGGTGCCGCCCCCGGTCGGGCGCAGCGCGTAGACGAAGATGTGGTCCGAGACCACCTCCAGCGTGGTGGAGTCGGTCTCGGTGGCCTGGAGGGTGCCCTGGACACGGATCTGCGGATCGGCGAGTTCGACCGTCTCCGGGTCGAAGCGGACCAGCCAACCGGTGGCCGCGTGGCGGCCATCGGCGGCGGGATGGTCGAAGCTCTCGTCGAACTGGTCGAGCTGGTCGGGGTCGAGCATCACCCGGACGGACCGCATCTCGCCGCCGGTGAGCACCTCGGGGTAGAGCGAGGAGCGGACGAGGTAGTCCTTGGCGGTGGTCAGGGCGGTGACGACCTGGCTGTCCGAGAAGTGCGAGGTGCTGCGGGCGGCCGGCAGTGGTATCCCCTCGGCGCCGATCCGGAACTGGGCGGCCGGGCTGGCGGCGAACAGCCGGTCGGGGTCGGTGGTGCCGGGCACCTCCTGGAGCGGGGCGAGCGGGACGATCGTCATCCGCAGCGGCTCGGTGGCCTCGGGCACGGTCGCGGTCCCGGTGTCGTAGGGGGTGCGGACGCCCATGTAGACGGCCGTGCCGAAGGCGACCGCGATCAGCAGGACGAGGATCAGGGCCTGCCGGGACAGTCCCCGGCGCATCGGGGGGCGGCGGCGCACGGCGGGGGCGTGGTCGCCCATCCGCTCCCGCGCGGAGAACTCCTGGAGCCGGGCAGCCCGGACGAACGACTCGTCGAACACCACGGATCGGTACTCGTCGTCCGCACCGCCGGGGGCGCCGTCGGGTGTCCCCTCAGGTGGGTCTCCAGGTCCGCCCATATCTTCAGAGTAGGTCTCCCGACGCCCCGGTAAACGCCCTGCTACACGACAACTTCTGACAGGTCCTCACCATGCAGGACCGCCCCCGGGACGGGTACGCGGATCACGCGGAGCGCGGGGCGGAGGGGAGGTACCGCCCGGGAACACCCGATGGGCGGCATCCGATGGGCGGTACCGATGGGCGTACCGATCAGGGTGTGCGGGGGACGGCGGAGACGGCCGGCCTGGAGTAGTCGGCGGAGGCCGACGGCGGCGCCGCGTGACCGCCCTGTTCGACGCCGGTGGTGGCCGGGGGCGGGGTGGGGTCCTGGCGGTTGGAGGAGGAGGCGCCCCGGTAGACCGCGGCGAACGCCAGGGCGACCATGCCGATGCCCATCACCAGGGCGAGCAGCCAGGCGACCGGGCGGTGCCAGCGGACCTGTTTGCCGTAACCCGACTGGCCGTAGTCGTCGTCCAGGGCGTCGGGGTCGTCGAGGTCGGGGTCGTGGCCGAGACCACGGCCGTAGAGGTCGTCGTAGTGGTCGCCTCTGGTGCGGGCGCGGCGGGCCGCGGCCTCGGACGCCTCCGCTCTCGCCTGTGCGGCGGCCAGGAGGCGTTCGACGGCGGTCGGCTCATGGACCGGGGCCGCCTTCACGAAGTCCTCGTCGAAGACCACGGCGGCGAACTCTTCGTCCGACAGTCCGCGGTCGTGGTCGTCGTCGGGCATCCAGCCGTCAGGGAACGGCGTGCCCCCCACGTCGTCCGGCACGCAATCCAGAGTAGACCTGGGGGGTCAATTTGGGCAGACGGTATGGAAATTCATCTGTCTGCCGAGACGGGGGCGGTGGCCCGGGTACGGGAGGGGGCGCGGGGCGCGTTCTCAGCGCCGTACGTGTCCGTCGCCCGTCACGATGTACTTGGTGCTGGTCAGTTCCGGCAGGCCCATCGGGCCCCGGGCGTGCAGTTTCTGGGTGGAGATGCCGATCTCCGCGCCGAAGCCGAACTGGCCGCCGTCGGTGAAGCGGGTGGAGGCGTTCACGGCGACCGTGGTGGAGTCGACCAACTGGGTGAACCGGCGGGCGGCCTGCTGGGAGGTGGTGACGATGGCCTCGGTGTGGCCGGACGTCCACAGCCGGATGTGTTCGACGGCCTTGTCGAGGGAGTCCACGACGGCGGCGGCGATGTCGTACGACAGGTACTCGGTCTCCCAGTCCTCGGCGGTGGCCTCGACGACCGTGGCGCGGGAGTCCTTGGCGTAGGCCAGGACCCGGTCGTCGGCGTGCACGGTGACCCCGGCGTCGGCGAGGGCGTCCAGGGCGCGCGGCAGGAACTCGGCGGCGATGTCCTGGTGGACGAGGAGGGTCTCGGCGGCGTTACAGACGCTGACCCGCTGGGCCTTGGAGTTGATCAGGATGTCGACGGCCATGTCGAGGTCGGCGTGGGCGTCGACGTAGACATGGCAGTTGCCGGTGCCGGTCTCGATCACCGGGACGGTGGACTCGGCGACGACCGTGCGGATGAGGGAGGCGCCGCCGCGCGGGATGAGGACGTCGACGAGGCCGCGGGCGCGCATCAGCTCGCGCACGCTCTCCCGGTTCTCGCCGGGCACCAGCTGGACGGCGTCGGCGGGCAGCCCGGCGCCGCCGACCGCGTCCCGGATCACCCGGACGAGGGCGGTGTTCGAGGCGTAGGCGGAGGCGGAGCCGCGCAGCAGGGCGGCGTTGCCCGACTTCAAGCAGAGGGCGGCGGCGTCCACGGTGACATTGGGGCGGGCCTCGTAGATGATCCCGACGACGCCGAGCGGGACCCGGACCTGGCGCAGGTCGATGCCGTTGGGGAGGGTCGAGCCGCGGACGACCTCGCCGACCGGGTCGGGCAGCGCGACGACGTCCCGTACGTCGGCGGCGATGGCGCGGACCCGCTCCGGGGTGAGGGTCAGCCGGTCGATGATCGCCTCGCTTGTCCCGGCCTCCCGGGCCTTGGCGATGTCCTCGGCGTTGGCCTCGACGATCTCCGCGGTACGGACCTCCAGGGCGTCCGCGATGGCGAGCAGCGCGTCGTCCTTCGCGGCCCGGGGCAGCGGGGCGAGGTCGGCGGCGGCGGCCTTCGCCCGGTAGGCGGCCTGGGTGACCGGGGACATGGAGTCGTACGGCGAGAGCGTGGTCATGGGGGAAGGGTAGTGCGCCCGCCGGACCGTTTCGCCGTGTGTTCCGAACGGCGAGACATCGGGGGACGGACCCGTACGACCCCTCACTGAGGGTGAGCGCCACATACACCCATGGCTCTAGAAGGGGTGTACGCCCACCGGGGAGGCCGGTGGGGGGCCGTAGCCCTCCGCGATCCGCTGGTGGTACGTCCCCCGGTCGATGACCTCCAGGCCCACGATCTCCCAGGGCGGGAGGCCCGCCGTCTGCCGGTGCTCGCCCCACAGCCGCAGGGCGACCGCCGCCGCGTCGTGCAGATCGCGGGCCTCCTCCCAGTACCGGATCTCGGCATGGTCGACGGCGTAGCGGCTGGTCAGCAGGAAGGGGTGGTCGTGGGCGAGCTGTTGGAGGGCGCGGCGGACCTCTTTCAGCGGGGCCGCCTCGCCGGAGACGCTGAGGGTGACATGCCACAGCCGGGGCGCGTCGGCGGTCCGCTCGCCCTCGTGGTCGCCGTCGGGCTGGTAGCACTCGCCCGCGGCGACGCTGGTCAGGGCGCGTTCCTCGGTGGCGGGGCGGGAGGTGCCCGCGGGGCGGGCGGTCGGCCCGGTGGCGCCGGCGCGGTACGCCGTCGGCCCAGGACGCACTCGTCTCACGGCGGCCTCCTCAGTGCTTCGGTCTGTCGTCCCGTTCCCGGTCCCGTTCCCGCTCCCCAGCGCCACGGCCGCACGGCTTACGCGGTGCTCTTGCGAATGTGTCGCTGAGTCAAAGTTGAGCAGGCTGCAAGGCTCCATGGGGCCGTTTTACGGAACGTCCCCCACCGGTGGTGGACGAATCAGCTCTTTTGCGGATGCAGGATCACGAGGTCGTCCCTGTGTACGACCTCGCGTTCGTACGCGGGCCCCAGCTCGCGGGCCAGTTCACGGGTGGAGTGGCCGATGAGCCGGGGGATCTCCTTGGCGTCGAAATTGACCAGGCCACGGGCGACGGCGTGGCCGCCGGTGTCCCGGAGTTCGACGGGGTCGCCCGCGCTGAAGTCGCCCTCGACGGCGGAGATCCCGGCGGGCAGCAGCGACGTACGGCGTTCGACGACCGCCCGGACCGCGCCGTCGTCCAGGATCAGCGCGCCCTGGGGGGTGGAGGCGTGCTGGAGCCAGAGCAGTCGGTCGGCGGAGCGTTTGCCGGTGGGACGGAAGTACGTTCCCGTGTCGTGTCCGGCGAGTGCGTCGGCGGCGTGGATCGCGCTGGTCAGCACGACCGGGACGCCCGCTCCGGTGGCGATCCCGGCGGCATCGATCTTGGTGACCATGCCGCCGGTGCCGACGCCCGCCTTGCCCGTGCTGCCGATCTCGACATGGGCCAGGTCCTGGGGGCCGGTCACCTCGGCGATCCGGGTGGTGCCGGGCCTGCTGGGGTCGCCGTCGTAGACACCGTCGACGTCGGAGAGCAGGACCAGCAGATCGGCGCGGACCAGATGGGCGACGAGGGCGGCGAGCCGGTCGTTGTCGCCGAAGCGGATCTCGTCGGTGGCGACGGTGTCGTTCTCGTTGACGATCGGGAAGGCGCCCATCGCGAGCAGCTTGTCCAGGGTGCGGGAGGCGTTGCGGTGGTGGGCGCGGCGGCTCATGTCGTCGGAGGTGAGCAGCACCTGGCCGACCCGGACGCCGTAGCGGGCGAAGGAGGCGGTGTAGCGGGCGACCAGCAGGCCCTGTCCGACGCTGGCGGCGGCCTGCTGCCGGGCCAGGTCCCGGGGGCGGCGGCGCAGACCGAGGGGGGCGAGTCCGGCGGCGATGGCGCCGGAGGAGACCAGGACGATCTCCCGCTCGCCCTGGCCGCGGACCTTCGCGAGGACGTCCACCAGGGCGTCGACGCGGTCGGCGTCGAGTCCGCCCGCCGCGGTGGTCAGCGAGGAGGAACCCACCTTGACGACGATCCTGCGGGCCTCGCGCACGGCCTGCCTTGCCCCAGCCACGTTGGTGTTCGCCTCTCGCGTCGCTCCCGCTGCCTCGCCGGGCAATCTACGCGACGGGGATCGTGCACCGCGCACCGATTTCACTGGGCGGACGGGCGGGGGGAGGGTGTGGAGGGCGGGGTGGAGGGCGGCCGGGGGGACGGCGAGCGGGGCGGGGCGGTGGGCGGGGCGGTGGGCGGGTCGGTCGGCGGGGCGGCCGACAGTCCGGCGGACGACGCCGCTCGGTGATCCGGCGCGCGGTGCGGGGGACGGCTCGGCGTACGGTCCGAGGGACGGCTCGGCGTACGGTCCGGGCGTCGGCCCGGCGGACACTCCGGCCGACGCCCCCGCCGACCGCCCGGCCGACACCCCAGCCGACAACCCGGCGCACTCATCACCCGACCCCCAGGTCGACCCCCCGCCGGACACATCCCCGACGCCCCGGTACGACACGACCCCCCTCACGACTCCCCCAGCACTCGCCCCGAGCCCGACCCTGATCCCGACCCCGACCTCAAGCCCGAACCCGAGCCCGAGCCCGACCCTGACCCCGACTCCGGCCCCGAGCCCGAGCCCGACCCTGACCCCGACTCCGGCCCCGAGCCCGACCCCGAGCCCGATCCCGACCCCCGCGCCACCACCCGCCCGTCGCGGAACGTCACCATCCGTCGGGCCCGCCGTCCCACCGCCTGGGCCAGCGACTCCACCCGGCTCTCCCGATACCCCGGCACCCGGCGGGCCTCGCCCGCAGCCGCCCGGTAGACGGCGTCCGGGATGCCCGCCGCCGCCTCGCGGAAGTGCGGGTAGGGGACGTAGACCCGGCTGCCCCGGCGCTCCAGCAGCGGCGCCGGGTTCTTCCTCGTGTGGACGAACTCCACGACGTCCGCCAGCAGATCGGCGCGCTGCTCGGCGACCAGGTGCAGCCGCAGCCGTTCGTGGACCCGCAGCCGCCGGGCCACGCCCTCGGTCCAGTGGGCGTCCATCAGCGGCTTGGCCAGCTCCAGCTTGTGGCGGCGTACCTCGGCGCTGTCCTTGAGGTACTTGGGGCCGAACTGGGGCAGCAGCGTGATCAGGAAGGGCCGCAGCATCAAGGTGTCGCGGTCCTCGCCGGGCGGCAACATGCGGGCGATCAGGTCCATCAGGGCGCGGGCCGAGTCGAAGCGCGGGACATGGCCGCCGGTCCGGGTGACGTGCTTGCCGTCGCTGCGGCCGACCAGGTAGTAGCAGGTGTGGTCGGCGAGGACGGAGACACCGTCGGCGCGCAGATACGCCTCCATCGTGAACAGCGCGTCCTCGCCGGTCCACAGGGACTCGTCGAACCGTATGCCGTGCCGGGTGAGCAGGGCCCGCCGGAACAGTTTCTGGGCGCTGAGGGTGTATTTGATGTTGGAGGAGAAGACGTCGGTCCGGTCGAGGTTCTGGTGCCACATCGAGCGGGGCGCCTTGCGGTTCACGCCCTCGACCCGGCCGAGTACGACGTCCGTGCCGGCGCGGTCGGCCAGGGCGACCAGGCGTTCCAGGGCCTCGGGGCCGAGCCGGTCGTCGGCGTCGAGGAAGAAGACGTACCGCCCGGTCGCCCGGTCAAGGCCGGTGTTGCGCGGGGCGCTGGGGCCGCCCGAGTTGGCCTGTCGGATCACGGTCACCGCCAGGGGCGCCCGCGCGGCGAACTCCTCGAGGCACTCCCCCGTGCCGTCGGTCGAGCCGTCGTCCACGGCGATCACCTCGACCCGGCCCGGCCCGAGGGTCTGCGCCTCGACGGACGCCAGGCAGTCGACCAGATACGGCATCGCCTCGTACGCCCCGATGATCACGCTCACATCAGGCTGCGGCACGTGTTCCCCTCGCTGTCTTCTCGTTCGCTCCCTCGAAGACGACTCAGGAGGTGCCGGGGTTCATCCGGAGGGGTGAACCCGGTGGATCGGGGGCGGACGTACGGCCCGGCCCCGGGGAGCGGATCGGCGCCCCGGGGGCCGGTCGTACGGCTTCGGCCGTGGTGGCGCTCAGCCGGTCAGTTCGGTCGCCGCCGCCCGGGTCTGCTGGCCGCGGTTGCGGATGTCGGCCTTCGCGGCGAGGTGGGTGACCGCGGTGTTGAACTGGACGATCGAGGGCGGTTCGGCCGGGCCCAGCAGATAGCGCTTCAGCTCGGTGCGCTCGGCCGCCAGCGGGTCGGTCGACGGGTCGTGCACCGCGGCCAGCAGCCCGTCCAGCCCGTCCGCCGCGTTGGTGAGGATCACGGCGGCCCGTACGGCGGTGTTCTGCCGCCGGAACTCTTCCGTGCCCAGTTCGGCGGAGTCCGTCACCGCGTACGGCTTGCCGCTGGCGATGAAGTCGGAGACCACCGAGGAGATGTCGGAGACCATCGCGTCGGAGACGTTGAAGCAGTCGTACAGGCGGGGCTCGGGGCCCGTGATCACCTGGTGCTGCCAGCTGGGGAAGGTGTTCCAGTAGGTCTCGTTCCACGCGGTGCGCAGCGCGGCGATCTCCTCGAACTTCGCCACGTCGGCCACGCCGTCGCGGGTGGTCTCGGCCTCGTCGCCGCCCTCGGTGTCGGCGGACAGATCGCCGAGCCGTCCCTCGATCCGGGCCAGCTCGGCGCGGGCGGCCGTCTCGGCGGCCGGGTCGGCGGTGAACGCGGCAGCGGCGGCGCGCTCCTCGGCGGCCTCGCCGACCAGGGCGGTGATGCGCTGGTGGGCGGCCTTGGCGGCGGTGCTGCGGGTGCCGGTGAAGGGGTGCGGCTTGTAGAGGACGCGGACCGGGGGGTCGGCGGTGATCAGTGTGCGGACGATGTTCTCGCCGGCCAGCAGGAGGGAGGTGTTGCCGGGGTTGTCGTCCCAGCCCTCCCAGGTCGGCGCGTACAGCACGGTCGGTATCCGGTCCTCGGGGACGCCCTGCCAGAGCTGGATCGGGGCGAGCTGGGGGCGGCCGACCTCGGCGATGTCGTCGTCGCGGACACCGACGTCGGCGAGGGCGTAGCGGTCGCGGCCCGCGCGTCCGGCGGTCCACACCTCGTCGTACACCTTGCTGAACGGGTTGACGCTGGCCAGTTTGTCGCTGTCGCCGTGGCCGATGAAGACATGCTTCATGGTGGGGACGCGGAGCAGGTGGATGTTCTTGCCGACATTGGCCGCGTAGAGCGCGACCTGCACGGTGGAGAGGTCCATGTTCATCAGATGCACACCGCCGGGGACGCAGACGACCGGGACGGTGGTGGGCGCCATCCGCTCCAGGATGGCCCGCTCACGCAGGATGATCAGCGGCTTGGAGTCCAGTTGCGCCATGGTCTCCAGCCACATGTCGACCTGGTACGCCGACTCCTTGGAGCCGGAGAAGTACAGGACCGTCTCGGGCCGGTAGCCGCGCAGCCAGTCGTCGACGGCGGCGAGCACCTTCTCGGCGCGCGGCGGTATGCGCCGCCCGCGGACATAGGGGGCGAGGGCGAGGACGTACGCGCAGCCGAGGGCGAGGGTGACGGCGATGCCGGTGAATCCGGCGACGGGCGCGTCCAGTTGGGCGGAGAGCAGTATTCCGGCGACGGCCGCGAGGTCGAGGTGGAGCATCTTCTCGGCGGAGCGGTCCAGCAGCCGGCGCGGCGGGGCGTCGGGGATGCGGATACGGGAGGCGAGGTCGACATTGCGGGTGGCGACCGGCAGCCGGCGGCGGTTGCGGATCAGGGTGACCAGGGCGCCGTGCGGGGCCTGGAGGCCGTAGAAGGCGATGAAGCCGGCGACCGCGCCGAAGAACATGAGGTTGTCCGAGAGGGACAGCCGGGCCAGGAGCAGGACCAGCAGCAGTTCCCGGATGAGGAAGCGGATCGACAGGCCCGCGCGCACCTTGCTCAGGCGGCTGACCAGATAGCTGCCTTTGCGGTGCAAATAGTGGTCCGCGAAGTAGGTCACGGCCGCCGCGACGGCGAACGCGGGAACACTCGGTACGAGCGCGGCCAGCATGAGTGCCGGAAAGCCCAGCATCATCAGCGCCGCCGCGGCCAGTTCGGCGGCGCTGCCCACGCGGGCGACGCGAATAGCGGTGGTTATCACGGAAAACCTGCTCTGAGAGAGGTGCCCTCGGTGACGATCCGCGGGCTTCGGCTAGGCCCGTAAAATTCCTGAAAACTCTCTGAGAACTCTCTGAGAACAAGGAGCGCTGGAGTTCTGGAAATTTACGGGGAATTTACAGCTTCAGGCCCCTGTGAATACTCGGCGAACCGGAACCCACAAGGGCCTGAATGACAGAAGGCCAGGAGATGTCGATTATGCCACGCCACCGGCGTGATCAGGCCACGCCCTCCTGGCGGTCGAGAACCCCCGCCAGCGCCTGCTCGAAGCCGGACGCCTGGCCGGCAGCGGCCGTGGGGTCCTGCTGGCGGACGTCGATCACATGCCCGGTCAGCTCGGAGAGCAGCACGTCGAGGGAGGTGCGGGCGACGGTCTCGGAGGAGAGCAGGCTGCCCGCGGGTTCCTGGCCGAACGCCCGGGTGCGCATCGGGGTCGCCGTGCGTTCCGGGTTGACGCAGTTGACGCGGATGCCGTCGGCGGCCCATTCGTCGGACAGCGCCTGGGTGAGGTTGACCATGGCGGCCTTGGTGGACGAGTAGAGGCTGTACTCGGCGCGGCCGCGGGTGTAGCTGCTGGAGGTGTAGAGCAGCAGTTGGCCCTGGGTCTCGGCCAGGTACTTGTAGGCGGAGCGGGCGATCTGGACCGGCGCGAGGTAGTTGACCTTGAGCGCCTCCAGGATGGTGGCGTTGTCGGTCTCGGCGAGCTTGCCGATGCGCAGTACGCCCGCGGTGTTCACCACGTAGTCGATCCGGCCGGTCTCCGCGTACGCCTTGGAGAGGGCGTCGTCGACCTCCTCCGGGTTCTCCACATGGGTGCCGGTGGTGGAGCGGCCCAGCGCGTAGACCGTGGCGCCGTAGGACTCGGCGAGTGCGCCGATGTCCTTGCCGATGCCGTAGGAACCGCCGAAGACGACCAGGGTCTTGCCCGCCAGCCGTTCGCGGTGGGTGTCCTCGCCGCTGTGCTCGGGCGCGGCGGTGGAGGCGAGCTGGAACAGCTTGTCGGCGATGAAGACATCGACGGGCTGAGTGACCTTCATGTTGTACTCGTCGCCCATGACCACGTGGATGGGGACGTCGGGGAGGTACCTCAGGACGACCGTGCAGTCGTCCGTGGCCTGGAAGTTGGGGTCGCCCGCCGCCACCTCGTAGGCCCGCCGGATGGTGGACAGCTTGAACGCCTGCGGGGTCTGGCCGCGGCGCAGCCGGGAGCGGTCCGGGATCTCCGTGATGAACTCGCCGTCCTCGCCGTGGGTGCGGGTGACGATGATGGTGTCCGCGGAGGGGATGGCCACGTCGACGGCCTGATAGCGCTCCAGCGCGGTCACACAGTCGTCGATCACCCGGCGGGAGAGCAGCGGGCGTACGGCGTCGTGGAACAGGACGTTCGGGTCCTCGCCGTCGGCCAGGCCCTCGTGCAGGGCGGCGATGGCGCGTTCGGTCGTCTCGTTGCGGGTGGCGCCGCCCTCGATGATCCGGGAGACCTTCCGGAAGCCCGCGCGGGCGACGATCTTCTCCACGTCGGGCACATATCCGGGCGCCATCAGCACGATGACGTCGTCTATGGAGTCGGCTTTCTCGAAGGTGGTCAGGGTGTGTTCGATGACTGCCTTCCCGGCGATCTTCAGCAGCTGCTTCGGAATCGACAGGCCCACCCGCTGACCTGTGCCGCCGGCCAGGATCACTGCGGTGGTGCGGGGTTTGGCAATGGGTTGTGACACAGGTGACCTACCTTGAGGCGACGGGGGGCTTGCAAATGCTCCCACTTGTGGTTACCGCGGTGCAAGGTGAACGACGCTCGCCGCATATACGTACGCAACCTCTTATTCACCTTTAGACGCTGGTGATGGGCGAAAAGTTGCCCTCGCGGCGCGATCAACTCTGGGAATTGCTGTGAGTAACTCCACAGGCCAGAGGGTTACGGTGGGTGACATCTGGCTGGTGGGTGGGGGCTCTGTGCGGGCTGAGCGGCTTTGGCGTGCGGGTTCCGGTCGGCGATGCGTGTTCCCTGCGGGTGGGGCGGGGAGGGTGTTGGTCTTTGCGGAATTGCTATGGCGTACGGGGGTGGGGTACCGGAGCGGGAGGGCTGCGGGGGTCCTTCTTCATGGTGAATGGACGGTAAACGGGTGGGCTGAGAGGAGTCTGAGAGTGGGCTGGGACGCGGGTAAAGACGGGAGGTCCGGGGGGGCGGGGGGGGTCGAGTGTGGGTGCGGGTCGGTGGGGGCTGGTCGCGCAGTTCCTCCCCCAGAGGGGGTACCCCCAGCGCCCCTAAAAGCCTGTGCCCTGCCCGGCGTCCAGTAGCGGCGCGTCCCTGAGAAAGCCCCTGCGGCCAGTGGAGCCGCGACCCTCAGAAACCCCCGCGGCCAGTAGAGCCGCAGCCCTGGGAAGGTCCCGCCGCCACTGGAGCCGCGACCCTCAGAAAGGCCCCGGCGGTCGTATGAGCCGCGTCTCTGAGGGGTGGGGGCGGGTGGGCCTCGGGGGTGAAGGGCGTGGGACCGTTCGGGGTTGGCGACGACGAGGGGCGCCAGGGAATCCCCTGGCGCCCCCGAAGGTGTCGAAGCAGAGCCCCGCTCTCCTGATCGGTCAGAACGGCTCGAAGCCCTCGAACTCCTGGTCCGCCTCGTCCCGTTCCGCCTGGCGCTCCCGGCGGCGCTGCACCGCCGGGCGCAGGGCCTCCATGCGGTGGTCCTCGCCCCGGCGGCCCAGCATCTCCGCGCCGGCCATGACGGTCGGCTCCCAGTCGAAGACGACCGCGTTCTCCTCGGGCCCGATCGCCACGCCGTCGCCCGAGCGGGCACCGGCCTTCATCAGCTGCTCCTCGACACCGAGGCGGCCCAGCCGGTCGGCGAGATAGCCGACGGCCTCGTCGTTGTTGAAGTCGGTCTGCCGCACCCAGCGCTCGGGCTTCTCGCCGCGCACCCGGTACAGTCCGTCGTCCTCACGGGTCACCGTGAACCCGCTGTCGTCCACGGCCTGGGGACGGATGACGATCCTGGTCGCCTCCTCCTTCGGCTTCGCCGCCCGCGCCGCGCCGACCAGCTCGGCCAGCGCGTACGACAGCTCCTTCAGCCCCCTGTGGGCCACCGCGGACACCTCGAAGACGCGGTAGCCGCGGGCCTCCAGTTCGGGGCGGACCATCTCGGCGAGGTCCTTGCCGTCGGGGACGTCGATCTTGTTGAGGACGACCAGCCGGGGCCGGTCGCCGAGCCCGCCGTACTGCCGCAGCTCCTCCTCGATGACATCGAGGTCGGAGGTCGGGTCGCGGTCGGACTCCAGCGTCGCGGTGTCCAGGACGTGCACCAGCACACTGCACCGCTCGACATGGCGCAGGAACTCAAGGCCCAGCCCCTTGCCCTGGCTGGCGCCCGGGATCAGCCCGGGGACGTCGGCGATGGTGTAGACGGTGGACCCGGCGGTCACCACGCCCAGATTCGGCACCAGCGTGGTGAAGGGGTAGTCGGCGATCTTCGGCTTGGCCGCGCTCAGCACCGAGATCAGCGAGGACTTCCCGGCGCTCGGGTAGCCGACCAGCGCCACATCGGCGACGGTCTTCAGCTCCAGCACCACGTCCTGGAGATCACCGGGCACCCCGAGCAGCGCGAAACCGGGCGCCTTGCGGCGGGCCGAGGCCAGCGCCGCGTTGCCGAGCCCGCCCCGGCCGCCCTGCGCGGCCACGTACGACGTGCCGTGGCCGACCAGGTCGGCGAGGACATTGCCGGCCTTGTCGAGCACGACCGTGCCGTCCGGGACCGGCAGCACCAGGTCCTGGCCGTCCTTGCCGGAGCGGTTGCCGCCCTCGCCGGGCTTGCCGTTGGTGGCCTTGCGGTGCGGGGAGTGGTGGTAGTCGAGCAGCGTGGTGACGGACTGGTCGACGGTGAGGATCACATCGCCGCCACGGCCGCCGTTGCCGCCGTCCGGGCCGCCGAGCGGCTTGAACTTCTCCCGGTGCACGGAGGCACAGCCGTGGCCTCCGTTACCCGCGGCGACATGCAGTTCGACGCGGTCCACGAAGGTGGTCATGGTGGGTGCCTCCAGAAACGTACGGGATATCTAGATATCTGTGGATGCCTCGTGGATACGGAGTATCCACAGACGTCTACAGGTCAACACACGAAAGGCGGACCCGCCTTCCCGACCGGGAAGTGAGGTCCGCCTCGCGCAGAGCTTCCGGTCAGCCGACCGGAACGATGTTCACGACCTTGCGGCCACGGTGGGTGCCGAACTCGACGGCACCGGCCTGGAGGGCGAACAGCGTGTCGTCGCCGCCGCGGCCGACGCCGGAGCCGGGGTGGAAGTGCGTGCCGCGCTGGCGGACCAGGATCTCACCCGCGTTGACGACCTGACCGCCGAAGCGCTTCACGCCGAGCCGCTGGGCATTGGAGTCGCGACCGTTCCGGGTGGACGATGCGCCCTTCTTGTGTGCCATGTCTCCTCAGTCCCTTACTTCGCAGCCGCGGGGATCGCGGTGACCTTGATCGCCGTGTACTGCTGGCGGTGGCCCTGGCGACGGCGGTAGCCGGTCTTGTTCTTGTAGCGCAGAATGTCGATCTTCTGGCCCTTGTGGTGGTCCACGACCTCGGCCTGGACCTTGATGCCCGCCAGCACCCACGGGTCGCTGGTCACGGCGTCGCCGTCGACGACGAGCAGAGTGGAGAGCTCTACCGTGTCGCCCACCTGGGCGGTGGAAATCTTGTCAACCTCGACGATGTCACCGACAGCAACCTTGTGCTGGCGGCCACCGCTGCGCACGATGGCGTACACGCGGATCTCACTCTCTCGCTCAGGAACGGCACCCCCGCAGTCCAGCCACCCGGAACACGGGCGGCCTCTCCAGCGCACCGGACAACACCGGCTCCCGGAGGAAGAGGTTTACGGGGATGTGGCGCGTCCATATCCAGGGACACACCGACGGTCAAGGTTACGGGGCCTGCCCCGAAGGGGTCAAACCGAACCGGGGTCACACCGAGCCGGGGCCGAGCCGGGGCCGGGCCGGGTCAGGAGCCCAGGCTCGCGCGGTACGCCACGCACTCCTCGTAGGACGGCAGCAGCCCCTGCTCACGGGCCTGGGCCAGGGTCGGCGCCTGCTCGTCCTTGGCGGACAGCAGGGGCGCCAGGTCCGTGGGCCACTCGATGCCGAGGGCCGGGTCCAGCGGGTGGATGCCGTGCTCCCGCTCGGGCGCGTAGCCCTCGGAGCACAGGTACACGACGGTGGCGTCGTCGCTGAGCGCCATGAAGCCATGGCCGAGGCCCTCGGAGAGGTAGACGGCGTGATGGTCCCGGTCGTCCAGCCGTACCGCCTCCCACTGGCCGAAGGTGGGCGAGCCGGTCCGGATGTCCACGATCACATCGAGCACCGCGCCACGGACGCACTTGACGTACTTGGCCTGGCCGGGCGGCACGTCCGCGAAGTGGATGCCGCGCAGGGTGCCCCGGCTGGAGACGGACATGTTGGCCTGGGCGAGGCCGAGCGGGTGTCCGGCGGCCTCGGTGAAGAGCGGCGCCTTGAACCACTCGTGGAAGCTGCCCCGGCCGTCGGGGAACACCTTGGGCTCGTGCACCCAGGAGCCGGAGAGGGAGAGGGGTCGCATCGCGGGGTCCTCGGATCGGGAGAGACGGGTGTCGGGAGAGACGGGTGATCGGGAGAGACGGGTGATCGGGAGAGGCCGGTACGGGTGGGAGAGCTGTGCCGGGGTCGGCACCAGCGGTCCGCCGGGGCTATCCCCGGCCGCCCGCCAGCGCCCGCTTCAGACGGCCCGCCGCCCGGCGCCACAGCGGGCGCCTGCCGGGCCCCGCGGTCCTGCCGCCGGCTCCGGCGGACGCCGTATGGCGGTCGATCACCCGGGCGCGGCCCGCGCCGTCCACCACCACGTCGACCGGGAGCCTGGTCCAGCGGAGCTCGCCCCGCGCCGGGGACGGGACGCCGAGCCGGACCGCCCAGCGCTTGCCGGTGAGCCGTTCCAGGGGCAGCGCGGCGGTGACCGTACGGCCGTCGAGGGTGGCCTCGGCCGGGTACTTGCCGACGTTCTTGCGCTCGAAGCGGAGCTGGACCGCCTCCCCGGCGGTGGAGGCCGGGTGCAGCGGCAGCGGCAGGCGGACCGTGCCGCCGTCGACCTCGGCCGCCGCCGGGTCCATGGCGGCCACGGCCTCGCGCTCCAGCTTGCCGGTGCGCTGGTCGATGTCGAGGGAGAGGTTGCCGGGGCCGTCGGTCCAGTACGGCAGGACCAGGCGGCGCGGGTCGCCGGTGAGGGCGGGGCGCCGGGTGGCCTCCGTGCCGTCGGTGCGGACGGCGCCGAGACGGGTCTCCTTGCTCCAGCCGCAGGACTTGATCCGCAGATGGAGGTCCCAGATGCCGGGGGCGAGCGGGGCGCCCGCGGCGGCGGTCTCGGGGTCGAGCACGGCCCGCGCGGTGATCTCCTGCCGGAAGCCGCCGCCCTCACCGGTCTCGGTCCCGGTCTCGATGCGGTGCCGTTCGCTGGTCAGCGGCAGGTAGTACTGGGTGGCCCGCTCGCGGTGGCGGACCACCAGGTCGACCCCGCTGCGGTCCACCGGGGCGGCCAGGGAGATGCCCTGGGCGGCCAGCGCCGCGCGGGCCTCCTCGGACAGCGGCAGCCCGAGCAGATCGCGCTCGCCGTCCCGGCCGTACCTCATCGGTTCCCCGGCGACCTGGTACTCGGCGCTGAAGCCGATGGCCAGGGAGCCGTTCTCCCAGTCCAGGGAGGTGAGGCGGCCGGTGGGGCGGATACCGGCCTCCCATGCGGCGAGGGCGCGGACATCGGCGTACCGGTCGGCGGCGATCAGGCCCGCGACGACCCGCTGGGTGGGGGCGACCCGGGCGAACACGCCGGGGCCGAAGCGCTCGGTGACCACGGAGTGGATCTCGCGGTACAGCTCCTCGGCGTAGTCCTCGGGGAGCTTCAGCAGCCGCTGGCCGCGCAGCCGCTCGACCATCTCGTTGCGCAGCCAGCGGGAGAAGAGCTGGTCGCGCAGCGGGCCGGGCTCAGTGAGGTTCTCGACGACGTCGAGCGCCTCACGCAGGTTGGTGAAGTAGCCGACCGGGTCGAAGCGCTGGAAGCCGGCGTTGGAGCCGTCGTCGCGGGTGATGTGGTAGTAGCAGAGGTAGTCGCTGAGCACGGCCACGCTCTTGGCCCGCAGATACGCCTCGGCAACGAAGACATGGTCCTCGAGCCGCCGCCTGCCCTCCTTGAACCGCATCCCGTGCTCGGCCAGGAACGCCCGGCGGAACATCTTGTGCGGGGTGAGGCTGTCGATCAGCGGGGCGGTCTCCACGGTGGCCCGGGGCCGGTTGACCCGGAACAGCTCCTGCGGGACCGGGCGGCCGATGCCGGCCATCTTGCCGACGACGACATCGGCGTCGTGGGCCCGGCCGTAGTCGTACATCCGCTCCAGGGCCTCGTCGCCGAGCCAGTCGTCGTGGTCGGCGAACATCACGTACTCGCCGCGGGCCGCGTCGATGCCGGTGTTGCGGGGGCGGCCGGACCAGCCGGAGGACTCCTGGTGGACGACATGGAAGTGCGGGTGCTCGGCGGCCAGTTGGTCGAGGCGGGCCGGGGTCTCGTCGGTGGAGCCGTCGTCGACGAACCAGACCTCGAACTCGTCGGGGGCGAGGCTCTGCCGGAGCAGTCCGCCGACACAGTCCTCGAAGTACTTGCCGGGGTTGTAGACCGCGATGACGACACTGACCTTGAGCGGTGCCGCGCTGCTCCCCTTGATGTCCTTCTCCGTCACGCCGGAGTCTCCTTCGTCTGGGCCCGGTGGACCGCGTGGATCTCGGGGAACGCCTCGGCCAGCGCCGTACGCCAGTCGCGCGGCGGGGTGAGACCGGCCGCCCGGAGCCGGTCGTGGCCGAGCACGCTGTACGCGGGGCGGGGCGCCGGGCGGACGAACGCCTCGCTGGTGGTGGGACGCACCCGGGCGGGGTCGGTGCCCAGCAGCCGGAAGATCTCCTGGGTGAAGCCGTGCCAGGTGGTCTCCCCGGCGCTGGTGCCGTGGTAGATCCCGGCCGGGGCGGTGCCGTCCAGGGCGCCGCGGCCCAGCGCGAGCAGCAGCGCGGCCAGATCGGCGGTCCAGGTGGGCTGGCCGCGCTGGTCGTCCACGACGTCGACGGTGTCCCGCTGGTCCGCGAGGCGCATCATCGTGCGGACGAAGTTGGGGCCGCCCGCGCCGTACAGCCAGGCCGTGCGGACGACGTAGCCGATGTCGGGCAGGGCGGTCAGGACGGCCCGCTCACCGGCGAGTTTGGTGCGGCCGTAGGCGCTGCGGGGGGCGGTGGGGGCGTCCTCGGGGTACGGGGCGGTGGCGTCGCCCGCGAAGACGTAGTCGGTGGAGACCTGGAGCAGGACCGTGCCGGTGGCGGCGCAGGCGGCGGCCAGCCGGGCGGGCCCGTCGCCGTTGACGGCGAGCGCCTCGGCCTCCCGGGTCTCGGCGTCGTCGACGGCGGTCCAGGCGGCGCAGTTGACCACCACCGTCGGGCGGTGCTCGGCGACGGCCCGGCGCACGGCGTTGTCGTCGGTGAGGTCCAGGGCGGCGCGGTCCAGGGCGACGGCGGGTATGTCCGCGGCGGCGAGGGCGGGCAGCAGGTCGTGGGCGAGCATCCCGCCCGCGCCGGTGATCAGCCAGGGGCGGTCGACGCTCACAGGGCGGCCCGCTCCTTCAGCGGCTCCCACCAGGAGCGGTTCTCGCGGTACCAGCGCACGGTTTCCGCGAGGCCCTGCTCGAAGGACTTGCGCGGGGCGTAGCCCAGCTCCTCGCGGATCTTGGCGCAGTCCACGGAGTAGCGGCGGTCGTGGCCCTTGCGGTCCTCGACGTACTCGACGCTGGTGTCCCAGTCGGCGCCGCAGGCCGTCAGCAGCAGGGCGGTCAGCTCCTTGTTGGAGAGTTCGGTGCCGCCGCCGATGTTGTAGACCTCGCCCGCGCGGCCCTTGGTGCGGACCAGTTCGATGCCCTGGACGTGGTCGTCGATGTGCAGCCAGTCGCGGACGTTGCCGCCGTCGCCGTACAGGGGGACCTTCTTCCCGTCGAGGAGGTTGGTCACGAACAGCGGGATGACCTTCTCCGGGAAGTGGTGGTGGCCGTAGTTGTTGGAGCAGCGGGTGACGCGGACGTCCAGGCCGTGGGTGCGGTGGTAGGACAGCGCGATCAGGTCGCTGGACGCCTTCGCCGAGGAGTACGGCGAGTTGGGCTCCAGCGGGTGGGTCTCGGGCCAGGAGCCGTCGTCGATGGAGCCGTACACCTCGTCGGTGGAGATGTGCACGAACACCTCGATCCCGGCCCGGTGGGCGGCGTCGATCAGGGTGTGGGTGCCGACCACGTTGGTGCGGACGAACTCGGCGCCGCCGTCGATCGAACGGTCCACATGGGACTCGGCGGCGAAGTGCACCACCTGGTCGTGCTCGGCCATCAGCTCGCCGACCAGTTCGGGGTCGCAGATGTCGCCCGTCACGAAGGCGAAACCGGGGTGGTCGCGGACCTCGTCCAGGTTGGCCGGGTTGCCCGCGTAGGTCAGCTTGTCCAGGACGGTGACGGAGACATCACCGGGGCCGTCGGGACCGAGGACGGTACGGACGTAGTGGGAACCGATGAAACCGGCGCCGCCGGTGACCAGTATCCGGGTGGGGGACGTCATGACGAGATCTGCACCTTGCTGTGATCACCGAGCACGAGCCGGTGGGCCGAAGGGTGACGGGGAGCGGGCGTGACCTCGACATCGCGCCCGATGAGGCTGGCCTCCACCCGGCGCACCCCGGTCACGGACGAGCCGCGCAGCACGATCGAGTACTCGATCTCGCTGTCCTCGATCCGGCAGTCCTCGGACACCGAGGTGAACGGGCCTATGTACGCCTCGCGGACCACCGAACCGGCGCCGACGATCGCCGGGCCGACGATCCGGCTGCCGGTGACCGTGGCACCGGCCTCGATGCGGACCCGGCCGATGAGTTCGCTGGCCTCGTCGACCGTGCCCTCGTTCAGCGGCTGCACGCTCTCCAGGACCGAGCGGTTGACCTCCAGCATGTCGGTGACATTGCCGGTGTCCTTCCAGTACCCGGAGATGGTGGTGGAGCGGACCCGGCGTTCGGCGTCGATCAGCCACTGGATGGCGTGGGTGATCTCCAGTTCGCCGCGCCAGGACGGTGTGATGGACCGCACGGCCTCGTGGATGGCCGGGGTGAAGAGATAGACACCGACGAGCGCGAGATCGCTCTTGGGCTGCTTCGGCTTCTCCTCCAGGCCCACCACATGGCCCTCGGTGTCGAGTTCGGCGACCCCGAAGGAGGTGGGGTCGGGAACCTTGGTCAGCAGGATCTGCGCGTCGGGGCGGTCCTCGCGGAACGCGTCGACCAGGTCGGTGATGCCGCCGACGATGAAGTTGTCGCCGAGGTACATCACGAAGTCGTCGTCGCCGAGGAAGTCCTGGGCGATCAGCACGGCGTGGGCGAGGCCCAGCGGGGCGTCCTGCGGGATGTAGGTGACCTCGACACCGAACCGGGAGCCGTCGCCGACCGCCTCGCGGATCTCGTCCGCGGTGTCGCCGACGACGATGCCGACCTCGGTGATCCCGGCGTCCGCGATGGCTTCGAGCCCGTAGAACAGCACGGGCTTGTTGGCGACCGGGACCAACTGCTTGGCCGAGGTGTGGGTGATGGGGCGGAGCCGGGTGCCCGCGCCCCCGGACAGGACGAGAGCCTTCACGAACGCACCCCTGCTATCACCACGAGAAACCCCATTGATCGCCGGAAAATCACGGTACTAAGGACAGTACTAAGCACTGTACTAAAGTCCGCGTTTCCCCTGAATTAACCATCTGTCTGTGCCCACATCATAACCGTGTCACTCCTTCACAGATTCACCCGTCATTCACAGACAGGTACGGCAGGCTTGTTGCTGAGGTGTGCGCCGAGGAGTGCGCGAAGGGGGTCGCTGAAGCCCGTACGGAGTCGTGTTCATGGCGAGCGCGGGTATGGCGACGGCCCGCCCGGTGGGTACCGGACGGGCCGTCAACTGCCGTGTACTGCGGGGCGACCGGTCGGGCTGCCCCCCCTTTTTTCTCAGTCCTCGGTGGACGCGGACACCGACGTCACGGACGACAGCGTCTGTTCCGCCGCGGCGGTCTTCTTCGCCGCCGTCTTCTTGGTCGCGGCCTTCTTCGCCGTGACCTTCTTCGCGACGGTCTTCTTGGCCGTGGTCTTCTTGGCGGCCGTCTTCTTCGTCGCCGCCTTCTTCGCCGTGGCCTTCTTCGCCGTCTTACGGGCCGCCGCCTTCTTGGCGGGAGTGGCGGCCTCGGTGTCCTCGGACACCTCGTCCGTCCCCGTCACCGGCTCCGCCTCGGCTTCCGCTGCCGTGCCCGACGGGACGACCACGACGGCCGTGTCCTCGGACGCGGTCGGCGCGGTGGCCTTGCGCACGGCGCGGCGCCGGGGACGGGCGGGGGCGGCTGCCTCCGGCTCCTCGGCGGGCGCAGTGGGCGCGGCGGGCGCGGCGGTTTCCGGGAGCGGCTGCGGGGCCGGCTCGGTCACCGTGACGACCGTGGCCTCGGCGCCCTCGGGTGCCCCGGCGGGCGCGGACACCCGGCGGGTGGCCCGGCGACGCGTACGGCCCTGGGGCGCGGCCTCGTCGACCGGCGCGGGCGCCTCGGTACCGGCGACGACGGCGGCCTCTGGGGCGGGCGCCGCCTCGACCACCGGGTCCGCCACGGTCACCGGGTCGGCGACCGGCTCCGGCGCGACCGCCGGGGCGGCGGCCCGGGAGACCGGCTCGCTACGGGGCGCGCCCGCCGGGGCCGACGCCCTGCGGCTGGCCCGGCGCCGGGAACGGCCGCCCCGGGAGGCCGCGGCCTCCGCCTCGGCGACGCTGCTGAACAGCTCCTCGTCCGGCTCGAAGGCCGGGGAGGCCAGCGAGACCGGCACGGCGGCCTCGGCGGCCACCTCCGCCTCGGTCTCGGCCGCCGCCGGGGTGACCGGCTCGGTCTCGTGGATGTGGTCCGGGGTCTCGGCCCCGCCCCGTCCGCGCTTCTTGCGCTTGCCGCCCCCACCGCCACCGGCGGCGGTCGCCTGCTCCATGTGCACGATGACACCGCGCCCGTTGCAGTGGACGCAGGTCTCCGAGAAGGACTCCAGCAGGCCCTGGCCGACCCGCTTACGGGTCATCTGGACCAGCCCCAGCGAGGTCACCTCGGCGACCTGGTGCTTCGTACGGTCGCGGCCCAGGCACTCCAGCAGACGGCGCAGCACCAGGTCCCGGTTGGACTCCAGCACCATGTCGATGAAGTCGATGACGACGATGCCGCCCAGGTCGCGCAGCCTCAGCTGGCGCACGATCTCCTCGGCCGCCTCCAGGTTGTTCCTGGTCACGGTCTCTTCGAGGTTGCCGCCCTGGCCGGTGAACTTGCCGGTGTTGACATCGATCACGACCATGGCCTCGGTCTTGTCGATCACCAGCGAGCCACCGCTCGGCAGCCACACCTTGCGGTCCAGCGCCTTGGCGAGCTGCTCGTCGATCCGGTACGTGGCGAAGACGTCGACCTCGCTGGTCCACTTCTGGAGCCGGTCGGCGAGGTCCGGCGCCACATGCGCCACATAGCCGTGGACGGTCTGCCACGCCTCGTCACCGCTGACGATGACCTTGGAGAAGTCCTCGTTGAAGATGTCCCGCACGACCCGGACGGTCATGTCCGGCTCGCCGTACAGCAGCGTCGGGGCGTTGCCGCTCCTGGCCTTCTTCTGGATGTCGGCCCACTGCGCCTGGAGCCGCTCGACATCGCGGCGCAGCTCGTCCTCGCTGGCGCCCTCGGCGGCGGTGCGCACGATGACACCGGCGTCCTCGGGGACGATCTTCTTCAGGATGGTCTTCAGCCGGGCCCGCTCGGTGTCGGGCAGCTTGCGGCTGATGCCGGTCATCGAGCCCTCGGGCACATAGACCAGATAGCGGCCGGGCAGGGAGACCTGGCTGGTGAGCCGGGCGCCCTTGTGGCCGATCGGGTCCTTGGTGACCTGGACGAGCACGGACTGCCCGGACTTCAGCGCGGACTCGATGCGCCGCGGCCCACCGGACATGCCCAGCGCCTCGAAGTTGACCTCACCGGCGTACAGCACCGCGTTGCGGCCCTTGCCGATGTCGATGAAGGCGGCCTCCATCGACGGCAGCACGTTCTGCACCTTGCCGAGATACACATTGCCGACGTACGACGTCGACTGCTCCTTGTTGACGTAGTGCTCGACCAGCACATTGTCCTCAAGGACGCCGATCTGGGTGCGGTCGCCGTGCTGGCGGACCACCATCACGCGCTCCACGGCCTCGCGGCGGGCGAGGAACTCGGCCTCGGTGATGATCGGCACCCGGCGGCGGCCCTGCTCACGGCCCTCGCGGCGGCGCTGCTTCTTGGCCTCCAGACGCGTGGAGCCCTTGATGGACTGCACCTCGTCGGACGGCTCGCGCTCGGACTGCTTGCGCGGTTCGCGGACCTTGACGACCGTGCGCTCCGGGTCGTCGGTGGCGGACGGCTCGCCGTCACCGGAGGAGTCCCCGGCCCGGCGGCGACGGCGACGACGGCGACGGCTCCCGGCGGTCGAGCCACCGAAGTCCTCGGCGCGGTCGGAGTCGTCGTCCTCGGCGTCCTCGTCGAGCTGCTCGGCGGTGTCCTCGGCGTCCTGCGCGGCCTGCTCGGCGGCGCTGTCGTCGCCCTCGCCGTCGGCGGCCTCGCCACGGCGACGGCGACGGCCACCGCGACGGCGGCGGCGGCGCGAGCCGGTCTCCTCGCCGCCGTCCTCGGCGTCGTAGGAGTCGTCGGTCTGGTCGGCGCCCTCGTCGGTGTCGTCGAGGGGCTCCTCGTCCTCGACCGGAGCCTCGGCGCGGACCTCGGCGCGGGCCTCGGCCTCCTCGGCGGCGGCGCCCCGGCGGCGACGGCGACGGCCGCGGGGCCCGGAGGCGTCCTCGGCGGACTCGGCGGGCGCGGCGGACCGGTCGGCCCGCGCGGACGGCCGACCGGGCTCGTCGGCCTCGGAGGCGCCGGACGCACCGGACTCGCCGGACGCCCCGGTGGGCTCCTCGGCCGCCTCCGCGGCGGCTTCGGCGGCGGCCCGCTCGGGCGTCTGGAAGCGCGGCTCGGTGAAGACCGGCGCCTGGAAGACGGCGACGGAGGGACGCGCCGGGCGGCGCGGGGCGTCGTCCTGGTCGTCGGACGCGCCCGCCTGGGCGGCCCCGGCGCGCGCCGGGGTCTTCGCGGCGGCCTCGGGGGGCGCGGCGAACCCGGCGGCGGGCTTGCGGACGACGCGGCGGCGGCGCCGGGGCGCGGAGTCCTCGTCGGCGGCGTCGGCGGTCTGGGCGTCGGCGGCGGGCGCCTCGGCGGCGGCCTGCTCGGGGACGGAGGGCTGCTCGGCCACGGCGGTGGCGGCGGTCTGGCCGCTGTCGGCCGTCTCGGGCGCGTCGGGCGTCTCGGCTGCCGCCTTGGCGGCCCGGGACGTCCGGGAGGTCCGGGTCGCGCGGGAGGTCTTCGCCTTGGGCGCCTCGGGCTGCTCAGCCTGCTCTGCCTTCTCGGCGGGCTCGGCCTGCTCGGCGGCTTCGGTCTGCGCGGCCTGCTCCGCCGCCTCCGCGGCCGGGGTCGTCACCTTGCGGGTGGCCCGGCGGCGCGTACGGCGCGGCGCGGTGTCGGCGTCGGCGGCCGGGGCGGCGGGGGTTTCCGGCACCGGGGTCTCGGCCACGGCCGGGGCGGCGGCCGACGGCTCCGGCGTCCCGGCGGGCGCGGTGACCTTGCGGGTGGCGCGACGGCGGGCGCGCGGCGGCGCGGGCTCCTCGGCGGCGGCGCTCACGGCGGCGGCCTCGGGGGCTTCGGGGGTCTCGGCGACGGGCGCCGGGCTGGCCGGGACCACGGTCTCGGCGGCCTCGGCGGCGGGCGCCCCGGCGGGCGCGGAGGCCCGACGGACGGCACGGCGGCGGGTCCGGGCGGGGGGCGCGGTCTCTTCGACCACGGGCGCGGCGGCCTCATCGGCGCCCACGGTGACATCCGCGACCTCCGCGACCGTCTCCGTGGTGTCCTCGACGGCTGCGATGTCCTCGACATCGTCGGCGTCGTCGGCATCGTCGGCATGGTCGGCGGCCTGTGCCGCTACGGCCGGTGCGACGACCTCGGCCGGTGCCTCGGCGGTACCGGCGGGCGGTCCGGCCGGGCGGGACGCCGCCCTGCGCCGACGGCGCGGCGGCAGGGTGTCGCTGGGGGTGTTCTGGGCGGAGTCGGTGGTGTTGTCCCCGGACTCCGCAGCTTCGGTCGGTTCGAGCATGCGGGCGGTTCTCCCGTCAGGCTTCCGGGCGCCGCGCATGGTCCGGCGGGAAGGCCGGTGACGTCCGCGGCTCGCGCGATGCGCGTGGGCCGCCGTCCGGGGCGCGGGCGCCGCACGGAAGCTCTCTGTGTCTTGTCTCGTCGGTTCCGTATGCCTTGTCGCGTACGGCCTGGCGAAAGTCTTCTGGTCGGTGCGCTGCCCGACCCAGGTGGCTCCCGAGTACGAGGGCGGCGCTTTTCGACGGTCGTCCCAGGCGGGACCTTCCCTAAGCCGGTGCCTTCGCGGCGGCGGTCGGGGCGGCCGTAACAAGGGCCGCGTCCGCCTCGCGGTCGGGCGCGAGCGGGTCGGTCACCGTACCGGTCTCTTCATCGAACAGCCCCTGCGCCAGCCTGGTCACCGCTGCGGGGACCGGCGGCGCCAGGTCGGCCACGGCGCGGAGACCGGACAGGACGTCGTCGGGTCGAACGGCAGGCGTCACGTGCCGAACAACCAGCCGCAGTATCGCACAGGGCCGGTCGGTCGGCCTATCAGCCGGCGAACCCGGTGTTGCCACGCCGTCGCCGTCCTGCTCGCTCGTCAGGCTTGCCACGGCCTGGCGGGCGTCGAACGTGCGCATACCGTTCTTGGTCAGGCGCTGCACCTCGACGGTCCCGGCCGCGGTGAAGGCGGCGACCGCGCGGGCGGCGTCCTCGGGGGTCACACCGTCGAGCCGCAGCTCCCACACGGAGGCGGTGAGCCGGTCGGCGAGCCCGGACGTACGGGCCTCGACGGCGTCGACGATGTCGAGCCCGGCGGGCAGCGACTCGTCGAGAAGAGCGCGCAGGCGCTGCGGGTCACGCGGCGCGGTGAGCGCGATCTCCAGATACTCCGCCTCACTGCCCGTGCCGGTGGGTGCGGCATTGGCGTACGACACCTTGGGATGCGGGGTGAAACCCGCCGAGTAGGCCATCGGCACCTCGGCGCGGCGCAGTGCCCGCTCGAATGCCCGCTGGAAGTCGCGGTGGCTGGTGAACCTCAGGCGGCCACGCTTGGTGTAGCGCAGTCGGATGCGCTGCACCGCCGGTACGGGCGGTGGGCCTTCGGGCTGTCGCTTCCCCAGTGTCGTTCAGTCCCTCGTGAGTGCGGTCGTACTGCTATCAAGAGTACGTGTCCGGCGGCCGGAAGGTTCCCGTGAGCCGTCCCGACCCGGTCACAGCAGGTCACAGGGGGTCACGCCGGGTCGGCTGGGTCGGCCAGGGCCACCAGGAGCGCCCGCAGCGCCGGGGACGGGTGGTCGGTGCGCCAGGCCAGCTGGAGTTCCGCGCGCACACCGCCCGTGCCGGTCAGCGGGCGGAACACCACCCCGGCCGGGCCCAGCCGCCGGGCCGCCTCGGGGACCAGGCAGACGCCGAGGCCCGCGCCGACCAGGGCCAGCAGGGTGTGCACCTGGCTGGCGTGCTGGACGTGCACGGGCGCGGTACCGGTCCGGTGGAAGAGCCGGCCGAGCAGTTCATGGAAGTAGCGCGCCTCGTCGGGGTCGTACATCAGGAACGGTTCGCCGTCGAGGTCCCGGACGTCCGGGGGTGTGGGCCGGGTCGCCAGGGCGTGGGCGGCGGGCAGCGCGGCGAGCAGGGGTTCGCGGGCGAAGGGGCGGCGGGTCAGTTCGGGGGCGGCGACCGGCGGGCGGACCAGGCCCACATCGAGGTCGCCCGCGAGCAGGGCGGCGCGCTGGGCGGCGGTGACCATCTCGCGCAGCACCAGGTCCACGCCGGGCAGCCGGGTCCGGGCGGTCCCGAGGACGGTCTCCAGATGGACGTATCCGGAGCTGGCGGTGAAGCCGAGGGTGAGGGTGCCGGTCTGCCCGGCCATCGCGCGGCGCGCGCTGTGCACCGAGCGTTCCGCGAGCCCGAGGATGCGGCGGGCGTCGGTGAGCAGACTCTGTCCGGCGGCGGTGAGCCGCACCCCGCGGCCCGAGCGGTCCAGCAGATCCACGCCGATGTGCTGCTCCAGCGCCTGGATACGGCGGCTGAGCGGCGGCTGGGTCATGTTGAGCCGGGTCGCGGCCCGTCCGAAGTGCCCCTCCTCGGCGACGGCGACGAACCCGGCGAGCTGCTCCAGCGAGTACATGTGCCCCTCTTTCCCGTCCCTCCGGTGCCGATGCGCGTGACGCATCACACCATGCCGAACCGATATTGGACGCGCATGACCCGAGCCTCCTAGCGTCACCGCCAGACGCGGACGACGGCCCGGGAGGCGCGGAGACGATGCCGAGGACGACGACGAGCAGAGCGACCGGCAGCCCTCATCCCGCCACCCCCGTCGTCACCGCGCTGCGGGTGATCCCGGTGGCGGGCGAGGACAGCATGTTGCTCAATCTCAGCGGCGCGCACGCCCCGTACTTCACCCGGAACCTGGTGGTGCTGACCGACTCGGACGGCCGGACCGGTGTCGGCGAGGTGCCCGGCGGGGAGCGCATCCGGACGACGCTGGAGGAGTCCCGCGAACTGGTCGTGGGCGCGTCCGTCGGTGATCCGCACGCCGTGCTGCGCGCCCTGCGCGACCGGTTCGGGGAGCGGGACGCGGGCGGGCGCGGGGCGCAGACCTTCGATCTGCGGGTGACCGTGCACGCGGTGACGGCGGTGGAGTCGGCGCTGCTGGATCTGCTGGGCCAGTACCTCGGCGTACCGGTGGCCGCGCTGCTGGGCGAGGGCGTGCGCCGGACGTCGGTCCCGGTCCTCGGCTACCTCTTCTACGTCGGCGACCGCCGCCGTACGGACCTCCCCTACCGGGACGAGCCGGACGCCGCCGACCGGTGGTCGCGGCTGCGCAACGAGGAGGCGCTGACGGCGGACGCGGTGGTGGCGCTGGCGGAGGCGGCCCAGGAGCGGTACGGGTTCCAGGACTTCAAGCTGAAGGGCGGGGTGCTGGACGGCCGGGCGGAGGCGGAGACGGTGACGGCGCTCGCCGAGCGGTTCCCGGGCGCGCGGATCACCCTCGACCCCAACGGCGGCTGGCCGCTGGCGGAGGCGGTCGCGATCGGGCGGTCGCTGCGGGACGTGCTGGCGTACGCGGAGGACCCGTGCGGGGCCGAGGGCGGCTTCTCGGGGCGGGAGACGATGGCGGAGTTCCGCCGGGCGACCGGGCTGCGGACGGCCACCAACATGATCGCCACGGACTGGCGGGAGCTGGCGCACGCCGTGAAGGCGGACGCGGTGGACATCCCGCTGGCCGACCCGCACTTCTGGACGATGCACGGCTCGGTGCGGGTCGCGCAGCTCTGTGCCGACTGGGGGCTGACCTGGGGGTCGCACTCCAACAACCACTTCGATGTGTCGCTGGCGATGTTCACCCAGGTCGCGGCGGCGGCACCCGGGGAGATCACGGCCATCGACACCCACTGGATCTGGCAGGACGGCCAGCGGCTGAGCCGCGATCCGCTCACCATCCGGGACGGCCGGCTCACCCTGCCCGAACGCCCGGGTCTGGGCGTGGAGCTGGACTGGGAGCGGGTGGCGGCGGCCCATGACCGCCACCGGTCCCTCGACCGGTCCGACCGGGACGACACGGCGGCCATGCGCCGACTCATCCCCGACTGGCGTTTCGACCCGAAACGCCCGGCGCTGGTGCGCTGAGCCCGCCGTGCGCTGGTGCGGCTGAGTACGCCGGGCCCCGCCGCGCCGAGACGCGGCCGGTCAGCCCCCGCCGTTGACCACGCTCAGCGGCAACAGCTTCTTGCCGGTGGGGCCGACCTGGATGGAGGTGTCCAGGGCGGGGCACACCCCACAGTCGAAGCACGGCGTCCAGCGGCAGTCCTCGACCTCCGTCTCGTCGAGGGCGTCCTGCCAGTCCTCCCAGAGCCAGTCCTTGTCGAGGCCGGAGTCCAGGTGGTCCCAGGGGAGGACCTCCTCGTAGGAGCGCTCGCGGGTGGTGTACCAGTCGACGTCCACGCCGAAGGGGGCCAGCGCCTTGTCCGCGCAGTGCATCCAGCGGTCGTAGGAGAAGTGCTCGCGCCAGCCGTCGAAGCGTCCGCCGTCCTCGTACACCGCGCGGATCGCCGCGCCGAGGCGGCGGTCGCCACGGGACAGCAGGCCCTCGACGATGCCGGGCTTGCCGTCGTGGTAGCGGAAGCCGATGGCCCGGCCGTACTTCTTGTCGCCGCGGATCTTGTCGCGGAGCTTCTCCAGCCGGGCGTCGGTCTCCTCGGCGGAGAGCTGGGGCGCCCACTGGAACGGGGTGTGCGGCTTGGGGACGAAACCGCCGATCGAGACCGTGCAGCGGATGTCGCCGGAGCCGGAGACCTCACGGCCCTTGGCGATCACGTTCATGGCCATGTCGGCGATCTGGAGGACGTCGTCGTCGGTCTCGGTGGGCAGGCCGCACATGAAGTACAGCTTCACCTGGCGCCAGCCGTTGCCGTAGGCGGTGGCGACCGTGCGGATCAGGTCCTCCTCGGAGACCATCTTGTTGATGACCTTGCGCATCCGCTCGGAGCCGCCCTCGGGGGCGAAGGTGAGTCCGGAGCGGCGGCCGTTGCGGGTCAGCTCGTTGGCCAGGTCGACGTTGAAGGCGTCCACCCGGGTCGACGGCAGGGACAGACCGATCTTGTCCTTCTCGTAGCGGTCCGCGAGGCCCTTGGCGACCTCGCCGATCTCGCTGTGGTCGGCGGAGGACAGGGACAGCAGGCCGACCTCCTCGAAGCCGGTCGCCTTCAGGCCCTTGTCGACCATCTCGCCGATCCCGGTGATCGACCGCTCCCGCACCGGGCGGGTGATCATGCCCGCCTGGCAGAACCGGCAGCCGCGCGTACAGCCACGGAAGATCTCCACCGACATCCGCTCATGGACGGTCTCCGCGAGCGGTACGAGGGGCTGCTTGGGGTAGGGCCACTCGTCCAGGTCCATCACCGTGTGCTTGGAGATCCGCCACGGCACACCGGAACGATTCGGCACGACCCGGCCGATCCGTCCGTCCGGCAGATACTCCACGTCGTAGAAGCGCGGGATGTAGACGCCGCCGGTCTTCGCCAGGCGCAGCAGCACCTCGTCCCGGCCACCGGGGCGGCCCTCCGCCTTCCAGGCGCGGATGATCCTCGTCATGTCGAGGACGGCCTGCTCGCCGTCGCCGATGACGGCCGCGTCGATGAACTCGGCGATCGGCTCCGGGTTGAACGCGGCATGACCGCCCGCCAGCACGATCGGGTCGTCGACCGTGCGGTCCGCCGCCGCCAGCGGGATGTCCGCCAGGTCCAGCGCGGTCAGCAGATTGGTGTAGCCCAGCTCGGTGGAGAAGGACACACCGAGCACGTCGAACGCCTTCACCGGGCGGTGCCCGTCCACCGTGAACTGCGGTACCCCGTGCTCCCGCATCAGCGCCTCCAGGTCCGGCCACACGCTGTACGTGCGCTCGGCGAGGACGCCCTCCTGCTCGTTCAGCACCTCGTAGAGGATCATGACGCCCTGGTTGGGCAGCCCCACCTCGTAGGCGTCCGGGTACATGAGCGACCAGCGCACATCGCAGGAGTCCCAGTCCTTCACGGTGGAGTTCAGCTCTCCACCGACGTACTGGATCGGCTTCTGCACATGCGGGAGCAGGGCTTCGAGCTGCGGGAAAACCGACTCGGCAGACATCGCGGGACTTTCGTGAGCTGACGGGGGGCACCCCGGCCGGAGGCTGGGGGAAGAGTGACCATCCAGCCTAGCGCGGGCTGAGCCGCGCTCCGCACGCCGTGGGGAGGGGCGAGGGGTCCCCGGGGGCGAGGGGTCCCCGGGGACGGTCCGGGGACCGGGGACGGGAGGGGATTGGGGGCGGGAGGGGATTGGGGGCGATGCCGGCGGTACGGAGACGGGGGCGGGGCGGACCCCGGACGAAGCGGGAGCGGTACGGGGACGGGACGGGGCGGGGCGGACTGCGGACGAAGCAGGAGCGGTACGGGGACGGGGCGGGGCCGACCGCGGACGATCCAGGGGCGGTACGGAGACGGCGGTCGGAGCGGACCGGAAGCGCCCGCCCGTAGCGCCGCCCGCTCCCATCCCCTCAGCCCCGGTCCCCTCAGACCCCGTCCCTTCAGCCCCCGTCGCTTCAGACCCCGTCCCCTCAACCCCCGTCCCCTCAGACCGGAACCTCCGCGCGGATCGGTGCCCACACCCCCGGCAGCTCCCGTTCCACGTCCGCCGCCCGCCGCTCCTCGCGGCCGTACAGCAGGCCGTAGGTGAAGGCGCTCTCCCCGGCGGAGTGCGCCTGCTGGGCCAGGTCCCGCAGGGCCTCGCGGGTCATCACACTGTCCTGGTGGTCGCCCAGCAGGCTCTGCACGGACTTCATCGACTTCACCAGCCCGCCCGCCGGGTCGCCGAGCGCCGGGACCGCCGCCTCCGCCGCGTACCGCGCCCGCTTGGCCTTCTTGCGGGCCTCGTGCAGCGCGAAGTCCCGGTCGTGGCCGGGCGGCAGCTCCAGCGCCTGTTCCACCAGCACGGCCAGCTTGTCGAAGTCCTTGCGCACGGCCCGGGAGATCACCTTCGCCGGGTCCCCCGCGGCGGGCTTCAGCAGCGGCGGCTCGGCCAGCAGCGCGTCCAGCGCGCCGAGAAGGGCCAGATACCGCCGCCCGTCCAGGACGGCGATCAGCCGGCGCCGGGAGCCGCCGCGCCGGGCGTGCGACCAGGTGCGCAGCCGGGTGCGGACCGGGCCCGCGGTCAGGGTGCGCGGCAGCGCCCCGAGGGCGTCGGTGAGCCGCTCGGTCAGCACCTCCTGGTCACGGTCCACGCCCAGCTCCCCGGCGAGCCACTTCAGCTCCTCGCCGATCGGGTCGGTCACCGCCCGGTCCAGCAGCTTCCCGTACGACTTGAAGGCGCTGCGTGTCCGGCGGGTCGCCACCCGCATCCGGTGCACCGAGTCGTACACGTCCCGGCGTACGGCCGGGTCCAGCGCGACGATCGTGTCCCGCTGCTCGCGCAGATAGGCCAGCACATGGTCCCCGGCGGTGACCGGCGGCGCGGGCCGGGTGGCCGCCCGCCGGTGCTTGCGGGCCTTCTTCGGCGCGGTCTCGGTGAGCGCCCGCGCCAGCTTGGACGGCGACTTCGACGGCCGCACGCCCGCCTTGCGCAGCCGCTTGTCCACCTTGTCCAGCACGGCGGGGTCCGCCCCGTCGGCCAGCTCCACCTCGATCTCGGTCCACTGCGCCCGGCCGCCGTCCCCGGTCAGCCGCTCCGCCGTCACGGCGTCCACGCTGACCTCCGCGAGCAGCCGCCCCTTGCCGTCCGTCAGCTCCCGCACGTCCCGCGCCGACCGCAGCCGCACCACCGGGAGCAGGTCGGTGTCCCGGACCCGGGACCGCACCAGGGCCGCGATCTCCCGGGGCAGGGTGTCGGACAGGGGCGCCTGGATCTCGTCCCGCACGCCGGGGGCGACCGGGAACTTCAGATGCCAGCCCGCGTCCGAGCCGCCCGTACGGCGGCGCAGGGTGATGGCGGCCCCCGCGAGGCGTTCGTCGGCGGTGTCGTAGTAGGTGGCGTCCAGCTGGGCGACGCCCTTGTCGACGACCGCCGCCACCCCGGCCACGCCGGTCAGATCCGGCAGGCCACTCTCGTCGGATTCGTATTTGCGCTCGATTTCACGCTTCGTCTCCGCCATGAACCGACCCTAATGGCAGGCGCGCCGCGATGGCAGAGTGCACGCCCGGTGAACCAGAGGGAAACGTCACGCAAGGGCACAGTCAAGTCACTCCTGGCCACCGGCGTCCCGTCACCCCGGTCACCTCCGTCACTCCACCCCCGCCACCGACGTCCCGCGGCGCGTCCGACGCCGGTTTCACGCCGACATCGGACGCTGCACTCTGATCGACTGCAACAGCCCCACCGCCACCCACACGGCGAACATCGACGACCCTCCGTAGGACACGAACGGCAGTGGCAGACCCGTCACCGGCATGATGCCGAGGGTCATCCCGATGTTCTCGAACGCCTGGAACGCGAACCACGCCACGATCCCGGCCGCGACGATCGTCCCGTACAGCTCCGTCGTCTCGCGGGCGATCCGGCAGGCCCGCCAGAGCAGCACGCCGATCAGCACGATGATCAGTCCGGCGCCGAGGAAGCCCAGCTCCTCCCCCGCCACCGTGAACACGAAGTCGGTCTGCTGCTCGGGCACGAACTGCCCGGTGGTCTGCGAGCCCTCGAACAGGCCCGACCCGGTCAGCCCGCCCGAACCGATCGCGATCCGCGCCTGATTGGTGTTGTAGCCGACGCCCGCCGGGTCCAGATCGGGGTTGGCGAACGCTGCGAAGCGGTTGATCTGGTACTCGTCGAGAATCCCCAGCTGCCAGATGGCCAGCGCGCCCGTGGTGCCCGCGCCCAGCAGGCCGAAGATCCAGCGGTTGGAGGCTCCGGACGCCAGCAGCACTCCCAGCACGATGATGACCATGACCATCACCGAACCGAGGTCCGGCATCAGCATCACGATCAGCATCGGCACCGTCGCCAGGCCCAGCGCCTGGAGCACGGTGCGGTGGTCGGGGTAGGGCTTGTCGCCCGCGTCCACCCTGGCCGCGAGCAGCATCGCCATGCCCAGGATGATCGTGACCTTCACGAACTCCGAGGGCTGGAGCGAGAAGCCGCCGCCGACCTGGATCCAGGAGTGCGCCCCGTTGACCGTCGAGCCGAGCGGGGTGAGCACCAGCAGGATCAGCAGGACCGACGCCCCGTAGAGGATCGGCACCGCCGTGCGCAGGGTGCGGTGGCCGAGCCAGACCGTGCCGATCATCAGGGCCAGGCCGATGCCGGTGTTCAGCAGATGCCGGAACAGGAAGTAGTACGGGTCGCCCTGGTTCAGCTCGGTGCGGTTGCGGGTCGCGGAGTAGACCAGCAGGGAGCCGATCAGGGACAGCGCGAGCGCCGACAGCAGTATCGGCCAGTCGAGCCGCCGGGCCAGCGAGTCCCGGGCCAGCAGCCGGGTCCATCCGGCCCGCTCCGGCCCGTACCCGGACACCTGGAAGCTGTTCGCCCCGGTCATGCGTCCGCCGCCTTCCGGCCGTCCTGCACCGCGGCCACCAGCGCGCGCCGCACCCCGGCGGCCCTTCCGAGCCGCCTGCGCCCACCGCCGGACGTCTCCCGCCCGGGTCCGGCTCCGGGTCCAGCTCCTGGTCCAGATCCGAGTGCAGCTCCAGGTCCCGGCGCCGGGCCGGGTCCGCCCCTCGGGTCGCCGCAGCGCGGTCCGCCGCCCCAGGGACCCCCGCCCCGGCGCCGGCGGGTCCGCCGGTTGTCCGCCTCCGGCGACTGCGTGGTGCCCGCCGGGATCTGACCGCCCTCGACCGGCTCCTCCTGGGCCGTCTGGAACGCCTGCTGCTCCTTCGCCGGGTCCTTGGCGATCTTCGGCGAGGTGATCGTGCCGTCCGTACGCACCTTGGGCAGGGACACCTGGGGCGTCGGCAGCAGCGCGTTCTTCTTGGTGATCACGCCGTCGTCGGAGACGCCGTACAGGGCGTCGTATATGTTGCGCACGGCCGGGCCGGAGGCTCCGGAGCCCGTACCACCCTGGGAGATCGTCATCACGATCGCGTAGTCGTCGGTGTAGGTGGCGAACCACGAGGTGGTCTGCTTGCCGTAGACCTCCGCCGTGCCCGTCTTGGCGTGCATCGGGATCTCGTCCTGCGGCCAGCCGCCGAACCGCCAGGCCGCCGTGCCGCGCGTGGCCACGCCCTCCAGGGCCTCGTCCATCTGGTCCAGGGTGTTCTTGGTGACCGGCAGCTTGCCGTGCGACTCGGGCTTGATCTCGGTGACCTGCTTGCCGTCGGCGCTGATCACGGCCTTGCCGACGGTCGGGTTGTAGAGCGTGCCGCCGTTGGAGATGGCGGCGTAGATGGTGGCCATCTGGATCGGGGTCACCAGCGTGTCGCCCTGGCCGATGGAGTAGTTGATCTCGTCACCGGCGCGCATCTTGTTGCCTTCGAGGCAGTTCTCGTAGGCGATCATCTCGACGTACGAGCCGTCCTTCTTGCCGGTCTTGCACCAGGCGTCCTTGTTGGCCTTCCAGTAGTCCTGCTTCCACTGGCGGTCCGGGACCCGGCCGGTGACCTCGTTGGGCAGGTCGATGCCGGTCTCCTTGCCGAGGCCGAACTGATGGGCCGCCTTGTAGAAGTAGTCGTTCGGCTTGCCCTTGGGGTCGATGCCGCCGTCCTTCTGCCACTCGCTGTGCGCCAGGGAGTAGTAGACGGTGTCGCAGGAGACCTCCAGGGCGCGGCCGAGGTCGATCGGGCCGTGGTTCTGCGACTCGAAGTTCTTGAAGACCTGGCCGCCGACCGAGTACGAGCTGGAGCAGTTGTACCGGCCGTCGAAGTCGTAGCCCGCCTGGACCGCGGCGGCCGTGGAGACCACCTTGAAGATGGAGCCGGGGGCCGCCTGACCCTGTATGGCCCGGTTGAGCAGCGGGTAGTTGGAGGACTTGCCGGTGAGCGCCCCGTAGTCCTTGGCGGAGATGCCGCCCACCCAGGCGTTGGGGTCGTAGGTCGGGTTGGACGCCATGGCGACGACCCGGCCGGTCTTGGCCTCCATCACCACGACCGCGCCCGCGTCGGCCTCGTAGGTGCGCTGGGTGTTGCGGTCCCAGTCCTTGCGGGCCTTCTTCATCGCCTCGTTCAGCTCGAACTCCGCGACCCGCTGGACCCGGGCGTCGATGCTGGTGACCAGGTTGGCGCCGGGCTGGGCCGGGTCTGCGTCGGCCTCGCCGATGACCCGGCCCAGGTTGTCCACCTCGTAGCGGGTGACGCCCGCCTTGCCGCGCAGCTCCGCGTCGTACTCCCGCTCCAGGCCGGAGCGGCCGACCTGGTCGGAGCGGAGATACGGGGAGTCGGTGTCCTTCGCCTTCTGCAACTCGTCGTCGGTGACCGGGGAGAGGTAGCCGAGGACCTGGGCGGTGTTGGCCTGGCCCGGGGCCGCGTAACGCCGGACGGCCTGGGGTTCGGCGGTGATGCCGGGGAAGTCCTCGGCACGCTCCCGGATCTGGAGGGCCTGGCGCGGGGTGGCCTCGTCGGTGATCGGGATCGGCTGGTACGGCGAGCCGTTCCAGCAGGGCTGGGGGGTCTCGGCGTCGCACAGCCGGACCTTCTCCTTGACCTCCTTGGGCGGCAACCCGAGGACACCGGCCAGCTTGGCGAGCACCGAGTCGCCGTCGTCGGGCATCTTCAGCAGCTCGGTGCGGGAGGCGGAGACCACCAGCCGGGTCTCGTTGTCCGCGAGGGGGACTCCGCGCGCGTCCAGGATCGAGCCGCGGACGGCGGGGTCGACTACCTGCTGCACATGGTTGCCGGAGGCTTCCTTGGCGTACTCCGCGCCTTCGCGGATCTGGAGGTACCAGAGCCGGCCGCCGAGCGTGCCGAGCAGGGAGAGGACGAGGATCTGGATGACGACGAGCCGGATCTGGACCCGTGGGGTCCGGCCGGTCTCGGGGATGTTGGTCACTGCGGCTGCCTCCCCCTCTCAGGACGTGTGCGGATGCGTGAGCGTGAGCGTGAGCGTGCGGCGGGTACGCGGACGCGCGGACGGGTACGGGGTCACCTGCGCGTACGGCCGTACGGCCGATGCGTGCGCCCGTGCGTGTGTGTGTACGAGTGAGGAACGAGCGGCCGACGGGCCCGGGTTCCGCCCCGGCTCCCCCGTTCGGGTGAACTGCCCTGCGGTCACAGCCGCTTGACCCCCTTGATCCGACCGGCACGGGCCACCCGGGCGCGCGCCGCCTTCACCTTCAGACCGCCGATGCCGCCCCGCTGGTTGCCGATCCGCAGCCCCGTGCCGGAGGAGAGCCAGCCGGAGGAGATGTCAGCGCTCTTCGCGGCGGCGGAGGACTCGGCCAGTGGGTCGTTCTCCGCGCGCCGGGCCAGCGCCATGACCGCGGGGACCACGAACGGGGCGAGCAGCAGGTCGTACAGGGCGGCGGTGAACAGCAGGCTGGGCAGCCCGACATGGCGGGCGGCGGTGTCGCCGACCAGGGCGCCCACGCCCGCGTACAGCAGGGTCGTCCCGACCGCGGCGGCCACGACCACCACCATCGGGGCGGTGGCCGACTTCAGCCGTCCGTTCTCCGGCTTGACCAGTCCGGCCAGATAGCCGATCACGCAGAGCACCAGCGCGTAGCGCCCGGCCGCGTGATCGGCGGGCGGGGCGAGATCGGCGAGGAGCCCGGCGCCGAAGCCGACCAGGGCGCCGCCGACATGGCCGTAGACCAGGGCGAGGCCGAGGACGGTCAGCAGCAGCAGATCGGGCACCGCGCCCGGCAGATGCAGCCGGGCCAGGACGCTGACCTGGATGACCAGGGCGACGACGACCAGGGTGGTGGAGAGCAAGATCCTGTTGAAGCGCATGAGTTCGGCTCCCCTACTGCCCTTGCGGGTCTCGCTGGTTCATGGCCCCTGGCAGGTCCAGGGCGTTCGGCAGTTCCCGGCCGCCCTGCTCCTCCAGGCCGTCCTGCCCGTCCTGCCCGGCCTGTCCGTCCTGTCCGTCCTGGGCGCCGGGCGTCTCCCTGGCGGCGGGCGTCTCCTGGGCGCCGGGTCGCTGCTCCCGGCCGCCCTGCAACCGCTCGCCGCCGACCTGCTCCTCCAGCAGCTCGCCGTCCGCGCCCGGCGTCACGGTCACCGTGACGGTCGGGGTGGGCTTGGCCTTGGGCCGGGCCGGCAGCACGGCGTCGCGCGGGTCCTTCTTCGGCGCCTCGACGACCACGCCGACGATGTCGAGCTTGCTGAAGCCGACGTACGGCGTCACATACAGCGTGCGGGTCAGATCGCCGCCCGACGGGTCGACACGCGAGACCACACCGACCGGCACACCCGGCACGAACGGCTTGTCGGCCTCGGAGCCGAAGGTCACCAGCCGGTCGCCCTTCTTGATCTCGGCCTTGCCGTTGAGCAGCTCGACCCGCAGCGGGCGGTCGCCCTGGCCGGAGGCGAAGCCCAGTTCGTCGTTGCCCTCCATCCGGGTGCCGACGGTGAAGTCGGGGTCGTTGGCGAGCAGCACGGTCGAGGTGTGCGGGCCGACGGTGGTGACCCGGCCGACCAGTCCGTCGCCGTTGAGGACCGTCATGTCCCGCTTGATGCCGTCGTCGGCGCCGATGTCGATGGTGATGGTCCAGGAGAAGCCCTGGGCCGCTCCTATGGCGATGACTTCGGCGCCCTTGATGCCGTACTGGCCCGCGCCCGCGAGTTTCAGCATCGAGTCGAGCTGGGCGAGCCGGCTCCGGCCGCGGTCCTCGCTGCCGATCTGCGCCTTGAGGGCGGCGTTCTCCCGCTCCAGCTCGGAGAGCCGGTCGTGGCGCTCACCGGAGTCGCGGATCGCGGCGATCGCGTTGCCCACCGGGTCGACCGCGGAGGCCACCCCGTTCTCGATCGGGCCGAAGACCGTCGCCGCGGCCTGCCGGGCTCCGTCGACGGGTGAGTCCTCACCGCCGCGGATGTCCACCGTGATCAGTGCGAACGCGATGGCGACCAGCAGTACCAGGAGCAGCCGGCTCTCTCGTGTGTCCCTCACGTGCGGCGGCCGTGCCCTTCCTCATAGGAATTCTCGGGTGGGTGGTGCGGTATCCCCGTACACCGGATACCGGATACCGCCGTCCGGCCGATTCACCGATACGGCGATGGTGACTCGCCGACCGGATAGGAAGCGGATACGTGACGGAGGTGCGGCGGACGCGAACGGGATACGCGCGAGGCGAAACGGGGGCGAAACAGGGTGCGATGCGGAAGCGAAGCGGGGGCGATGCGGAAGCGATGCCGATACGAAACGGATAGGTGTAGGGAGCTTATGCCTCTTAATCAACGATCCGCCGCACGAGAGGGGATCGTCTCGTACGGCGGAATCGAAGAGTTATGTCATCTGCGCGGCTGGGCGTCCAGCACCTGCTGGAGCGCCTCGAACTCCTCGACGCACTTTCCGGAGCCGAGCGCCACGCTGTCGAGCGGGTCCTCGGCGATGTGGATCGGCATTCCGGTCTCCCGGCGCAGCCGTTCGTCGAGTCCGCGCAGCAGGGCTCCGCCGCCGGTGAGAACGATTCCGCGGTCCATGATGTCGCCGGACAGCTCGGGCGGGCATTTGTCGAGCGTGGTCTTCACCGCGTCCACGATCGCGTTGACCGGTTCCTCGATCGCCTTGCGCACTTCGGCGGCGGAGATGACGACCGTCTTGGGCAGCCCGGACACCAGGTCCCGGCCGCGGATCTCGGTGTGCTCGTCGGCGTCGAGGTCGTACGCCGAACCGATCGTGATCTTGATCTGTTCGGCTGTGCGCTCACCCAGCAGAAGGGAGTACTCCTTCTTGATGTGCTGGATGATCGCGTTGTCCAGCTCGTCGCCCGCGACGCGGATGGACTGCGCGGTGACGATACCGCCGAGCGAGATGACCGCGACCTCCGTCGTGCCGCCGCCGATGTCCACCACCATGTTGCCCGTGGCCTCGTGGACCGGCAGGCCGGAGCCGATGGCGGCGGCCATGGGCTCCTCGATGATGTGCACCTGGCGGGCGCCGGCCTGGGACGACGCCTCGATGACGGCACGGCGCTCGACGCCCGTGATGCCGGACGGCACACAGACGACGACTCGCGGCCGGGCGAGATACCGCCGCTTGTGAATCTTCAGGATGAAGTAGCGGAGCATCCGCTCGGTGATCTCGAAGTCGGCGATGACGCCGTCCTTCAGCGGGCGCACCGCCACGATGTTGCCCGGGGTGCGCCCGATCATCTTCTTCGCTTCGGCGCCGACCGCGAGAATTCCACCGGTGTTGGTGTTGATCGCGACGACGGACGGCTCGTTGAGTACGATCCCGCGACCCCTGACGTACACCAGCGTGTTGGCGGTCCCGAGGTCGACAGCCATGTCACGGCCGATGAACGACATTGAGTTCCCCATCAGGATTCGTCTGGCCTTCCCACGGAGCTTTTGAGGGCTTTTCAGGTAGGCGAGGTGGGTGCGGTGACGTGAACGCTTCCATCGTAGACGCGCCTGCACGAACACCGCGCGAGGGTCTTCGCCATTGTCAGCAGATGGCGAACCGCCTCGCTTGTGGAGACGGTCCATCGGGGGCATCCGTTCCCCCGATCGCCACGCATATGCCAAAGGGCGGCCGAAAACGCCCGGCCGCCCCACCGTACTCGGCAGTCCTCATCGGTCACTCGTCGTGATCCGATTGACATCCCGTCAGGAACGTCCACCAAAACTCCCCCGAGTGGCCCGCGGGCGTTCCTGGGCCGAACGGGTCATGAACGGGGGCGCGGGGATCAGCCGCGGGCTCAACACTGAGGCGGATCAGCCCCGGGCTCAACACTGAGGCGGATCAGCCGCAGGCTCAAGGCTGAAGCGGATCAGCCCGGGGCTCAGGACTGAGGCGGATCAGCCGCGGGCTCAAGACTCGGAGTTCAGCCGCGCCCCGGGAAGAAGATCTTCACCTCGCGCTCCGCGGACTCCTCCGAGTCGGACGCGTGGATCAGGTTCTCCCGCACGATCACCCCGAAGTCACCCCGGATGGAGCCGGGCGCCGCGGCGATCGGGTCGGTCGGCCCGGCCAGCGCGCGCACCCCCTCCACCACCCGGTCGCCCTCCACGATCAGCGCCACGACCGGACCGGACGCCATGAACTCCATCAGCGGCTCGTAGAACGGCTTGCCCTGGTGCTCCCCGTAGTGCTGCTCCAGCGTCTCCTGGTCCAGCGTGCGCAGCTCCAGCGCGGTGATCCGCCAGCCGGCCTTGCGCTCGATACGGCTGATGATCTCGCCGGTCAGTCCGCGCCGCACGGCGTCGGGCTTGAGCAGGACGAGGGTGCGCTGGGTCACGGGGGACTCCTTCTTACTACCTGACGGTGTGCGTGCGGTGGGACGAGGCTACAGGGCGTCCCCGGCCCGTCCTCACGCAGCGTCAGGCGAAGGGGAGGCCCCGGCTCCGGCGTCAGGACCGCCCTGCGCCGCGAATCTCGCCTTCGCCTCGTCGATCTTCCGCCCGTAGTGCACCGACGCCCACCACAGTCCGGCGAACATCGCCCCGAGGAAGAACATCAGCGGGACGACGAACCCGGCGAGGATCAGCCCCACCTGGAGCGCCCAGCCGAGCGCGATCCCGCCGGGCCGGGTGACGACCCCGCACAGCATCAGCGACACGAACATGGCGATCCCGCACACCGTCCACACCGTCTGGGTGGACAGGTCGGGGTCCTTCATGGCGACCAGCCCGGCGAAGCCGATGATGAAGATCTCGCCGATCAGGGTCGACGAACAGAGCGTACGCATCTCTTACGGCCTCAGCCCTTCCCCAGCAGCAGCCGGGCCTCTCCCACGGTGATGACGGACCCGGTGACCAGCACACCGCCGCCCGAGAACTCACCTTCCTCCTCGGCCAGCGTGATCGCGGCCTCCAACGCGTCCGGCAGCCGCGGCTCGACCTGCACCCGCTCCTCGCCGAACACCTCCACCGCGACGGCCGCCAGCTCGTCGGCGTCCATCGCGCGATGGCTGGAGTTCTGGGTGACGACGATCTCCGCGAAGACCGGTTCCAGCGCCTCCAGCAGCCCCCGCACATTCTTGTCGGCGCTCGTGCCGACCACCCCGATCAGCCGGGTGAACTGGAACGCCTCCCCCACCGTCTCGGCGACCGCCCGCGCGCCCGCCGGGTTGTGCGCCGCGTCCAGTACGACGGTCGGGGAGCGCCGTACGACCTCCAGGCGGCCCGGCGACGCGACCGACGCGAACGCCGTGCGCACGGTGTCCAGGGCCAGGGGCTGGCTGTGCTGGGCGCCGACGCCGAAGAACGCCTCCACCGCGGCGAGCGCCACGGCCGCGTTGTGCGCCTGGTGCGCGCCGTGCAGCGGGAGGTACATCTCGGGGTACTCGCCGCCGAGGCCGCGCAGGGTGACGAGCTGTCCGCCGACGGCGACCTGCCGGGCCACGACCCCGAACTCCAGGCCCTCGCGGGCCACCGTGGCGTCCACCTCGACGGCCTTCTTCAGCAGCACCTGCGCCGCGTCCACCGGCTGCTGGGCCATGATCACGGTGGCGTCCGGCTTGATGATCCCGGACTTCTCCGTGGCGATCTCGCCGGGGGTGGAGCCGAGCCGGTCGGTGTGGTCCAGATCGATCGGCGTCACCACGGCGACATCGCCGTCGATCACATTGGTGGCGTCCCAGGTGCCGCCCATCCCGACCTCGACCACCGCCACATCGACGGGGGCGTCGGCGAACGCGGCGTACGCCATGCCGGTGAGCACCTCGAAGAACGACAGCCGGTACTCCTGGGCGGCGTCGACCATCTCGACGTACGGCTTGATGTCCTGGTACGTCTCGATGAACCGCTCCGCCGTGATCGGGGCGCCGTCGAGGCTGATCCGCTCGGTGATCGACTGCACATGCGGGGACGTGTACCGGCCCGTGCGCAGCTCGAAGGCGCCGAGCAGGGCCTCGATCATGCGGGCGGTGGAGGTCTTGCCGTTGGTCCCGGTGATGTGGATGGACGGGTACGAGCGCTGGGGCTCGCCCAGGACGTCCATCAGCGCGGCGATCCTGGTGACCGAGGGCTCCAGCTTGGTCTCGCCCCAGCGGGTGGCAAGCTCGGCCTCCACCTCGCGCAGCGCCGCGTCGACGGCGGGGTCCTCGGGGCGTGTGGGCACGTCCGTGGCGGGCTGTGCGCCCTGGGTCCGCAGGGTGCGGCTGCCGGCCTCGATGACGGCGAGGTCGGGGTCGCGGTCGGTCTCGGCGCCGACGATGTCGTCGAACGGGTCGCTGTCGCTTTCACTCACGGGGCCAGTCTAAGACGGCGGGGTGAGCGCGGGGTCGGGGGCGGGTACGCCGGGGGGTGCGGTCGGGTGCGGTCGGGTGCGGGTCCGGTGGGGGGCATTCGCGCAGTTCCCCGCGCCCCTAGTAGGCCCCGGCACGGAAAGCCGCGGTTCCTTGCTCCGAACGGCGGCGGGTGCGGGTCCGGTGGGGGCTGATCGCGCAGTTCCCCGCGCCCCAAAAGGCAGGGCGCCGCCGCCCCTGGCACGCCTAGCCACCGCCGATTGCACTGGACGACAGCGAGTGCGGGTCCGGTGGGGGCGATCGCGCAGTTCCCCGCGCCCCTAAAAGCAGGGCGCCGCCGCGGGCCCGCACAATCGCGCAGCCCCCCGCGCCCCCAAAAGCAGGGCGCTGCCCCTGACTGCGGGCAGTCGTGCCGCTGGGGCGATGGGGGAGGGTGGGCGCGGCGGCACCCGTCAGCGCGGGGAGTGTCACCCCGGTGCGGCAGCGCGGACGCCCGGAGCCATGGCAGCTCCGGGCGTCCGTCACAGCAGCCGGGTCACACCTGTGGCAGGCGGTCCAGCTGGGCGCCGATGCGGGCGATGTCCGCTTCCGCCTTCGTGAGGCGGGCCCGGATCTTCTCCACCACCTGATCCGGCGCCTTCGCCAGAAACGCCTCGTTGCCCAGCTTCGCCTCCGCCTGCGCCTTCTCCTTCTCCGCGGCGGCGAGGTCCTTGGCCAGCCGCTTCCGCTCCGCCGCCACATCGATCGTGCCGGACAGATCGAGCGCCACCGACGCCCCCGCGACCGGCAGGGTCGCCGTCGCCGAGAACTCCGCCCCCTCCGGCTGGAGCCGCAGCAGCTGACGGATCGCGGCCTCGTGCGGCACCAGCGCCGTACCGTCCAGCGTCAGCCGGGCCGGCACCCGCTGCCCCGGCTGGAGGCCCTGGTCGGCCCGGAAGCGCCGCACCTCGGTGATGACGGACTGGAGCGACTCGATCTCCCGCTCGGCGCCCGCGTCGCGGAACCCGCTGTCCTTCGGCCAGTCCGCGATCACCACCGACTCACCGCCCGTGAGCGTCGTCCACAGCGTCTCGGTGACGAACGGGACGACCGGGTGCAGCAGCCGCAGCGTGACGTCGAGGACCTCGCCGAGGACCCGCTGGGAGACCTCGGCCGGCTCACCGCCCGCCTGGAACGTGGTCTTGGACAGCTCGACGTACCAGTCGAAGACCTCGTCCCACGCGAAGTGGAACAGCGTGTCCGCGAGCTTGGCGAACTGGTAGTCGTCGTAGAGCGCGTCGACCTCCGCGACGACCGAGTTCAGCCGGGACAGGATCCAGCGGTCGGTCGCGGACATGCGGGACGCCTCCGGCAGCGGCCCGTCCACCGTGGCGCCGTTCATCAGCGCGAAGCGGGTCGCGTTCCAGATCTTGTTGGCGAAGTTCCGGGACCCCTGGACCCAGTCCTCGCCGATCGGGACGTCGACGCCCGGGTTGGCGCCGCGCGCGAGGGTGAAGCGCAGGGCGTCGGAGCCGTACTTGTCCATCCAGTCCAGCGGGTTGACCGCGTTGCCGAAGGACTTCGACATCTTCTTGCCGAACTGGTCACGGACCATGCCGTGCAGCGCGATGGTGTGGAAGGGGGGCGTGCCGTCCATCGCATACAGGCCGAACATCATCATCCGGGCGACCCAGAAGAAGAGGATGTCGTAGCCGGTGACCAGGACGGAGTTCGGATAGAACGTCGCGAGCGACTCGGTCCGCTCGGGCCAGCCCAGCGTGGAGAACGGCCACAGGCCGGACGAGAACCAGGTGTCCAGGACGTCGGTGTCCTGGTGCCAGCCCTCGCCGGTGGGCGGCTCGTCGTCGGGGCCGACACAGACGACCTCGCCGTCCGGGCCGTACCAGACCGGGATGCGGTGGCCCCACCACAGCTGGCGGGAGATGCACCAGTCGTGGAGGTTGTCGACCCAGTCGAAGTAGCGCTTCTCCATCTCCTGCGGATGGATCGTGACCCGCCCGTCGCGGACCGCGTCACCGGCGGCCTTGGCGAGCGGGCCGACCTTGACCCACCACTGGAGGGACAGCCGGGGCTCGATGGTGGTCTTGCAGCGCGAGCAGTGGCCCACCGAGTGGACGTACGGGCGCTTCTCGGCGACGATCCGGCCCTCGGCGCGCAGCGCGGCGACGATCGCGGAGCGCGCCTCCAGCCGGTCCAGGCCCTGGAAGGGACCGGGGACGGTGATGACCGCGTGCTCGTCCATCACGGTGATGGCGGGCAGGTCGTGCCGCTGGCCGATCTCGAAGTCGTTGGGGTCGTGGGCCGGGGTCACCTTGACCGCGCCCGTGCCGAACTCGGGGTCGACATGCTCGTCGGCGACGACCGGGATCGAGCGGTTGGTGAGCGGCAGCCGGATCAGCGTGCCGATGAGGTGCCGGTAGCGCTCGTCGGAGGGGTGCACGGCGACGGCCGTGTCACCGAGCATCGTCTCGGCGCGGGTGGTGGCGACGACGATGGTGTCGTCCCCCTCGCCGTACTTCATGGAGACCAGTTCGCCGTCGTCGTCCTGGTACTCGACCTCGATGTCGGAGATCGCGGTGAGACAGCGCGGACACCAGTTGATGATGCGCTCGGCGCGGTAGATCAGCTCGTCGTCGTAGAGCCGCTTGAAGATGGTCTGGACGGCCTGGGAGAGGCCCTCGTCCATGGTGAACCGCTCGCGGTTCCAGGCGACGCCGTCGCCGAGGCGGCGCATCTGGCCGGAGATCTGCCCGCCGGACTCGCCCTTCCACTGCCAGACGCGCTCGACGAACGCCTCCCGGCCCAGGTCGTGCCGGGACTTGCCCTCCTTGCCCAGCTCACGCTCGACGACGTTCTGCGTGGCGATACCGGCGTGGTCCATGCCGGGCTGCCACAGCGTCTCGAAGCCCTGCATCCGCTTGCGGCGGGTGAGGGCGTCGATGAGCGTGTGCTCGAAGGCATGGCCCAGGTGCAGCGACCCGGTGACGTTCGGCGGCGGGATGACGACGGTGTACGGCGGCTTGTCGCTCTTCTCGTCGGCCTCGAAGTAACCGCGTTCTACCCAGCGCTCGTACAGCGGGCCCTCTACGTCGGCCGGCGCGTACTGGGTCGGCAGTTCGATGTGGGGCGCTGTGGGCTGCTGCTGAGAGTTCTCGGTCACGCGCCCAGTTTAGGGGTGTCACGGGCGGGTCCCGAAACACGATTCCTTTGTAACGGTGGGCACCCCGATGGTCTGCCGCTCCGGGCCCTGGTCCAGGATGTCAGGAACACATAAGCATCCACAGGGGGATCGCGTCATGAGCTACAACCAGCCGGGCCCGTACGGCGGACAGCCCCAGCAGCCGGGCCCCTACGGCGGCCAGCCGCAGCAGCCCGGCACACCGGGCCAGCCCGGTCCGTACGGCCAGCCGGGCCCCTACGGCCAGCAGCCGCAGGCACCCCAGCCCGGCTACGGCTACCCCCAGCAGCCCCAGGGCCAGCCGCCCCAGCCGCCCCAGCAGGGCTACGGCTACCCGCAGCAGCCCGGCGCTCCCCAGCAGCCGAACCCGTACGGCCAGCAGCCGCCCTACGGCCAGCCCCCGTACGGCGCTCCCCAGCCCCCGGCCGGGGGCGGCGGCAAGAAGAAGACGGGCCTGATCATCGGCGCGGTCGCGGTGGTCGCCGCGATCGGTGTCGGCGCGTACTTCCTGATCGGCGGCGGCTCGGGCGCGGGCGCCGTGGAGGACGACGGCCCGCACAAGCTGAGCGCCCCGGCGAAGGTGCTGTCGAAGTACGACCGCTTCGGCGAGTCCGCCGAGGAGGAGGCCAGCACCAGCGACGCCAAGGACCTGGCGAAGTCCGGCATCACCGACCCGACCTCGGTCAGCGCCGCCTACTCGACCGTGGACCTGACCACCATCGAGGACCCCAGCCAGATGGGCGACGCCGAGAACATCACGTTCTTCGGTGTGTACGGCAAGGTGAAGGACCCGCAGGCCGCGCTCGACTCCACCTTCGCGGAGATGAAGAAGGAGTCGGGCGGCGAGGACATCAAGTTCATCGGCGAGGCCAAGTCCGTGGAACCCGCGAGCCTCGACGGCGCGGTGATGAAGTGCCAGCAGGCGGAGTCGGCCAACGTGGTGACCGGCGACAAGCAGAACACCTATCTGTGCATCTGGGCCGACTACAGCACCATGGGCGTGGTCGAGCCGACCGCCGGTACCAAGACGTACACCCTGGACGAGGCCGCGAAGCTGGTGGCGGACTTCCGCGCGGAGATCCGCGTCAAGAAGTGACGGCCCCGTCGGGGAGATGAGGGAAGGGCCCCGGTCGCCTCGACCGGGGCCCTTCCCTTGTGTCTGTGTCGCCTTGTGTCCGTGTCGCCTTGTGTCCGTGTCCGTGTACGGCGCTCAGGCGGACTTCTGCTCCCCGGAGCCCCGGCCGCGCGAGTCGCGCGGGATCAGGGTCGGGTTGACATTGGAGAGGACCACGTCGGCGGTGATGACCACGCGGGCCACGTCCTTGCGGGACGGGACCTCGTACATGACCGCCTGGAGGACCTCCTCCATGATGGCGCGCAGGCCACGGGCGCCGGTCTGGCGCAGGATGGCCTGGTCGGCGATGGCTTCGAGGGCCTCGCGCTCGAAGTCCAGCTCCACACCGTCGAGTTCGAAGAGCCGCTGGTACTGCTTCACCAGCGCGTTGCGCGGCTCGACCAGGATCTGGAGGAGCGCCTCGCGGTCCAGGTTGTGCACCGAGGTGATGACCGGGAGCCGCCCGATGAACTCCGGGATCATGCCGAACTTGACCAGGTCCTCCGGCATGACGTTCTCGAACTGGTCCTTGGCCTCCAGCTCCCGCTTGGAGCGGATGGTGGCGCCGAAGCCGATGCCCTTGGCGCCCGCCCGGGACTCGATGATCTTCTCCAGGCCGGCGAAGGCACCGCCCACGATGAACAGCACATTCGTGGTGTCGATCTGGATGAACTCCTGGTGGGGATGTTTCCGGCCGCCCTGCGGCGGGACGGACGCCGTGGTCCCCTCCAGGATCTTCAGCAGGGCCTGCTGTACGCCCTCACCGCTGACGTCCCGGGTGATCGACGGGTTCTCACTCTTGCGCGCGACCTTGTCGATCTCGTCGATGTAGATGATCCCGGTCTCGGCCTTCTTGACGTCGTAGTCGGCCGCCTGGATCAGCTTGAGGAGGATGTTCTCCACGTCCTCGCCCACATAGCCCGCCTCGGTGAGCGCCGTGGCGTCGGCGATGGCGAACGGTACGTTCAGCATCCGGGCCAGGGTCTGGGCGAGGAGGGTCTTGCCGGAGCCCGTGGGACCCAGCAGGAGGATGTTGGACTTGGCCAACTCGATGGCGTCGTCACGCCCTTGGGCGCCGCCGTTCTCGCCGGCCTGGACGCGCTTGTAGTGGTTGTACACCGCGACCGAGAGCGCCTTCTTGGCCGGCTCCTGACCTACGACGTATCCCTCGAGGAACTCGTAGATCTCGCGCGGCTTGGGCAGCTCCTCCCAGCGCACCTCGCTGGTCTCCGCCAGCTCTTCCTCGATGATCTCGTTGCAGAGATCGATGCACTCGTCGCAGATGTACACACCGGGGCCTGCGATGAGCTTCTTGACCTGCTTCTGGCTCTTGCCGCAGAACGAGCACTTGAGCAGATCGCCGCCGTCACCGATGCGTGCCACGGTGTGCTTCCCCTTCGCCTGGGAGCTGCCTGGACGCTTTCGAGTCCAGCGGCTCCTGGTGCTGCCTTATGTCGACGGTACCTTGCCGGGCCCCCCGTTCGGGCCCCCCTTGGCGCGGTTCACTTCGACGTGCACCGTGTGGGGCACCGGGGCAAACCATGCCAAGGGGCGGCAGACGATACTCCCCCGGGCAGGGCTCGCGCACCGCCCGGGGTCCGTGCTAGCGCACGGAGGCGTTGTTCATCTTGCGGGTGGAGATGATCTGGTCGATCAGGCCGTAGGACAGGGCGTCCTCGGCGGTGAGGATCTTGTCGCGCTCGATGTCCTCACGGATCCGCTCGATCGGCGTGGTGGAGTGCTTGGCGAGCATGTCCTCCAGCTGGGCGCGCATCCGCAGGATCTCGTTCGCGGCGATCTCCAGGTCCGAGACCTGGCCGCGGCCCGTCTCGGAGTAGGGCTGGTGGATGAGGACCCGCGCGTTCGGCAGGGCCATCCGCTTGCCCTCGGTGCCGGCCGCGAGCAGGATCGCCGCGGCGGAGGCCGCCTGGCCCATGCACACGGTCTGGATGTCGGGCTTCACGAACTGCATGGTGTCGTAGATCGCGGTCAGCGCGGTGAAGGAGCCGCCGGGGCTGTTGATGTAGACCGAGATGTCACGGTCCGGGTCCATCGACTCCAGGCACAGCAACTGCGCCATGACGTCGTTGGCGGACGCGTCGTCGATCTGCACCCCGAGGAAGATCACCCGCTCCTCGAAGAGCTTCGCGTACGGGTCGTACTCGCGGATGCCCTGCGAGGTGCGCTCCACGAAGCGCGGGATGACATAGCGGGACTCGGCCACCGGGCCACTGTATTCGGCACGTGTGCGGTCGTAGAGGCCGCTGCCGGGGAAATCGTTCACTGTCTGTCTCCTAGGAGCTGTGGCGGTCGGCTGGGGCTGCGCTCGGGGCGCCTCAGGCGCCCGTGCCGCCGCCGCCCGGCATACCGGCGGCCGTGGGAATGACGTCGTCGATGAGGCCGTACTCCTTGGCCTCGAATGCGTCGAACCAGCGGTCGCGGTCGGAGTCGCGGGTGATCTGCTCGACGCTCTGGCCGGTGTGCTGCGAGGTCAGCTCGGCCATGCGCTTCTTGGTGTGCAGCAGCCGCTCGGCGTGGATCTTGATGTCCGAGGCGGAACCGGCGAGGCCGGCCGACGGCTGGTGGATCAGGATCTCGGCGTTCGGCAGCGCGAAGCGCTTGCCGGGCGTGCCCGCGCTGAGCAGGAACTGTCCCATCGAGGCCGCGAGACCCATGGCGATGGTCACCACGTCGTTCTTGATGAACTGCATGGTGTCGTAGATCGCCATACCGGCCGTGATCGAGCCGCCGGGGCTGTTGATGTAGAGGTAGATGTCCTTGTCGGGGTCGGCGGCAAGGAGCAGCAGCTGTGCGGTGATCTTGTTGGCGATGTCGTCGTCCACCGGCTGGCCGAGGAAGATGATCCGCTCGTTGAGCAGCCGGTTGTAGACCTGGTCGCCGAGGCCACCACCGATGGAAGGCTCGCCGGCGGCGGAGGGCATCAGATTCGTCACGTATCCACCTGCTCGTCTTGCGACGGCACCGGGCCGTCTTACGTTCGCCGTATTCATGGACCCTAACGCGGTGCCCCTCCGGGGGAATCCCGGAATTGAGGGTGTTCGCCGGGGGCGTAGCGCTCCGCTCAGGGGCCGGGCGCGCGAGGGGTGGGGTGTGCTGCGTGCGTGGGCGGGTGCGGGTGGGTGGGGGCTGGTCGCGCAGTTCCTCCCCCAGAGGGGGCACCCCCAGCGCCCCTAAGGGGCGTCCCCCGACCCGGAGACGAAGAAGGCCCCGGACGTTCTACTCGCCCAGGGCCCTCTTCGTATCGCTTACGCCTTGTCGTCGGCCTCGGTGTCGGTGTCACCGGTGTCACCGTCGGTGACCTCGGCGGCTGTTTCCGTGGCCGATTCCGTCTCGTCCTCGTCGTCGTCGAGGTCGATGATCTCGCCGTTGGTGTCCTTGACCGTAGCGGCCTCGACGACCACCGCGAGGGCCTTGCCGCGGGCGACCTCGCCGACCAGCAGCGGGACCTGGCCCTGCTCCACGACGGCCTGCGCGAACTGGTCCGGGGACATGCCCGAGGAGGCGGCGCGGCGCATCAGGTGCTCGGTCAGCTCGTCCTGGTTGACGTTGAGCTTCTCCGACTTGACCAGCTCGTCCAGGACGAACTGGGTCTTGATGCCCTTGACCGCGGCGTCGTGGGTCTCGGTCTCGAACTCCTCGGCGGTCTTGCCCTGGAGCTCCAGGTACTTGTCGAGGGTCAGGCCCATCTGGCCCAGCTGGTGGTGCTCCAGGTTGTGCTTGCGGGTGTTGACCTCGTCCTCGAGGAGCTTCTCGGGGACGGGGACCTCGACCAGCTCAAGGAGCTTCTCCAGCACGCGCTCCTGCGCCTGGGTGGCCTGGTCGAACTGCTTCATGTTCTCCAGCCGCTTGCGGCTGTCGGCCTTCAGCTCGTCCAGGGTGTCGAACTCGGAGGCGAGCTGTGCGAACTCGTCGTCCAGCTCGGGCAGTTCACGGGCGGCGACCTGGGTGACCTTGACGGTGACCTCGGCCTCCTTGCCCGCCGCCGAGCCGCCCTTCAGCTCGGAGGTGAAGGTGGCCTCGCCACCGGCCTCCAGGCCCTTCACGGCGTCGTCGATGCCTTCCAGCAGTTCGCCGGAGCCGATGGTGTAGGAGACACCGGAGGCGATGCCGTCCTCCAGGACCTCGCCGTCGACCTTGGCCTCCAGGTCGATGGTGACGACGTCGCCGTCCTCGGCGGCGCGCTCGACCGGGGAGGTGGAGGCGAAGCGCTCGCGCAGCTGCTGCACGGACGTGTCGATGTCCTCGTCGGTGACCTCGACCGCGTCGACCTCGACCTCGATGCCGGAGTAGTCCGGGATCTCGATGGCCGGGCGGATGTCGACCTCGGCGGTGAAGGACAGCAGCTCGTTGTCCTTCAGCTCCTTGATGTCGACCTCGGGCTGGCCCAGCACGTTCAGCTCGGCCTCGTTGACCGCCTCCGTGTAGAACTTCGGCAGCGCGTCGTTGACGGCCTCCTCCAGCACGGCGCCGCGGCCGAACCGCTGGTCGATGACCCGGGCCGGGATCTTGCCCTTGCGGAAGCCCTTCACCGTGACCTGCTGGTTGATCTTCTTGTACGCCGCGTCGAGGCTGTCCTTGAGCTCCTCGAAGGGCACCTCGACAGTGAGCCGAACCCGGGTCGGGTTCAGGTTCTCCACGGCGCTCTTCACGGTTCGGTCTCCTTGTGGCTGACTTCTTGGATGCGGCCGGAGCCAGACAGGTCCGACACATTCGCCGCCCGGGGGCTTCGGTGAGGAGAGACACGGGCGCGCAGCTTGCATAGTAACCGCAGGGGCCGAACGCCCCAAAAGGCGATCACGGGACGCGGCAGCACGGCGGGCACGGGATGTCCCGGATGTGTGTGGTCGGGGTGGCGGGATTTGAACCCACGGCCTTCCGCTCCCAAAGCGGACGCGCTACCAAGCTGCGCCACACCCCGTCAGGTGCGACACGTAGGGTACATGCCCACGAGGGGTACGACCGCCGTATATGCGGTGCGCCGCGGTCCTGGCCGTGGGGGGCGCACAAGTGGTGTGCGGCGAAGGTGTGTGACCCGCTACGATGCTCCCGGTGCCGCGATCTCCGGATCCGCGGTGGCTGTGCGGGCGTAGCTCAATGGTAGAGCCCTAGTCTTCCAAACTAGCTACGCGGGTTCGATTCCCGTCGCCCGCTCTGCTCGGCCCGGGGCCGGTCACGGAAGTGTTCGTGACCGGCCCCGACGCATGTCCGGCGCGTGGGGGGCCGCCCCGGCGCATCCGTGCCTGCGGTGTGCGCCGTCACATGCGCCCGATGTCCACCGTGTACAGGGAGCGGGCTCCGTAGGGGACGTACAGGGCGTCGCCGACGAGGAGGGGCCGGGCGCCGAGCCTGGGGGTCTTGGCGAGACCCGAGGTGTTCTCACGGCCGGGGGAGGTCGCGCCGACCGTGCCGGTGGCCAGGTCCAGGGCGGCGACCCGGCCGCTCGGGGAAGCGAGATAGAGGTGTGTGGTGGAGGCCACGGGCGGGCCCTGCCGTTCGACGGTGGAGTTGGTCTCCCAGCGGAACTCGCCGGTCCCGGCCGCGTAGGCGAGGACCTTCCCGCTGGTCAGGGTCAGATACAGGCCGTCCTGGACGAGGTGGACGGCGGCTCCGACGGGGACGGGGTCGGGCAGCGGGAGGGGCTCGACGGTGCCGGTCGCGGTGTCGATCCGGCTGATCACGCGGGAGGTGCCCACGCGCGCGGCGATCAGCAGCCAGCCGTCCAGGTCGCCGAGCACCGTGACATCGCCGTCGGTCTCGGTCGTCCAGAACGGTTCGCCGCCGCCCGGGTCGAGCAGGGAGACGGTGGTGCGCAGGTCGCCGTCGCCCTCCTGGCCGGTGCGGCACAGCAGATACGCCTGTTCCGCGGCGCCGCTCAGTGCGCAGCCGGTGCGGTCGCGGGGGCGGGTCCGCTGCCAGAGCGGGGTCCCGTCCTCGGCGTCGAGCAGGGCGTACGACTCGCTCTTGTCGCCGTAGAGGGCGATGACCCCCTCGGGGACGGCCACGGCGCCGCCGTGCTCCCCGTCGGGGGCGGTGGCGCGCTCGCCGCGGCCGGTGGGCGTGCGCCAGAGCACCTCGCCGGTGTCGGCGGACAGGGCCTGGACGGTGTAGGCGGCGACGGTGGCCGCCGGGGTGCCGCTCTCGTCGGCGCCGTAGACGAAGACCTGGTCGTCGCCGCGGGTGCCGATGACCGAGCCGCGGGTGCCGCTGCTGTCGGAGACCGGGGTCGGGTCGATGGGGCGCTGCCAGGCGCCGCCGCCGTCGGCGAGCCCGAATCCGGCGGCCATCAGATCGTCGCCCGCGCAGACCACGGAGGTGCCGGCGGCCACACAGCCGTGGAAGGCCGTTCCGGAGCCGCCGGTCGCGTCGACGGTCGCCTGCCAGGGCCGCCAGTCGGCGGGCAGGTCACTCGCCGTGGCCTGGTCGGTGGGTCGCGTACCGGACTGCTGGAGGACCAGGACGGTGGCCGCGGCGGCGATCAGGGCGAGGGAGGCGGCGACCACCGCGAGGAGGCGGCGCCGGGGTCTGCGGACGGTCGGGGCGGGGCGGGGCAGGGAGGTGTCGGAGCCGGACCAGTCGGTGCCGGTCCACTCGGTGTCCGAGGCGTGTGTGGCGGCGGGGTCGGGGCCGGGCGCCGGGTGGGGGGCCGGGGCGGCGGTGAGGAGGGCGGACTGGTGGAGGCGGGTGACCAGTTCGGGAGCGGTGGGGCGGGCCTCGGGGGACTTCTCCAGACAGGCGCGGACGAACGGGCGCAACTCTTCGGGTACGGCGTCCAGTTCGGGGCGTCCCTCGACCACCTGGACGACCGTCTCGTACGGGTTGGCGCTGTCGAAGGGGCTCTTGCCGGTGGCGGCGAAGGTGAGGACCGCGCCGAGGGAGAAGACGTCGGTGGCGGCGCCGACCTGCTGTGGCGCGGCGAACTGCTCGGGGGACATGAAGGGCGGGGTGCCCAGGACCCGGCCGGTCTGGGTGAGGGCCTCGGCGGTGGACTCGGCGGCGCGGGAGATGCCGAAGTCGATGACGCGGGGGCCGTCCTCGGCGAGCATCACATTGGCGGGCTTGAGGTCGCGGTGGACGACGCCGACGCGGTGGATGTCGCGCAGGGCCTCGGCGAGTCCGGCGGCGAGATCGCGCAGCGCGGGCAGGGGCAGCGGGCCGTGGGCGCGGACATGGGCGGCGAGGGTGGCGCCGGGGATGTAGAGGGTGGCCATCCAGGGGCGGTCCGCGTCGGCGTCGGCGTCCACGACGGGGGCGGTGAAGGCGCCGCTGACCCGGCGGGCGGCGGCCACCTCGCGGCGGAAGCGGAGACGGAACTCGTCGTCGCCCGCGTACTGGTCGTGCACGACCTTCACGGCGAGTCTGCGGCCGGAGGCGGAGCGGGCGAGATAGACCACGCCCATGCCGCCGGAACCGAGCCGGTCCTCGATCCGGTACCCGCCGACCTCGACCGGATCGGAGTCGCGCAGCGCCATCCCCGTGCCGTCCCCCGTCTCGCGTCGTCGGCTCCCGGACGAGCGTAACCCGCGGTGACGGGCGGCGTCAGAAGCTGATCGAGTTGATGGTCTCCGCTATCGAGTTCATAAACCTGTTGATCGAGGGGGCCATGCCCGTCGAGGCCAGGAAGAAGCCGAAGAGGATCGCGACGATGGCTGGTCCGGCCTTGATCGAGCCGCCGCGGATCAACACCACCAGGATGATCGCCAACAGCACCACAACGGACAGTGAAATGGCCACAACTGATCACACCCTCGGTCGGTCCGCTCTCCCGGCCGGGACCGCGACCACGCGTCCCCGCCAGAACCATCGTGCCACCAACCCGGCTCCGGTATGCGGGGCGTGACGCAACGTCGGTCACACCAGCGTGGCCGTGTCCCGTGGTCCGACCCGCTGCGAACTGGGAATTCAACAGAATGTCGCCGGACATCGGGGACGACCTCGATCTCCAGCGGGTGTTGCGGTTCCTGCCGTTCTTCGTCCTGGGGCTGCGTATGACGCCCGAACATTTCCGGTGGGTGCGGCGGGCTTCCTGGCCTGGGTGCCGGGCCGCCGGACGTGGTTCACCGCGCTGGCCGTCTGCCGCGTGGTTTCGTGGTCAAGGCCGCTGATCGCCGAGTGATCGGCGGGAGAGGGTCGGCGCCCAGCGGACGCGGTGGGCTCCCGGGCCCGGTGCGGTGGGTGGCGTACACGGGCGTCAGCGCCTGGCGGGTGCGGTGGGCTCGGTGGGGCGGGTCGGCCGGGGGGCGTCGTCGCCCATGAGGACGGCGGTGATGTGGTCGGAGACCGACGCGGCGGGGCTGCCGGGGGCGGGGTCGGGGGTGGGGTCGGGGTCGGGGTCGGGGTCGGGGTCGGGGGTGGTGCCGGTGCCGAGGGCCAGGTCCAGGAAGGTCTCCAGGGGTGCGCCGTCGGCCAGGACCGGGATGGACCAGGGGCCCGCGCCGAGCGTCCGGAGCATCCAGGGCGGGGCGAGGAGGGTGCCCGTCCGGTCGACCTCCAGGGAGCGGTAGCGGCCCAGGGTGCCCGGGGAGGGGGCGGTGGGGAGGTCCCCGTCGCCGTCGCTCCAGTGGAGCTGCCCGTCGGTGTTGTGTACGTACCAGGGGCCGGTGCGGGAGGTACCGGGGCGCGTGGAGTCGGTGACCAGCAGCGCGCGGGCGCCGTCGCCGGCGGCGCGGAGACGGGCGGTCAGGGCGTCCCGGCCGGCCGGTTCCGGGCCGTGCGTGGAGAGCAGTGCGGCGCGGGCCGTGAGCCGTCCGGCGGCCGAGGTGTCGAGCAGGCCGGTGACGCGGTCGGCGACCACGGGGGGCGTGTCCGGGCTCATGCCCCGGGCGAGTCGGGTCATGGCGTCCAGGGCGCTGCGGGCGCCGTCCGCCGCCCCGCGCGGGAGGCCGTTCCGCAGGGCGTCGGGTTCGCCCGGGGCCGGGGCGGAGAGCAGCAGGGCCTGGCGGTGCAGGGCCGGGAGCCGGGGGTCGAGGATGGCGAGGCGACGGGAGAGGTCGGGCACGGGGGCGTACGGGTGGGGCGGGGTCGCGGTCGGGGTGGTGGTGAAACCGTGGTCGGGTGGGCTCGCGGTCGGGGTGTACTCGGCCGGGGTCGTGGTGAAACCGTGGTCGGGCGGGCTCACCGTCGGGTCGTGGTCGACGAGGGGGTCCGACGAGTCGGAGGGGGCCGAGGTGACCGGGTTCCCGCCCGTGCCGCCCGTGCCGTCCGTGCGTCCCGTGCCGCCTATGCGTCCCGTGCCGTTCGTGGGGAGCGGTGGTGGGGTTTCCGTCGTGCGCAGGAGGAGGTCGCCGACCACCCAGCGGGTGCCCGCGGGGCCCCGTACCTCCACCACCGCGACCGCGCGGACCCGGTGGCCGGTCAGGCCCGAGCCGTCGGCTTCGGGCTGGGTGGTGCCGGTGCGCAGCACGTCACGCCGCTGGCCGGTGGAGGAGGAGCCCTGGCCGACGGTGCTGGTGCCGCCCAGCAGGGGGATGGACGGGCCGCCGCGCTGGATGCCGTCCGTGTCGAGCGGGGAGCCGCCGAAGACCGCGCCGAAGGTGCTGGTCTTGCTGGTCTGGCCGCCGAAGCCGTCCGTCATCATCACCATCCGGTCGAGGGCCACGTCCTTGCTGGTGGTCTCCGGGCGGGCCGCGTACACGCCGATCCGCAGGGTGATGCCGGGGCTGCCCTCGCGGCCGAGGAAGGTGGCGACCCGGGCCGGTTCGAGGGCCGTCGGCCGATACGAGCGGACCAGGTCGGTCAGGCGCAGCAACATGCCCGCCGGTGAGCGGCTGGTCTGCGGGTCGGTGGCGTCGCGCAGCGCCGGGTCGACCTCCCGCAGGGCCTGGGCCAGTTGGGGCAGGCCGTCGAAGCCGTAGAGCTGGATGGGGCGGGTGGGCTGCCAGGGGGCGCCGGTGAGCAGGGCGCGCACCTCGGTGGGGACCTCGTGCGGCTGGATCTGGAGGACGACCGCGCCGGGGGCGGGCGGGGGGACGGGTGCCGTGGGGTCCAGGGCGAGGACGGCGGGGGCGACGAGCGCGCCGGGCAGGGGGGCCGCGGCGGCGGGCGGTGCCTCGTCGGCGGGGAAGCGCAGGTTGAGCCGGCCCCGCAGGGTGCCGTGGGACTCGCCGGCCGGGTCGGGGAGGTGGCGCAGGGCGGGCGGGAGGAGGTCGAGGACCCGGCTGGCCCGCCCCGCCCACAGCAGACCGCCGGTCAGCCCGCCGAGTCCGGCGGAGACGATCCGGACGAGGAGCGCCTCGGTCAGCGGGCGGGAGGTGACCCGCCAGCCGTACTCGTAGGGCACCGCGTGGAAGTCGACGGTGTTCAGGGTGCGGGCCCAGTCGCGGGTGTGGCGGCTGGAGGACTGGTTCTCGGTGGTGGCGCGGGTGGCGGACAGACCGAGGCGGGGCCGTCCCTGGTTGCCGCGGACCTGGCCCACGGGGGCGAAGTCCAGTCCGTGGCCGACCGTGCGGGTGGTGGCGAGCTGGGTGGCGCCCGGCACCCGCAGGGAGGTGCCCTCGCCGCTGGAGCGGTCGTAGAGGGAGTCGAAGCCGGAGAAGGGGTCGGTGACCCCGCCGCGTATCCCGTCCAGTGCGTGGACCGGGTCCGGGACCGGGCGGGCGCTGAAGGAGACCTCGACCAGGCGGGGGCCGAGCCATGAGGTGTGGACGAAGTGGAAGGCGGTGTGTCCGGCCGGTCCGGCCTCGGGCAGGCTGCGCACGCCGAGGGCGGAGGTGTGTTCGTTGATCCGGGTCAGCACATTGCGCCGGTAGGTGGCGCTGCCGGGGACGGTGGAGCCGGGGGCCTGTTCCTCGACGCTCGCGAGGACGGCGTCGTTCAGGGCCCCGCGTCCGCCGTCGAGATGCGCCTCGGTGACGGTGCCGGTGGCCATCACACCGCCGGTGTCGCGGTACCAGGGGGGCAGCATCCGGTCGCGGGGGGTGGCCGGGGCGGGGGTGGGGCCGCCGAGCGAGGTGAACTCGCCGTGGTTGCGCAGATCGTCGTCCACGAGGCCGAACTCGATACCGGCGGGCACCTCGACCACCCGGCTGCGCTCCAGGTACGAGCCGGGGTGCACGGTGCCGGTGACCAGGTTGTTCAGGGACTGGCGGACGGTGACGACATAGACCGGGGTCGCGGTGAACAGGTGGGCCGTCATCCCCTCGTCCACCATGCCCCGGGCCGACCCGGTGCGGTCGGCGACCGTCGTGGAGCGGGTCGTGGCGGTGGTGAAGCTGTAGGTGCCGGCGGGGTCGAAGGAGCGGGTGCCGGTGCCGTAGCGGGCGGTCAGCGTGCCCGCGAGCCGGTGGCCCGAGGTGTGCGCCTCGGTGGTCGAGGAGGCGTCGTTGGTCTGGTTGTAGCGCTCGATGGTGAGCTTCGGCGCCTGCGGCAGCCGGTGGACGTCCTTCAGATAGCCGCGGACCTCCACGGTCACGTCCGTGCCCGCCAGCGCGCCGGGGGTGCTGCCGGCCTCGATGACATAGGAGTCCCGGAAGACCCGGATCGCGTGGCCCTGGAGGTGCTGCGGGGACAGTGCCGAGCCGACCGCCTGCTCGATACCGGACTCCGGTGCGGTGACGGGGTCGCCGACCGCCATGTGCCGTACGAACTTCCAGGCGCCGTCGACCGCGGCCGGTACGGCGACCCAGCGGGCGGCGGTCAGCGCGGCGCGTCCGACGACCCCGGCGGCGGTCGAGGCGGCGGTACCGGCGAGGGCGGTGGCCCGGGAGAGACCGGGGAGGCCGGGGAGACCGGAGAGACCGGAGAGGCCGGAGAGGCGGCTGGGGGCGGGGGGTTGAGGAGCGGGAACGGGGTCAGTGGGGTCAGCCGGGTTGGTGGCGAGGGTGTTGAGGGGGATGCCTCCGGGGTTGTCGAGGGCCGCGAGGCGCTGGTCGTCAGCGGCGCCGGAGTCAGGGGCGGGTACCGAGGCGGGCTCGGCGTGCCGCGGGGCCGGCCCCGGGTCTTCGAGGGAGCGCTCCCGCCCCGCCCCCGGGTCTTCGAGGGAGCGCTCCCGCCTCGCCCCCGGGTCCTCCGGCCACGCCCCCGGTATCGTCGCGGCGCGCTCGGCGGTCTCCGCGAGGACGGCCGCCTCCCGGTCCAGGCCCGCGAGGAGGTCGTGGACGGCACCGCGCAGGGTGCCGCTGCCCTCCACCCGGGTCAGGAACGCCGTCTCGGGCAGCCGCAGCACACCGTTCTGGAGCGTGCGGTCGCCGTTCTCCGGCTGCCGCAGCAGGGGCTCGTCCGCCTGGTCCTTGTCGCGGACCAGCGGGAGCGTCCGGCCGGGGGTGTCGAGGGGATCGGTGAGGGTGCGGAACGTCGGCACGGCCAGCCGTACCCAGCCGTCGCCCTGCCAGGGGCTCGGGGACGGGCCCTCGCTGAAGGACAGCTCCATGCGGTAGGTGACCGGGACGCGGAAGACCTGGATGCCCTCGGCGGAGGGGTTCACGACGTAGTAGTCGTGGTCGGCCCCGGTCGCGGAGCCCCGGGTGTGCGCGTTCTGGGCGCTGTACACGTACTCGGCGCCGGCCTGGGTGAGGGGTCGGGTGCCGCCCAGGAAGCCGACCGGGTTGGTGACCGTGCCGCTCACCCCGGCGCTCCAGGCGAGCGGGACCGTCGTGAAGGACTCCTCGCCGCTGAGGCCGGCGCCGAAGAAGTTCGCGGTGTACACGGCGGGCACCGACGACTCGTGGACCACCCCGGCGTGCGGGCCCGCGTCCTGGTAGGCGCGTTCGGCGACGAGGGTGAGCGTGGCGCGGCGCACCCCGGCGGTGGTGGGCAGGGTGAACGTCGTGGTCAGGCCGCCGTCGATCATCTCGTCCAGTGCGGAGCGCAGGCCGAGCCGCTCGCGGGCCTGGTCGAAGCGGCGCAGATTGTCCAGCCGCCCGGCCCGTACGGACTTCTGGGTGGCCGCGTCCGGGATGCCGAGGGCGTCGGACCAGGACGGGGGCGGCAGGAAGCCGCGGTCGCCGAGCACCGCGCGGGCCTGGTCGAACAGCGCGGCGGTGCCCTCGACCTGGAGGGTGGTCGTGGCGGTGCCGAGGGAGGTGAGGTGCAGCAGATGCCCGGGGAGGTGCCGGGGCACGGCGGGCGCCGCGCCCAGGGAGTCGGCGGAGGGGACCCGCAGGTTCACCGGGTAGCGGCGGGCCGGGTCGGCCAGCGGGGTGCCCTCGGCGGGCCGCACCTCGGGACCGGCGGGGCGGACCAGGACGGCCCGCACGGTCACGTCGGGGGTGATGTGGAACAGGGGGCGGGTGATGCTCAGGGTGCGCATCACGCGGGTGGAGCCGCCGGAGCCCAGGGTGTGGGTGAAGGTGTGCCGTACGCCGACCTGGACGCTCAGCGAGCCGCCGACACGGGGGGCGCCGGTGTCCGGGTCGGTGCCGCCGCCGAGGGTCAGCGACACGCCCGGCACGGGGAGGTTGACGCCGAGGGAGTTCGTCACGGAGGAGCCGCCGGTCATCCGTACCGTGCGGTTCAAGATGCTCTGGATCTGGGCGCTGCCGAACATGGGCCCGGTCACCTTGTCGCCGCCGGTCAGGTCCACGTCGAGGCGCAGATACCCGAGGACCGTGCCGCGCGTGTCGTACAGGGTGGGCGACGGCAGGGAACCGCCCCACAGGAACGGCATGTTGACCCGCAGACTGCCCTCGGAGAGGAACTCGCGCAGCGCCTCGCGCGAGCTGTCGGACAGCTGGTCGAGGTGGCCCGGGAAGGACTCCACGATGTGCGCGGCCAGCCGGTCGTGGCCGGGGATGCTGACCAGGCTGTAGAGGGGCACCTCGTCCAGCAGCCGGGACAGCGGGGCGGGCCGGGTCGCGGGGTCGGCGGGGTCGGGGGCGGGGGCGGCCACCGGTTCCACCAGGTGGCGCGGGAACCACACCGTCAGCCGGTCCGGGGCGGGGCCCTCGGTGGCCTCCCAGCGGTCGTCCGGGAGCCGTCCGGCGAGCAGTTCCCCGGCGGCGTCGCCGGTCCGCAGCTCCCACTCCATGGCGAACGTGAAGGGGAACGTCCGCTCGGAGCTGCGCAGCCGCACCATCGGGAAGACGGTCCGGCCGGTCGTCACCCAGCTGCCGGCCTGGTTGTGCGCGACGGCCGCCTGGGGGCTGATCGCGGCCTCCGCCAGCGGTCGCCGCCCGATCGGGAACGACCGTGTGTACGCCGCCGTCCCCGGGCGCAGTCCGCCCTCACCGACGGTCTCGGTGATCTCGCCGTTCGCGTACGCCCATCGGTGCACGGCCGCGGGCGGGCCGTCGGCGAGCTGCTCCATCCCCGGGTCGGCGCGCTCCGGGTCGGCGGTGGCCAGCCGGAGGGACACCGGGTACCAGGTGCCCCGGTACGGCACCCGCAGCGGGAGTCCCGACGCACTGAACAGCCGGGGCCAGTCGGCGCTGAGGAATCGGGTGGTGAGGGTGGAGCGAACGGCGGAGCGAAACGTTTCGTCCGGGCGGGTGAGGGCTTGTGCGGTCGCTGTGTTGGGCCTGTTGGTCCTGTTGGTCCTGTTGGGCGTGTTGACTGCGTTCGCCGCGTTCGCCGTGCTTTCTACGGCTCGGATGACCTGGTCCTGGAGCCAGTCGACGGTCGTCTGCGGCACGGGGAGGATGTGGACGAGGTCCAGGGCGCCGGTGTGGCCGGTGCCGAACGCCGTCACCTGGTCGCTGAACGGCACGGGCGGCGCGACCCGGGCCGACGGCCGTTCCGGTGCCGCCAGGTCCAGGACGCGCGTCCACTCCGCGTCCCCGAGGAGCAGGTCGCGCAGGGGCCAGACATGGCCGCCCAGCGGGAGCAGATCGGGCTGCGGGGCGAGCGGGTGGCCGTCCGGGTCGAACTCCAGCGCACGGAACGCGCTGCCCGGGACCCGGGGGTCGGGCAGCGGGCCGCTGTCGGCGTCGACCCAGCGGATGACACCGTCGACGTTCACCAGGTGGAGGGGGGAGGCCGGGGGGCCGTCCGGCGCGGGGAGCAGCATGGCGGAGGCCCCGTCACCGGCGGCGACCAGCCGTCCGGTCAGCGCGCCGACCTGGGCGGCCCGGGAGCCGGTCGGCTGCCGCCCGGCCAGCTCCGTGGTCAGCGAGGTGATCGCCGTCGGGTCGAGCAGAGCGTCGATCCGGTCGACGGCCGTGCGCACATGCTGGCGGAGGGTGCCGCGCGTCAGGCCGTCGATCAACTCCAGGGCCGTGTGCGCGTCGTTCACCACCTGCGGCGGCAGCGCGGCCTGTGTCTCGGCCGCGCGGGGCAGCCGGGGCGCGGTGAGCAGCCGCGCGTACCGGTGCAGGTCCGGGAGGCGGGTGTGGACGTCGCTCAGGGTGCGGTCCAGCACGGTCCAGCCCCACACACCGTGGACCTCGACGGGCAGGACGCCGCCCGGCGTCGGGTCCTGGGCGTAGACGAGCCCGCTGGACTCCGCCCAGCGCCGGTACGTCGACCCGTCCGGGTTCCTGACGTCCAGCCGGACGGGGACGCCGAGTTCCTCGGTGAGGGCGACCAGCAGATTCTGCGGGCGGATGCCCAAGACCCGGAGCGGCTCGGGCGGAGGCGGCACGGGCAGGGGGTCGGCGCCACGCGCGAACGCGGCGCGGACGGCCCGCACCTGATGGTCCACCGCCGCGAGGGAGTCGTACAGCGTGCCGGGGCGGTCGAGCAGCAGACGCGGGTTCAGGTAGGAGGTGTGGTGTACCCGCACGAACCGCCGCGCCCGTGCCTCGGCCTGCGGGTCGGACCCCGCTTCCTGCCGCAGATCCTCCCGTACGACCCCCAGGGCCCAGGCGAGATGACCGCGCACCCGGTCCGGGGTCTCGGTGGCGGCGATGTCGAAGGTGAGGACGGCGGCGTCGAGCGGACCGCCGGTCTGCCGGACGATCGCGTCGGCCAGCCCCCGGACGGTCGTGTCGACGGTCGCCCCCGGGGTGGCGGCGAACTCGGCCAGCAGCCGGGGCACATCGAAGACCGGGGCGTGGGCGAGGGCGTGCCAGTCGGGGGCGGGGAGCGGAGGGGCGGGCGGCAGGGGGGCAGGCACGCGGACGGTGTCGTCCTGGAACAGGTTGCCCATGAGGTCCGGGTAGCCGGTGGGGCGGCGGACGGTGGCGCGCTGCTCCTCGGCGAGACCGGCGTAGTCGAGGGAGGCGGGGGGGTCGGTGAGGGCGTCGAGGGTGGCGGTGGAGGGCTGTTCGGGGAGTGCGTCGGGGCGGACGGTGCCGTCGGGGCCGACGATCACGGCCCGGGTGTTCAGGGGGAGGTTCCGGGGCTGGTCGGGGCCGGTGAAGGGGCCCGTATCGGCCTGCATCTCGACCCAGTTGACCTCGGTCGTCGTCCGGAACGCGGCGAAGGCGTGTCCGTCGCCGGTGGCGCTTCCGCTGAGGATCAGCGCGCTGGAACCGGGCTCCGCCCCGTCCAGGGCCTGCTGGACGGTGTCCCAGGAGGTGACCGTCCGCCAGCCGGGTCCGTCCGCCAGCCGCCGGTCGGTGCGGGAGGTGCCGGCATTGATGTCATCGACGGTCACGGCGGCCCGGACGCCTGTGCCGCCGGGGGCGGTGGGGGTGTTCGGGGAGGCGAGGAGGTGGAGGTTGTTGGCCGGGTAGAGGTGGCGGGTCAGGTGCTCCAGGAGGATCACGCAGTTGATGCGGGTGAGGGGGTTGGGGTCCTGCCGCGCCGGATCGGGCTCGCCCGTCCGCGTCGCCCCGTCCTCGCGCAGGGCGGCCACGGCGGCACGGGTGACCGCGTCCCGCAGGCCCCGGCTGTCCGGCACGACGATGTGCGGGGCCGAACGGGACACCGGGGGCGGAAGGGTCGCGGCGTCTCGGTCCTGGGGGGACGACGTGTCGGAGGGGGTGGAACTGGTGGGGGTGGGAGGGATCGCGGTCGGTGGGGTGTCGGTGGTGGAGGTCGTGGTCGGAGGGACCACGGTCGAAGGAACGTCGATGCCAGAGATCGCGGTCGTAGGGATCGTCGTCGTAGGGATGTCGATGCCGGGGAGCGTCGTCGCAGGGATGTCCATGCCGGTCACGGCGGGAAGGGGCGTGGGCGCGGTGACCGTGATCGGGTCCACGTCCACGGACAGCGTCTGGAAGAGGGCGTCGCTCGTGGTCGTCCGCACGCTGACCGGGTCCGTGGACGCAGGCTCGCCCGCCACGGAGACATCGTTGCCCGACCGAACGATCGGCCCATTCGTGGTAGCCGAAAACGACCCGTTCGGCGAATTCGTGCCTGAGGCGACAGGGGTTGGAGCCATTGCCGACGGGACGTCGGACCCGTTGAGCAACCCGTTCCTGAATCCCGAGAAATCCGTGAACGCCGAGATCTTCGACGTCAGATCGTCAAAACGCGCACGCAGCCCCGCGCCCATCGAACCGGCGTTGATCTCCAGGACCGCGTTCAGCCGCTCGCTCGCGAATCCCGAGTAGAACCCGGCGGCCCCCACGCTGAACGTCCTGAACGCCATCGCGTTGTAGGCCATCTCCGCACCCACACCCGTCGCGCCCTCACCCACCCCCTGCACCAGGAACGCACCGAACTTCCCCGCCCAGGAATCCGGCCCCACATGCCGCGCCACCCCATACGACATCGCCCGCCGCACGTCGTCCCCGACCCCCACCGGCAGTCCCCGCGCCAGCACATCGTCCAGCGCGCCCCCAAGACCCTCCCGGCCCGCGCCCCTCACCAAGGTGTCAGCCCACTCCCGCCCCAGCCCCCGCGCCGCCCCCACACCCATGTCCTCACCGAACCGGCGCGCGAACAGATTCCCCATGCTGGTCACGAAGGTGTCCTCGCCCGCCCCGTCCAGACCACCAGGACGCGAGAGACCCTTCAGCACCTGATCCACCCGGTCCGAGAACCCCCGCGCGAACACCTGGTCGGCCGGGGGGCGCGCGCCGGGCTTCCCGCCCCCGGACGGCGGCACATCAGGACCCGACCCCGGACGCCCCCGGAAAGCATTCACCAGGTCGTCGAACAACGACCCCCGCACACCCTTGTTGATCCACTTCGACACATGCCCGGCCAGCCATCCCGCAGCGAACTGCATCGGCACCGCCACCAGACCCTGCACCGCACCGAACCCAGCCGCCTGCGAGGTGTACATCGAGCCCTGCGTCGTGAACTTCCCCTCCTGCGCCAGCCTCCACTGCACCAACTGGTCCAGAATCACGCCCATCGGGACATTGATCACCTGCTGCACCACGATCGCGAACAGCACCCGGTACTTCAGACTCGACAGAATCGCCTGGTACAACGCCTTCAGAAACGTCTGACGGACCAGCGCGGCCAACGGGTTGAAGAACGCCAGCACCAGCGT